>NZ_BMQN01000002.1:0-300000 GCF_014648135.1 Deinococcus sedimenti | reverse complement strand
GCGCGTGGCGCGGACGTGCAGGTGGCGTACTCGCGCGTGAATCCGCAGTGGGTGATGCCTGCGCGCACCTACCGTGCGCCGGTGGGGGCACTGGCGGAGTTCTTCGGCGTAGATACCGCGCCGCTGGCGGCGTACCTGCCGGGCCTGCGGCCCTCAGAGCGGCCCGGTGGGGCGTGGGATCAGGCGCAGCGGGCGTGGCTGTCGGGCGCGGTGCGGGGCAGCGGGGCGCGCTGGCGGCTGGTGCTTGGGCATCACCCGCTGTTCAGTAACGGGAAGCACGGGAACGCCGGGGCGTACGACCGGTTCCCGTTCGAGTTCCAGAAGGGCGGCGCGGTGCGGGACCTGTACGGGTCGGTGTGCGGCGCGGCGGATCTGATCCTGAGCGGGCACGTGCACGCGCTGGAGGTCTTCGCGCCGCAGCCGGAGTGTCCCGGCACGTGGACGGCGGTGTCCGGCGCGGCGGGCGAGGTGGGGGGAGGTGCATCGGGCTCGCACGCGGCGGCCTTCGCGGCCTTCGGTCAGCCGGGCTTCCTGCGCCTGGACCTCACGCCCACCGAGCTGGTCGTCACGGCGTACACGGTCGCGGTCGATGGCACCGTGACGGCGCGCGAAGCCGCACGGATAAAGAAGGGGTGATAGGAGAAGGTTGATGGTTGATGGAGGACATCCCTCTATCAACCATCAACCTTTGACTTTCGACGATTCTTACAGTCCGGCTTGGGCCAGGAACGCGTCGAGTTTCTGGGGGCGGAAGCCGCTGAGGCTGGCGGCGGTGTCGCCGTGCACGAGGGTGGGGACGCTGCGTTTGCCGCCGTTGACGCTCATGACGTACTGGGCGGCGCTGTCGTCCTGCTCGATGTTGATTTCCTCGAACGCGAGGCCCTTGCTGGTCAGGGCGCGTTTGGCGGCGTGGCAGTCGGGGCACCAGGTGGTGGTGTACATCTTGATCATGGGGTTCCTCCGGGTGGGCGTCGCCCACGGAAGTCAGTTTACTATTTAAAGCATCAGGGAGGGTGGTCGCGTCCACAAACGCGGGCCTTCCACGCGGTAACAGGAACGCCCGCCCCAGGCGGGACGGGCGCTCGCAGGTCAGGATTTACGCGCCAGCGTTCGCCACGGGCTCGCTGGGGGCGGGCTCGGCGGCGGTGGCCGGGGCGCTGGGGGCGTCCTCGGCGGAGCGTTCCTTCTTCGCGGGCTTCTCGGCGCGGGGGGTCATGATCATGTTCATGTCCATGCCCATCATGCTCGGGGTGCCTTCGGGCGCGCCGATGTCCGCCAGGGACTCCGCGACGCGCACCAGGATGCGCTCGCCGAGTTCCGGGTGGGTGCGTTCACGGCCGCGGAACATGATCGTGACCTTGACCTTGTGCCCTTCTTCCAGGAAGCGGCGCACGTGCCCGGTCTTGGTGTTGAAGTCGTGGTCGTCGATCTTGACGCGGAACTTGATCGCCTTGACTTCCTGGGCGCGGGCGCGCTTGCGGTTTTCCTTCTCGTTCTGCTGCTGCTCGTAGCGGAACCGGCCATAGTCGAGCAGGCGGCAGACGGGGGGGACGGCCTGCGGGCTGACCATGACGAGGTCCATCCCGGCCTCGCGGGCCATGTTCATGGCGTCGCGAGTGTCAATAATGCCCACCTGCTCGCCTTCGGCGCCGATCAGTCGGATCTGGCGCACGCGGATCTGCTCGTTGACCTTGTGTTCTTTCGCTATGTTCATCACCTCCGCCGCGCTCCGGGGCACGCTGGCTTCCCGGGCGGCTGCGCCCACCCCACGGGGCGGACGGTACCCCTCAGTCTACCACGCGCGTTCCATGCGGCGCCTTCGTGCCATGCTGGCGCGCATGGACGCCGCGCCCGTCACCTTTCCCTTCGGTTCCCTGACCGCCCGCACCCCGGACCTGGAGGTCCTGCTGACCGACGGGCTAGGCGGCTTCGCGCTGAGCAGCCTGGCGGGCGTCCCGACCCGCTGCTACTCGGGGCTAGTGGCCAGTCAGCTGCCGCCGGTGCAGCGGCGCACGCATCTGGTCTCGCCGCTGGAGGTGCTGCGCGTGCCCGGCGCGGACGGCGTGCGCGAGACGACCCTGCACGCCCTGGAGATCGCCCCGGACACCTTCGAGGGCGAGGGGCTGCGCTGGCTGACCGGCGCGTCGCTGAGCGACCTGCTGCCCGAGCGGGAGCAGCTGTTCGCGGGCGTGCGGGTGCGCCGCCGGGCGTTCATGCCGCGCGGGTCGGGCGCGGTGGTGTTCCTGTACGACGTCCAGAGCCGCGATCCGGTGGCGCTGCGGCTGGGGGGTTTCTTCGTGGACCGGGACATGCACGTCGTGCACGAGCGGGTGCCCACGCTGGCCTTCCACGGGGCGGGCCGCGAGGTGACGGTGCAGGGCGAGGCGCAGACGCGGGTGCAGGTACACGCGCCGGGCGCGGTGATCGACGCCCTGGACCCCCGGCCCGCGCCCCAGCGGGTGCATTACCGGCACGATCTGGCGCGCGGCGAGCCGGACACCGAGTCCACCCTGGGCACGCCGCTGTGGGAACTGAGCTTCCCGGCGGGCGGGGGGCGCGCGGCGCTGGTGGTGCAGGCGGTCACGCCGGGCGTGGCGCAGGCGCTGGTTCTCGACCCGTGGGCGGCGTACGCCGACGAGGCCGCGCGCCGCCGCGAACTGGCCGTGCGGGCGCAGGTCACGACGGGCGTGCCGGACGAACTGGTCGCCACGCTGGCCGTCGCGGCGGACGCGTACCTGGTGCGGCGGACGCAGCCGCAGGGCGTGACGGTCATCGCCGGGTACCCGTGGTTCGCGGACTGGGGCCGCGACTCGATGATCGCCCTGACGGGCCTGACCCTGCTGACCGGGCGGCACGCCGAGGCGCGCGACCTCCTGGGCACGTTTCTGCGCAGCCTGCGCCGGGGCCTGACGCCGAACAACTTCCACGACGACGGGCAGGGCGCCGGGTACAACACGGTGGACGGCGCGCTGTGGCTGGCGGTCGCGCTGGAACGCTACGTGGCCGTCACCGGCGACGCGACCTTCGCGCGGGAGGCCCTGCCGCAGCTGCGCGACCTGCTGGACTGGCATGTGCGCGGCACCGATCACGGCATCCGCATGGACCCGGCGGACGGGCTGCTGCTGGCCGGGGAGGCCGGCGTGCAGCTCACGTGGATGGACGTGAAGATCGAGGGCTGGGTCGTCACGCCCCGCCACGGGAAGCCCATCGAGGTGCAGGGCCTGTGGCTGGCCGCACTGGGCGCCGAGTCGCGCCTGTCGGCGGCGCTGGGTGAGGAGGCGCGCTTCGCGGACACCCTGGCGCGCGCGCAGGCCAGCTTCGCGGCGTTCTGGCAGGGCGCGTACGTGGACACACTGGCGGCGGACGGCACGCCGGACCGCAGCGTCCGCCCGAACGTGGCGATCGCGCTGGCGCTGCCGGACACGCCCACCAGCCCGGCGCTGGTCGCCGCGACGACCGCGCAGCTGGAATCGGAACTCCTCTCCCCCGTCGGGCTGCACACGCTGTCCCCGCTGGACGGGCGGTACCGGGGCAATTACGGGGGCGCGCAGGTGCAGCGGGACGCGGCGTACCACCAGGGGACCGTGTGGCCCTGGCCGCTGACAGCGTTCGTGGAGCTGCTGCTGGCGCAGGGCGAGGTCGGACGGGCGCGGGCGGCGCTGCGCGGCCTGAGTGGGCACGTGCTCGAAGCCGGACTGGGGCACGTGTCGGAGGTGTTCGCCGGGGACAGCCTGCGGCCCGGCGGGTGCCCGTTCCAGGCGTGGAGCGTGGCGGAACTGCTGCGCGCCCACGTGCTGGTCAGCCACGCCGAGGCGCAGGCCGCGGGCACGCAAAGCCCGGCGTAAACCCCGCTGTCACGTGTGAAAATCCGCGCCCGCAGGACACTATTCCCCTTGACGTACCGGGGACACAAACCCTAGCATCACGCCATGACCGCCCGACCCCACCCCCGCCGCCCGGAGCGCGCGTGACCGACCTCGCGCTGCCCAGAGGCGCCACGCAGGTCGGGCTGGCCGTGGACGTCGCCGCGTTCGCCATGCACGCCGGGGAACTGCACGTCCTGCTCGTGCAACGCGGCGAACTGCCCCACGCGCGCGACTGGGCGCTGCCCGGCGGTTTCGTCCACCCCGGCGAGGAACTGCACGAGGCGGCCCTGCGCGAACTGCGCACCGAGACCAGCGTGGAACTCGAACCCCGCCACCTCGAACAGTTCTTCACGTTCGGGGAGATCAACCGCGACCCGCGCGGCCGGATCGTCAGCGTCGCGCACCTCGCGGTGCTGCCGCACGGCACCATCAGCGTCAGCGGCGGCGGGCACACCCTGGGCGCCGAGTGGATGCCCGCCCACCGCACCCCGAAACTGGCCTTCGACCACCAGGCGATCCTGGACCGCGCGCTGGGCCGCCTGCAACTGCGGCTGGAGTACGCGAACCTCGCGCTGGAATTCCTGCCCGACACCTTCACCCTGCCCGAGTTGCAGGGCGTGTACGAGGCGATCCTGAACCGCAAGCTGGACAAGCGGAACTTCCGCAAGCGGCTGCTCGCGCAGGGCAGCCTGACCCCCAGCGGCGAGCGCCGCAGCGGCGTGGGCCGCCCCGCGCAGCTGTACCGCCGCGCCAAGGGCACCCGCACCCCCGCGCTGTAACCCGCCGGGTCTGAACTCCCCTCGTGCCCCCGACACCCCAAGGGGATCTTGAGGACCGCCCCAGCATCCTCAGTCCCGTCCCTCCCTAGACTGGTCTCATGCCCATTTCCACCGGTGATCACATTCCGACCCTGGACCTCACGCAGGACAACGGCCGACCCTACGCTCCGGCCGCGGACCGCTGGAGGGTGCTGTTCTTCTTCCCGAAAACCGCCACCTCCCACTGTCAGCTGCAGGCGCGGCAGTATCAGGCGCACCTCGCGGACTTTCAGGCGTTGAACGTGGACGTGGTGGGCATCAACGGCGATCCGCGTCAGGAGCAGCTGAAGTTCCGCGGTGTCTGCCAGCTGGACTACCCGCTGCTGAACGATCAGGCGCAGCGGGTCAGCGCGCAGTTCGACCTGCTGGACGACCCGTGGCCCGGCGAGCAGGTCCGCCGCCCCCGCCGCGAGACGTTCCTGGTGGACCCGCACGGCGTCGTGCGGCGCCACTGGACGCAGGTCGAGCCCGGTCAGGACGCCGCAGCGGTGCTCGGCAGCGTGCGGGACCTGCTGGCCGGCGAGTCCTCTCAGCTGCTGGTGTGAGGTTCAGGCTGATGTGTCACAGCGGTTTCCAGTTCCATTGAAGGGCCAACGGCACGCCCTTCAACTTCACTTCCGACCGCTGATATCGGCGGGTCCTCGCGCTGCTCGTTTCAGGAAGACTGAGAAAACCCCTCAGTCTCCCTGAATACCGCTGTCAGGAAGGCACGGACAGCCGGCTGGTGACGGCCCGCTCAGTGCCGCGCCGGGCGCCCGCGCTACACTGGGGCATCCGGGAGGTCCCGGGTCCGGTGGGCCCAGGTGAGGACCTCCCCGCAGGGTGAAAGGAGCAAGCACCATGGACATGAAGAAGCTGATGAAGCAGATGCAGCAGGCCCAGATGGCCGCCACGAAGATTCAGGAGGACCTTGCCGCGCAGTCCGTCGAGGGCAGCGCCAGCGGCCTCGTGACCGTTACCATGAACGGCCACGGGAAGGTGACGGCCCTGAAGATCAAGCCCGAGGCGGTGGACGCCGATGACGTCGAGGCGCTGGAGGACTTGATTCTGGTTGCCCTTCAGGACGCCAGCGCGAAGGCGGACGCCCTGCAGCAGGACGCCACGCGCGGCCTGGGCATTCCCGGCTTCTGATTCCGGCGTGGTCGGCCACCCCTGCCGGTGGGCGGTGGGTGGCCGCGCCCATTGACGTGGTTCGATTCTGCCCGGCCCGGTGGCCGGTGGTGGTGAAGGGGTTGAAGTGAAGTACCCTCCGTCGTTGGTGGCGCTCATCCGTGAGCTGTCGCGTCTGCCCGGGATCGGGCCCAAGAGCGCGCAGCGGCTGGCGTTCCACCTGTTCGAGCAGCCGCGCGAAGACATCGAGCGCCTGTCGCGGGCGCTGCTGGAAGCCAAGCGGGACCTGCACACCTGCCCGGTGTGTTTCAACATCACGGATGCGGACCGCTGCGACGTGTGCAGCGACCCCAGCCGCGACCAGAGCGTGATCTGCGTCGTGGAGGAACCCGGCGACGTGATCGCCATCGAACGCAGCGGCGAGTACCGCGGCCTGTATCACGTGCTGCACGGCGTACTGAGCCCCATGAACGGGGTGGGACCGGACAAACTGCACATCCGCCCACTGCTGCCACGCGTGCAGGAGGGGCAGGAGATCATCCTGGCGACCGGCACGACCGTGGAGGGTGACGCGACCGCGCTGTACCTTCAGCGGCTGCTGGAGCCCCTGGGCGCAGTCGTGAGCCGCATCGCGTACGGCCTGCCGGTGGGCGGCGCGCTGGAGTACGCCGACGAGGTCACGCTGGGCCGCGCGCTGGCCGGGCGGCAGCGCGTCAGCAAACCGCAGGGCTGATCAGCAGAGAGGCGGGGATGAGGGGGACCACCTCCTCCCCGCCTCACACGGGTGTCACGCGCCGTAACTGTCGCGTAGACGCTTCAGCCCGCCGAGCAGGATGATGCGCTGCGGGGGCAGTTCATGCATGGGCACGACCGCCAGCCCACGCTCCTGAAGGCCGCGCAGCAGCGCGTCCAGCAGCGCGGGCGTTCCGGCCGGACCGTCGTGCAGCAGGATCACGCTGCCCGGCTGCACGCGCGCCAGGGTCTGCGCGGCCAAGGATGCGGGCTCGGCGTCCGTCCAGTCACGGCTCTCGGTGTCCCATAGCGCCACCTGCCGTCCCGCCAGCCGGGCGAACAGGCGGGTCAGCGGGCTGTGCCCCCCGTACGGAGGGCGGTACAGGTGCAGGCCCACCCGCTGCGGGCGGGGGTGCCACGCGACCTGCGCCCACTCCATCCAGGGCGTCAGGGTCAGCGCGTGACGGTGCCAGACGCCGTGGGCGTCCAGGGTGTGCCCGGCGGCCTCGATGGCGTCTAGCAGCTCCGGGTGGGCCTGAGCGGCCGGTCGGGTCACGAAGAACGTGCCGCGCGCGCCGTACTGCGCCAGAATCTCCAGCAGTTCACGGGTGCGGTCACCCGGTCCGTCGTCGAAGGTCACGGCCACCTTCCAGCCGTCGCGGGGTCCGTGTCCCAGCGCGCCCCACCCGGCGGCGCGGCCCAGCAGTTCCGCGAGCACGGCGGGCACCAGCAGGAACGCCGCCCCGCCGAGCGCCCTACGCCGCCGCGCCACGGAACGCCCGCCCGAACGCCGCGTACCCACCGGCCGTGACGGCCGCCAGAACCGCGCCGACAATGAACGGGCCGGGCACGCCCGCCTGCCCCAGCGCGAAGGTGCCGATCAGTGGCCCCAGGGCCATGCCGCCGTTCTCCACGGTCATCAGCACGCCCCACGCGGCGGGCCGCTGCTCGGCGGGCAGCACGTGAGTGACCAGCGCCGCCCACGCGGGCGTCAGGAACGCGTAGCCCAGCCCGGCCACCACGGCCAGCAGGTACAGCACCCACTGCTGCGGGGTCATGGCGAAGCCCAGGAAACCCAGGCTGAGCAGGCCGTACCCGACCATGACGCCCAGGCGGGCGCGTCCACGGTCCGCGAATCGGCCGGTGAGGGGCATGCTGCCGAAGGCGACGCCGCCGCCGACCACCAGCAGGCCCACCAGCCCCCAGTAGTTCAGGCCCAGGTCGGGCGCCATGCGGAACAGCAGCGGGCCCAGCAGCGACATGGTCATGGTCTGCATGAACGCGGCGGGCAGCAGCGGCACCAGCGCGCGCGTCACCGAACGGACGGGCTGCGGACCGCCCGCGTCCTCCTCGCGGGGCTGCAGGACCCGCCGGGCCGGGACGAGCAGGGCCAGCAGGGCCCCCAGGGTCAGCAGGGCCAGCGCGACCAGCAGCGGCACGTTGTCGTCGCGTTTGGCCAGCGCGCCGAACAGCAGGAACCCCAGGCCGGAAAACGGCGTGATGGCCGTACCCACCAGGGTCAGGGCGCGTCCGTGGTACCCGTCGCGGGCGGCGTCCGCAGCGAAGTTCATGGTGCCGGGCCACATGACGGCGAAGCCCAGGCCGTGCAGGGCGGCGGCCAGCAGGAACAGCCAGCTGGTGTGCGCCACCATGAACAGCGCGATCGCCAGGACGCTCAGCAGGGCGCCGCCGAGCATCGCGGCCCGCAGGCCGAACCGGTTGATCATGACGCCGGCCGGACCGCGCATCACGGTGTCGGTCGCGAAATGGACCGTGTAGGCCACGCCTCCCAGCGCCAGCGGCAGCCCGAAGTGGGTGTCGACCGCCTGGGTCAGGTACCCGCCGTAGATGCCGCTGCGGACCACTTCGGCGGTGGCCAGCGTGACCATGGCGGCCAGCAGTGGCCCCAGTGTCTCCGGTCGCAGCGGCAGGCGGTCCACGAAGGACCGGCGTACCGTCACGGCTGACCCCGGCGTGCCTGGGCACATTCGTCCCGGCCTGCTAGGGTGTGAAGGTGCCCGAGTTCACGGTTGTCATTCCCGCCCGCAACGAGGCGAAGTACCTGCCCCTCACGCTGCGCGCGCTGGAACGGCAGACCCTCCCGCCTCGCGAGGTGATCGTGGTCGATAACGGCAGCCGTGACGCGACCATGGAAATCGCCCGGGCAGCCGGCGCGCGGGTGCTGCGCTGCGAGGAGCGGGGTGTGGCCCGCGCCCGTCAGATGGGTCTGGAGGCGGCGCGCACGGACTGGGTGGCCAGCACGGACGCCGATTCGCTGCCGGTCCCGCACTGGCTGGAGGCCCTGAACGGGGCCGCGCCGGGCCGCACGGCCCTGTACGGCCCGATGCGGTTTTCCGGTGTGGCGCGGCACTGGGCGCTGGCGTCGGGAACGAGTTACAGCGCGTTCCTGCACGTGGCGCGCGTGATCGGGCGCCCAAATCTGGCGGGCGCGAACATGGCCTTCTCGCGAGAGGCGGCGCTCCTGGTGGGCGGGTACCCGCAGGTGGAGGCGTACGAGGACGTGATCCTGGGCGAGGAACTGGCCCGCACCGGCGAGATCGCCTACGTGCGCCGCGCGCTGGTGGAGACGAGCGCGCGGCGCCTGGACCGGGGCGTGCTGCCCTTCCTGTGGCAGCACGTGAGGAACATCACTGGTCATACGCGAGGGTACTTCGGGGATGACCGCTGATCTCGTCAGGGAAGGCGATGGCGCGCGGCATGCCGAGCACGTGGCTGTAGACGTCCAGGACGCGCTGCGCCACGCCGTGCGGAGTGGTGCTCACCCCGAAGCTGCGCGCACCCGCTGACAGGCGCGCCCACAGCGCCGGGTCAGTCAGGACGTCGCGACTGTAGGCGATCAGGGCGTTCACATCGCCGGGCGTGACGAGGTACCCACTGCGTTCGTGCGCGACGCCGCTGAGGGTGCCGCGCGCCCCGACCGCGACGACCGGCACGCCCATCAGCTGGGCTTCCTGCAGCACCAGTCCCTGCGTCTCGGTATCGCTGGCGAACACGAACAGTTCTGCGAGGCGGTAGAACGCGCCGATGTCAGTCCAGGGCCGCACGCCCAGGAAGGTCACGCGGTCCGCTACGCCGATGCGGGCAGCGTGCGCTTCGAGGTGGTCGCGTTCCGGGCCCTCGCCGAGCAGGACGAGGTGCGCGTCGGGCAGTCCGGCCAGGGTGTCCAGAACGTGATCGAAGCGTTTCTCACGCGCGAGTCGGCCCACGCTGAGCAGGCGGCGTTTTCCTTCCGGCCAGGGGCTCTGCACGGCGGGCGCGGCGTTCAGGACGCGCGGGTCGATGCTGGTGGGAATCACGACCGGGTTGCGGACCTTCATGGCGGCCAGGACGTCCATCATGCCGGCGGTCGGGGTGATGACCGCGTCGGCCTTGCCGTAGTGCAGGGCCATGGCCCGGGTGACGACGCCGGTGTGGTGCTGCAGGGTCGTCATGCCGGGGACGTAGTGCGTGTACGCCTCGATGTGCGTGTGGTACGTGGCGACGTGCGGGATATCCCACTTGCGGGCCAGCCGGGCGCCAGCGAGACCGAGCGTCAGGGGCGTGTGCGTGTGGATGACGTCGTAGCGGTGCGTGAAGTCCTTACGGGTGGGCCACGCCAGCCGGTAGGTGGGCAGGAACATGTACCGGATGCTGTCGACGCGCATGACGTCCCTGCGGGTGTCGATGTGCTCGGGGAAGTCCGGGGCCACCACGTCCACGTGATGTCCCTGGGCGCGCAGCTCGTCGCTCAGGAGCGCCACGCTGGTCACGATACCGTTCTGATCCGGCAGGAACGTGTCGGTGAACAGACCGATCCGCAGCGGCCTCATGCGGTTCCGCCTCGGGTCAGGGTGACACGCCCCACGGGAAAGTTTAAGGATTCCTGAAGCATCACTAGACAGGAGCATACGACGCCGGACATGAGAGTAGGCTCAGAAATCAGCCTCACGCTCCGGGGGTGGGTGACGCGCGCCGCTCATCTGCCCCCCCAAGCGCGCTACAGTCGACGCCGATGCCCCCACACTCCCCTCTTCTGCAGCCGGGCGGCGCGGCCCTGCGCGCGGCGCTCCGGGCCGGTCAGGGCGGCGCGTGGCAGGGTGGTCACCCGGGCGATCCACGCGTCGGCCTGAGTGTGCCCGTGACGACCCGCGCCGAGCTGTCCGACGCCCTGTACGTCCTGAATGAAGCGGGGGTGCGCGCCACACTGCTCCTCTCGCCTGCCCTGGCCCGCGAGGCGGACCGTGCGGACCTCGCCGAGCACGAGGTCGGGGGGCAGGGCAACCCGGCCGGGGCCTCACTGCTGGACGTCCTGGCCGGGCAGCCGGTCACCACCTGGGCCACCCCGCCGGACCTGCGGACACTGGCGGCGCTGGGCCGGCGAGGCCTGCATGCGCTGCCCCCCACGGCCGACCGGCCCGCGCCGGGGGCACTGCTGACCGCCACCCCCGCTCAGCTGCCCGCGCTGCTGGCGGACCTGAAGCGCCTGGGTTACCGCGCCGTCCCGGTGCGTGACGTGCCGGACCTGCGGACGGGCACGGGCCGCGACCTGTTCCTGCGCGGGTACATGCGGCTGGTCGAGGACCGCTTCGCGCGGCAGCATGGCGTGATTGACCTCGCGCAGCGCGCCGACGCCGTCATGCGGGTCGCGCCGCTGGACCACGCGCCCGCACCGCTGCCCCTGCCGCGCAGCGCCCACACGGCGGAACTGCACCTGCACTCGCCGCGCATCGTGGGCCTCGCGTCCCGCAGCGCCCTGACCGCGTACCGTGCGTACCTGCGCAGCCTGCGCGACGTCGGCGCGGCGTTGCAGGAGCGCCCGGAGTTGCAGGACGCGCAGGCGGTGTTCGCGGTGACCCTCTTCCACGCGCCGCTGGCGCAGGCGGGCTTCACGCTGCTGGACCTCCCCCCGGCCACGGCCCGCTGGTACGGGCTGGGCTTCCGGCTGCTGCGCGTCGCGTACGGCACGACCCGCGCGCCCAGCGAGGACACCCCGAAAATGGCGTGGCTCCCCCGCGACGAGTTCCTGAAGCGCTACGGCTGACGCGGTAGCCTGACGCATGACCCGCAGCGACCCCCGGGTGCAGGTGCAGGGCCTGCATCACGTCACCATCGTCGGTTCCACCCGCCAGAGCACCCTGGACTTCTGGGAGGGCGTGCTGGGCATGCCATTCGTGTTCGAACAGCCGAACCTCGGCAACCCCGCCGAGAACCACCTGTACTTCGACCCCGGCGACGGCCGCCTGCTGACCGTCTTCACCGACGAGGGCCGCGTGGACGCCGGGCGAGACGCCCCGCGTGAGCCGGGCACCGTGGAGCATCTGGCGTTCACCGTGTCCCGCGCGACTTTCCAGCTCGCCCCGGCGCGGCTGCGGGCACGCGGGATCGAGGTGCTGGAACGCGACCGGGGCTTCATGGATTCCATCTACTTCCGCGATCCGAACGGCATGAAGGTCGAACTGGCCTGCTACAAGTTCCAGACGCCCGAAGGCTGGCGGGACGCAGACGTGCTGCGCCGCGCCTATGAACTGCGCGTGGCGCGCGGAGACGCCCACCTGAGCCCCGAGCATCTGGCCGACGCCATCGAGGACCTGCTGCGCCGCTGATACGGATTCCGCTTGTTTCGTTGACAACCCGGAACCACACCGGGTTGCCAACTCCACGACCGGAACCCGTTTCTCTCCTCCTCGCTCCGCTCGGGTTGAAAGATTTTGCAAACCTTTCAACCGGAGTCCATATGAGCCGATTGCTCAGCCGGGCAGGGTGAAGGTCAGGGTGGTGCCCGCGCCGGGGCTGCTGTCCACGTCCAGGGTGCCGCCGGTCAGGGCGACGCGTTCACGCAGGCCGATCAGGCCCAGGTGACCGGCCTGTGCGCGTTCCTGTGCCTGATCGGTGGTGAAGCCCCGGCCGTCGTCGCGGATGGCGACCTGCACGTGCCCGGCCTGGAACGCCACGCGGATGGCGGCGGTGTGGGCCCCGGCGTGCTTGTCGACGTTGTTCAGGGCCTCCTGCGACAGGCGGAACAGCGTGAGTTCCGTCGCGGAGTCCAGGCGGCGTTCCTGCCCGCTGACCTCCAGGCGGGTGGGCGTGGCGGCCTGCGTGGCCAGCCACTCCAGAGCCGGGAGGAGGCCCAGGTCGTCCAGCACGCTGGGGCGGAGGTTGCGGGCGAAGCGGCGCACGCCGTCGATGGCGGCGTTCAGGTCAGCGAGGATGTCGTCGGCGCGGTCCTTCTGCGGCCCGTCGAGTTCGCGGGCGAGGCGGGCGACGCGGCGGGTGGTGGCGGTCAGGACCTGCGCGGTGTCGTCGTGCAGTTCGCGGCTGATGCGGCGGCGTTCCTCCTCCTGCGCCTGCGTGAACAGCGTCAGGAAGGTGCGCATCTCGACGGTGCGGCTGGTGGCGGCCTCCAGCGCCTGTCCGCGCCGGGCGATCTCGTCGGCGAGCGTCTGGAGTTCGGAGAGGTCCCGCCCGACGATCAGCACGCCGCGCCCGCCGTCCATGACGCCCACGCGCAGTTCCAGGCGGTGCGGGCCGATCTGCACTTCGCTGCGGCTGCCGCGGGAGGCGCGCCGGGCGCTGGCCCACGCGGCGCGCAGGGCGGGGCGGGTGTCGGGCGTGGGCAGGTCGAGGAAGTTCGCGCCGGGCAGCGGCCCGGTCAGGGGTTCGAGCAGCGTCCCGGCGGCCGGGTTGGCGTACGTGATGGTCCCGCTCGCGTCGGTGCTGATGATCAGGTCGTGGGCGCCCTCGGCCAGCTGGCGGTAGCGGGCTTCCTGGCGTTCCAGTTCGGTCAGGAGGCGTTCGCGCACGAGGGTCTGGGTGATCTGGTCGGCGACGCTGCGCGCCAGGGCCAGCAGGTGCTCGCCGGGGGCCTCGGTGCCCGGATCGTCGAGGTACAGGAAGCCCAGCAGGAGGTCCTCGCCGCGCTCGCCCTGCGCCTCGGCCCGCAGGGGGACGATCAGGCCGCTGCCCGCGACGGCCAGGGTGTAGCGGCGCGTGAGGGCGCGGGCGCCGCGGCCCAGCTGGGCGGCCAGGGCGTGCAGGTCCGCCTGCGGCGGCACGTGAATGTTGTACGTCGCGCAGCGCGTGAACGCGCCGGTGTCGTCGCTCAGGGCGATCAGGGCGCGCGTGGCGTTCATGGCGTGCGTGACCAGACGGGCTGCGTCGGCCAGGGCGGCGTCACTCTGGTCCTCGCTGAGGCTGCGGCCCAGGTTCAGCAGGAGCGCGGCCTCGTTCTCGCGGCGCAGTTCCTCCTCGTACAGGCGCGCGTTCTCGATCGCCAGCCCCGCCTGCGACGCGAACACGGCAGCCAGCGCCTGATCGTCGGCGTCCAGGGGCAGTTCGTTCTGCCAGTACAGGGTCAGCGCGCCGAACACGCCCGCGCGGGTGGTCAGGGGCAGGCTGATCACGCCCCGGTACGGGTAGCGTCCGGCGGCCAGCAGCTGCCGGGTATAGCGGCTGCTGCCGCCCAGGTGCGCCTGCGTGAGGTCGCGCGCGGCGACCGGCTGGCACTCGGCGATGGCGCGCCCGGTGACGCCCAGGCCGACCTTGGCGCGCACGCGCAGCATGTACTCGTTCGGGAGGCCCACGGCGGAACGGATGTTCACGGTGCGCCCGTCGGGCTGTCGTTCGTACACGGCGGCGGCGTCCGCGTGGAAGAGGGTCGTGGCGCGTTCCAGCACGCGGGTCAGGGTGTCACTCAGGTGCAGGCTGCCCGCCAGGGCGGCACCTGCCTCGCGCAGCGCCTCGGCCGCCTCGCGTTTGCGGGTCTCGATGCCGTACAGGCGGGCGTTGTCGATGGCCAGGGACGCCTGCTCGGCCAGCGCGAGGACCAGCCGCGCGTCGTCCTCGCTGGCCCCCGCGCCGGGCTGCTGGGTATCCACGTACAGCAGTCCCAGGGCCTGCCCGCGGGCCGAGAGGGGTGCGATGACGGCAGCGTGCGGCGCGAGTTCCTCCAGGCCACGGGCCAGGGGGGTGCCGGCGTCGCGGAGCCGTTCGAAGCGGATGGCCTCGCCGCGCCGGACCAGGGCCTCGAAGGTGACGGGACCCACGCCGATCCCGCCGCGAAATTCCTCGTCGAAGCCGTGCGTGAAGACCTCGCCGGTGCGGGCGCGGCCGCCCTCCTGAAATTCGCTGAACAGCGCCACGAACGCCCGGCGGAACCCCAGGGCCAGCGCGGCGCTCTGCGCGGTGACGGTCAGGACCTCGGGCAGGTCCAGGCTGCCGCCCAGGCGCCGCACGAGGCCCTCGACGGTCTCGGCGATGCGGCCGTGGCCGCGCCTGGCCTCGCGGGCCTGGACGCCCTCGACCGCCAGGGCCAGCAGGGGCGCGGCGCCCAGCAGGGCGTGCAGGCCCTCGGGGCTGGCGCCCACGGCTTCCAGCACGCCGCAGCCGAACGGCAGGGCCGAGAGCATGCCGTCCTCCATGAGGACCCCGACGGTCAGGGCTTCCTGTGCCAGGGTGCCGTCGCTGAGGGCCAGGCCACGCCCCTCCTCGGCAGCGGGCGTCAGGGCGGCGTCCTGCACAACCCACACGCGGACGCCGTGCGCGTGCAGCACCGGGCAGGCGTAAGCGGCGAGTTCGCGGGCGAACGCGGCCACGCTGCCCGCCTGCGAGAGGGCCATCGGGAAGGGTGGAAGCATCCCGGTCACGCGCCGCCTACAGGTTCTTCGGGTCGATCCAGCCGCGCTTGATGCCGTACAGGACCGCCTCGGTGCGGCTCCCGACCCCCAGCTTGGAGAAGATGTTCGCCAGGTGCACCTGCACGGTGCGGGGGCTGATGTCCAGGTCCCGGGCGATCTCCTTGTTCGTGCGACCGGTGGCAGCCACGCGCAGCACCTCCAGTTCACGGGGGCTCAGGTCGTCCTCGGGGGGCGTGGGGGTGGTGTGGGTGCTGAAGCGTTCCAGGACCTTCTTCGCCACGCTGGGGTGCAGCGCGCTCTCCCCGGCGGCCACGGCGCGCACGGCGCCGAGCAAGTCGTCTTCAGAGGCGTTCTTCAGCAGGTACCCGGCGGCGCCCGCCTCCAGCAGCGCGAACACGTACGCGTCGTCGTCGTAGCTGGTCAGGACCAGCACGCCCACGCCGGGCCGCTCGGCCTTGATGGCGCGGGTGGCGTCAATGCCGTTCATGCCGGGCATACTGACGTCCATCAGGATCACGTCGGGCGTCAGTTCCCGCGCGCGCAGGATGGCCTCCTCGCCGCTGCCTGCCTCGCCGATCACGCGCAGGTCCGCCTCGCTTTCCAGCAGTTCACGCGTGCCCTTGCGCACGACCGGGTGGTCATCCACGAGCAGCAGCGTGATGGGGCGCGTGGAACCGGCTTCGAGGGTTTCGGCGTCGAGCATGCCCGCAGGATAGCCCGGCGGCACGAACAACCGCCTCAGCCGTGTGGCCGAGGCGGTTGTTCAGACAGCGGGGATTACTCCTTGCTGAGGTTCTTCCAGTACGTGCCGCTGGTGAAGGCGATCATGGGGTTGAAGGTATCGGCGCTGACCCCCTTGATGTTGTCCCGGTACGGGAACACGTTCGGCTGGGCGGGCATGTTGATGTAGTACGCCTCGTCCAGAGCGCGCTTGGCGATCTGCGCGTACAGTTCGTCGCGGCGGGCCGTGTCGGTGGTGCTGCGCGCCTCCTTGATCCAGCCGTCGATCTGCGCGTCCTGCGCGTTGATGCGCGGGGCGTAGTAGCCGTTGCTGGCGTAGAAGGTGGACACGAAGTTGTCCGGGTCGGCGTAGTCGGGCGCCCAGGCGGTCATGACCATCGCTTCCTTGGGCACGTTCTTGGAGCTGATCAGTTCGCTCCATTCCTTGGCGACGATATTCACCTTGAACTTGGGGTTCAGGGCTTCGATGTTCTTCTTCAGCAGTTCCATGGCCGTCTGCTGGGTCTGGGCTCCGGCGCGGTAGGAGACGTTGACCGTGAAGCCCTTGTCCCAGACCTGTCCGCCCCAGGCGCGCTGGAAGGCGGCCTTGGCGAGTTCAGGATCGAACTTCGCCGCTTCGAGGTTGCTGTCGTACCCGGGGAAGGAGTCGGGCAGCAGGAAGTTGCGGGCCGTGCCCTTGCCTTCCTGCACCTGCTCGATGTACGTGGGCACGTCGAAGGACGCCACGAAGCCGCGGCGCACGTCGGCGTCCTTGAAGAAGTCGGTGGGGACGCCCTGACCGTCGAGCTTGCCGCTGCCGATCATGCCGCTGCCCGCCTCGATCTTCTGGTTCATGCTGAACCCGGCGGCGGTGGTGTTCGTCAGGTCATCCAGCACGGCCACGCCGGGCTTGCCCTGCAGCTGGCTGCTGATGATCGCGCGGGGCACCTCGATGAAGTCCGCGTCGCCCTTCAGGAACGCCTGCACGCGGGCAGCCTCTTCAGGCACCTTCTGCAGGATCACGTTCTTGATCTGGGGCTTGTCCTCGCCCCAGTACCCGTCGAAGGCGGTCAGGGTGATGGCGTTCGCATCGCGGTTGACCAGCTTGTACGCGCCGGTGCCGCTGGGCTGCTTGCTCAGCTCGCTACCCAGGATGTCCTTGCCCACCCATTCTTTCCAGGTGGCTTCGGTCCCGTCCCACTCGCCGACTTCCTGGGCGTGCTTGCTGTCCACGATGCCCTGGCCGATGTACGCCAGTTTGGTCATGAACGCCGGGTCCACGGCAGGCAGCGTGAAGATCAGGGTGTTCCCGTCGCACTTGACGGCGCTGCTGATCTTGGCCCAGGTGATGCTGGTGTCGTCGTTGGCGTTGCTGGGGGTGCCCAGCAGGCTCTCGGCAAGGAACCAGTTGCCGCTGTCGGCGGTGTTCGTCACGAGGTTACGTCGGATGGTGTACTCGGCGTCCGCGCACGTGAAGTCGTTGCCGGTGTGGAACTTCACGCCGTCCCGCAGGGTGAAGCGGTACTCCCTGCCGTCCTGCCCTTCCTGCCACTCGGTGGCGAGGACCGGCACGACCTTCGTGATGTCGTTGCCTTCGTACCCGACCAGGGTCTCGTACATGTTCTCGACGATCTGACCGCTGGACGTGTCGTAGGTGGTGCCCGGGTCGAGCGTCAGGATGTCGGCGGACTGCTGGATGACCAGGGTGCTTTCGGCGCCGCCAGCCTGCTTGTTGTTGCAGGCGGCGAGGGTCAGGGACAGTGTGGCCAGCGCCACGGCGCTGAGGGTCTTGTTCTTCATTCGGACTCCTTACGTCAGGAGCGGGCGGTCCGCTCCCGGAATAACTGGCGGGTCGGGCAAGAAGTGGGCACCTGACAGGAGTCGAAGAAAACAGGAGCGTCAGGAGCCGGCCGCGCGCGGGGCGCGGACGTCCCACTCGTGGCCGTCATGGCCTCTCATGCTAGGAAGACCACGTGAGACTTCCCCGCCAGAACGCTGAAGGTACCGCATAAGGAACAGAGAGGGATATCACGATTGTCCCCGACTGGGAGACGCCCCAACGCCCCGCCACTCTCTGCTGTCCGCCCGCGCTGCACGCTCCGCCCCTCTCACATGCTCTCGCCGGATTGGGAGCACCTGCACAGCCGAAACCCGCCCCATTCGTTAAGGTGTCGGGATGACTGCCCCTCTGCCCGACTCGTTCATCCTCCGTGGCGTGGCCGCCAACGGCACCCTGCGCCTCGTGGGCATGGACTCCACCCGCATCACTGAAGACGCCCGCGTCCGCCACGGCCTCTCCAAGACCGCCACCGCCGCACTGGGCCGCACCATGACCGCCAGCGCCCTCCTTGCCATCGTGCTCGGCAAGAAAACGGACAGTCGCGTCAATGTCCGCGTCGAGGGCGGCGGCCCCGTCGGCTGGGTCGTCGCCGAGGGCAGCGCCGACGGCCGCGTCCGCGGTTACGTCCGCCACCCCGACGCCGACCTGCCCGTCCGCGAGCGCGACGGCAAACTCGACGTCGGCGGACTGGTCGGCACCGACGGCGAGATCGGCGTTACCCGCCTCCTCGACAACGGCGAACCCTACACCGGCAGCGCCACCCTCGTCAGCGGCGAGATCGCCGAGGACGTCAGCATGTACCTCGGCGTGTCCGAACAGATCCCCAACGCCGTTCTGCTCGGCGTGTACGAGGAAGGCGGCCGCGTCGCGCACGCCGGCGGTCTTCTCGTCCAGGCGATGCCCGGCGTCACCGACGAGACCCTCGCGAAACTGGAAGCGAACATCCGCGCCATGGGCCAGCTGACCGACAGCCTCCGCCAGGGCGGCCTGCTGACCGCCATCCAGCGCGCCACCGAAGGACTCGACCTGCACCTCGCCCCCGACGCACAGGCCGCCCGGTTCGAATGCCGCTGCTCCCGCGACCGCGCCGCCGACAGCCTGAAGTTCTTCACCGCCGCCGAACGCCAGGACATGATCGACACCGGCGGCCAGGAAATCGTGTGCCACTGGTGCAACGAACGCTACCAGCTGACACCAGACGAGATCGCCGCGCTGGACGAACAGCCCCTGCGCGCCCAGGCCTGACCGGTAGGCAGGGTGAAGGGCGGATCCCTGACGGGTCCGCCCTTCACGCCGCCTGGATAACTCAGCGCACGCCGAGTCCGTCGAACGTGTCGGCCGCGAAGCCGTCCCACTCCACAGCAGGATCGAACGCATCCGAGCCGTTCGCGTCGCCGCTGGTGATCGATGCCTTGCGACGCAGCGTCTTATCCATGGTGGAGGAGGTCATGCCCGCGCCCCACGCCGTGACAGGATCGAACCCGATCTGGCCCAGCACGTCGACTCGCTGGCCATTCAGGACGAGTTCCAACGCGTCATTACCGTTGAAGTTCGTGACGGTGCTCTGCGCGTTCGCGTAGGCCTTGAGCGCCGCGACCGCACTGGGGTTGACGATGACGTACGTCGCGCCCGGTGCGATGGTCGCGGCGAGCGTGAACACGTTGCTGGGGCTGGGCGTGGTCGCCCCGTTGCTGTACAGGTTCACCGTGAGGGTACCCGCAGCGACCGGCACGTTTTTCCCGTTGTAGATCTCGATCGCCTTGTTGCTGCTGGTGCCCTCGACGTACTCGCTGAAGTACACGCTGCCGGTTTCCACGACGCTCTGCACGGTTACCTGCTTGGTGCTAGTGGTCTCCGTGGCGCCACGCTTGGCGGTGACGGTCACGGTGAACGTCCCAGCTGCAGCGTAGGTGTGGGTGGCTGTGCCGCCCGCGACGTTCAGGGTATCGCTGCTGCCGTCCCCCCAGGTGACGCTGACGCTGTCCGGGCCGCCGCCGGTGGTGTACGTCAGGGTGTAGGGCTGACCGGCCGTGACGCTGCTGGCACCGCTGGCCTGCACGGTCAGGGGGAGGACGGGGTCAGCGTCGGCTTTCAGGTTCAGGCCGACCAGGACGGGGTCGTGGTCACTGCTGCGGTAGGGGGTGGGCGCGTACAGGTCGGGGCTGGTGCAGGACGCCGCCGTGCAGTCGGGGTTCTTCTTGAACTCGGTGTTGTAGTCGAGAATGACGGGTTCGTCGCTGTTGACGTGCCACTCGGTGATGCCTGTGACCTGGGCGGCGAGGGCGGCGCTGGACAGGGCGTGGTCCAGGTAGCCGAATTCACCGTTGAACTGGTAGCTGTACCGGTCCTCGGCAGGAATGCGTTTGTTCAGGCTTTCGAATCCGGCCGCTTCGATGGTCTTGATGGGGTCCTCGGCGCCGTAGGCGTTCAGGTCTCCCATGACCAGGACGTCCGGGTCGGTCACTTTCAGGCGGTCAGCGAAGGCCAGCACTGCTTTGGCCTGCTCGACGCGCAGCTGATTCCAGCAGCCCTGTCCCTGGTCGGTGTCGCCGCTGGTGGGGCAGCTGCCCTTGCTCTTGAAGTGGTTGGCCATGACGGTGAAGATGCCCTTGCCGGCGCGGTCGCGGAAGGTCTGCGCGACGGGCGGGCGGGAGTACACGGTGGCCGTGTCGATCTGCGCGGCACCCACGGCATCCACACGGTCAGGGCGGTAGATGATCGCGACGCGGATGGCGTCCGTGCCGACGGTACCGGTCTTGACGCTGGCGTACTCGGTGCGGCCGCTGGCGGTGTTCAGGGCGGTGACCAGGTCGTTGAGGGCCGTTTCGCTGTTGTTCTCAACTTCCATCAGCGTGATGACGTCGGCGTTCAGGGCGCGCAGTTCGGCCACGATCTTGGCTTTCTGGCGGGCAAATTCATTGGGGTTGCTGGCACCACGCCCGGCGCTGCCGAGCGTCGTGAAGTAGTTCAGGACGTTGGCGCCGGCGACCTTGATGCTGCCGCCCACTTCTTTGGGCGCAGTGGTGCGGGGGTTGCTGGCCGTGAAGGCAGGCGTTTTGGTGGGCTGCACCTTGTAGTTGCCGTTGGCGTAGTGCAGGACCCCTTCCAGCCCGCTGACGGTGTCGCCGGCGCGGCGGGTGGCGGTCTGCGGGTCGCTGCTGGTCAGGTAGGGAATGGTTTCCGGGTTCTGCTTGCTGCTCAGATCGTCCAGGCGAATGGTGCGCAGCTTGTTGCTGGTGGCGTCGCCGCCCTGACCGTTGGTGGGGTTGAACAGGCGTCCGCCGCTGGACAGGCCGAGTTCCCCGAAGCGGCCCAGGGTGAACGTGTCGGTGACCGTCAGGGGCTGCTTGATGGTGATGAGCATGCCTTCGGTCGCTTCGAGCGCGGTGGCCGAGGCGGCGGGCAGCGTGACGGCGGTGGCGCCCGGCAGGCTGGTGGTGCCGCAGGAGGTCAGGGTGGTCACCGTGTCGATTTCGGTCAGTCCACTGAATTCCTTGACGGTTCCGGTGACCTCGACGACCTCGCCGACCTTCACGGTTCGGGGGGTCGTGGCGGTGTACACGAACACGCCGTCACTGGTGTCGGCCTTCTGATCGGGGGCGATGTCCTGCACGTAGAAGCCGCTGAGGCCCGCCTGGGCGTCGAGCGTCACGACGCCACGGACGGTGACGGTCTGACCGGCCAGGGGGCTGGTGTCGGTCGTGCCCTGCACGGCGGCGATGTTGGTGATGGTGGCCCCGGCAGGGCAGGTGTAGGTGGGGGGGGTCGGGGCGGGGTTGCAGGCGGCCAGGAGGGAAGTCAGGGCCAGCAGCGCGGCGCTGCACGTCACGGTCTTGTTCATATGGGCTCCAGTGGATGCGATTTGAGAATGCACAGAATTGTACTGCCTGTAGCCTGCGTTCGCCACGTCAGGCGGTCATCATGACTGCGGGGTCACAGAGCCCAGCTCGGTTAGCCAGGGGTGGTCTGGACTCGTGCGATTCAGGGCGTCGTGCAGCCACGCGCGGGCCTCTCCCGTCAGGGTGGGCAGGACGCGCTGGAAGTCGGTCTCGTCCTTGCCGCGCGGGTCGCGTCCGGCGGTGCCTGCCTTGAACAGCAGCACGGCTTCCGGGGTGAGGTACGGCAGCCCGTCGGGGCTGACCTTCCGCGCGCGGTGGAGGGGGAGGGTCACGCGGGGGTCGCGGCGGTAGCGCCAGGTGTCGCCGCTGAGGTCGGTCAGGAGGACGTCGAGCATCAGGACGCCGCGCAGGTCGGGGTGGCGGGCGTGAATCTGGTGGTGGGGCGCATCCAGGGGAGCGACGTAGGGCTGGTACGTGCCGTCCACGGGCGTGTCGAGTCGCCAGCCGCGCAGTAGGTCGGGGAGCTGGGTCTGGACGTCGCGGGGGAGGATCACGTCGAGGTCGTCGTGAGGCCGCGCGGTGTGGCCGAGGTGCAGGTCGAGGGCGTACCCGGCGGCGATCATCCACGGAGCGTCCAGCGGAGTCAGCAGCTGGGTGATCTGCCGGGCGGGGGTCAGGCCGACGGTGCGGGCGTGGTGGGCCAGGGCGGCGGGACGCATGGTGGCGTCGGCGTGCGCGCGTCCCCCCTGCTGGTGAGCGGCGCGGTAGGCGCGGGCGGCGCCAGGGTCGTGAAGGAGGAGGTCTCGTAGCGCGGCCTGTTCGGCGCGCCAGCCGCTGCCGTGGTCGGGGAGGATCAGGCGCCACCCGCCGGGGTGCGTCCAGGTGCGATCGTCGTGGCGCTGGTAGCCGAGGCGGGTCAGGGCGGCGCGCTGCGCGTCGGTAGGGGTTTCGGGCAGCAGGTCCAGGTGCAACTCGGGCACGTCCAGGTCAGTCAGGGCCGGAACGCTGCCGGGTCCGCCGGGCTGAATATGAAAAACGCCGTCGGTGCGGTTGCGGTCGAGGAAGTCACCCAGGTGCGTTCGGAGGTCACGGGCGGCCTGTTCGAGCGTCATGGATGAAGCAGAGCACAGGGGCGGCCCATCCAGCATGCGTCCTCTGGCGGATAATGCGCCTCATGAAGGGTAAGGGTGTGGGGGTGCTGCTGGTGCTGGTGGGCCTGGGACTGGGCGCGACGCTGCTACGGGATCAGGTGCCGCTGGGGTCGGCGCAGCAGGGCACGGCCCCGGCGGCCGCGCCGCTGAACGAGCCGGGCGCCCGCCTCCAGAACGAGCAGAACACCATTGATGTCGTGGGGCGTTTCGAGCCGGGGCTGGTGTTCATCAGCACCGAGGAGGTCGTGCCGCAGGATCCGTTCGCGATGATGTTCGGTGGCGGTCAGGAGGAGGTGCAGCGTGGCGTGGGCAGCGGTTTCTTCGTGAACGACGCGGGCGACATCCTGACGAATTACCACGTGGTGGCGGGTGAGGGGTCGGATGGCGCGGCGGCGAAGATCACGGTGCGCGTGATGGGTCAGGAGGGCAGCGTGCCCGCCCAGGTGGTGGGGCTCGCGCCGCAGTACGATCTGGCGCTGATCCGCGCGCCGGGCCTGAAGAAGAACCTGATCCGCCCGATTCCGCTGGGCAGCAGCGCCTCGCTGAAGGTGGGGCAGAAGGCGATCGCGATGGGAGCGCCGTTCGGGCTGGATTTCAGCGTCACCGAAGGCATCGTGAGCAGCACCGCGCGGCAGATCCCGATCGGGTTCGGCGGGGCGAACGGGCAGGGCATCACGCAGAAGGCGATCCAGACGGACGCGGCGATCAACCCGGGGAACAGCGGGGGGCCGCTGCTGGACAGTGGTGGGCGTGTGATCGGCATCAACACGCAGATCTACTCCCCGGCGGGTCAGGGGGGCGGCGTGGGCCAGAGTGCCGGGGTGGGGTTCGCCATTCCGATCGACACGGCGAGGAACCTCCTGCCCAGACTGCAGGCGGCGCAGGGAGGCGAGGTGAACGCGCCGGGCATCGGGATCCGGGGTGGGCTGGCGGTGCAGAGCCGTCAGGGCCTGCTGCCGGTGGGGCTGAGTGTGCTGTCCAGTGCCGGGAAGCGGCAGCTGGGCCTGCCGGATCAGGGGCTGGTGGTGGGGCAGGTGGAGCCGGGCAGCCCGGCGGCGCGCGCGGGTCTGCGGGCCGGGACCAGGCAGCAGGAGTTCCGGGGTGGGGTGATCCTGCTGGGCGGTGACGTGATCACCCGCGCGGACGGGGA
This sequence comes from Deinococcus sedimenti, assembly GCF_014648135.1. NCBI lineage: Bacteria > Thermotogati > Deinococcota > Deinococci > Deinococcales > Deinococcaceae > Deinococcus > Deinococcus sedimenti. The sequence goes on along the minus strand of NZ_BMQN01000002.1, from coordinate 276,141 downwards.
GCCGGTGGACGCGCTGGAAGACCTGCAGGCGGCGCTGATCGACAAGAAGGAGGGGGACACCGTGACGCTGACGGTCGTGCGTGGCGAGGCGACGCGTGAGGTGAAGGTGACGCTGGACGCGTCGTCGTTCACGGTCCGCACCGGGCAGTGATCCACCCCGCCGGGGTGGCGGAGGCCGCGTGGGCGCACCTGCGCGCCGATGACCGCGCGTGGCTCCTGACCCTGGCGGCGCGGGCGGGCGCGGGAGGGGTGGCGCTGGTGGGCGGCGCGGTGCGGGACGCGCTGCTGGGCGGCACGCCGCTGGATCTGGACGTGGTCATCCCGGACGGGGACGTGGAGGCCCTGGCCGGCGCGACGGGTCTGCCGTCCGTGTTCCACCCGGCGTTCGGAAATGCCACGGTCACCCTTCCGGACGGGCGGGCGGTGGATCTGGTGCGGGCGCGGCGGGAGTCGTACCCGGTGCCGGGCGGGAACCCGGTACCGATGCCGGGCACGCTGGCGGATGATCTGCGGCGGCGGGATTTCGCGTTGAACGCGCTGGCGCTGCACCTCTCCCCCACCGGCGCACGGACGCTGCTGGACGAGGTCGGGGGCCTGGAGGACCTGCGCGCGCGCGTGCTGCGGCCCCTGCACGCCGCTTCGTTCCACGAGGACGCCAGCCGATTGGTGCGGGGGGCGCGGCTGGCGGCGCGGCTGAACCTGCGCGCCCATCCGGACCTGCTGGCCCTGGTGCCGGACGCCGTGGCGGTGGCGGACCGGACGCCGCGCCTGTGGGCGGAACTGCGCCTGCTGCTGCACGAGCCCCGGCCGGGCCGCGCGGCGGGCGTGCTGCGCGGCTGGGGCGCCGGGGCGCTGCTGCCCGACACGGCGCTGCTGGACGCCCTGGACGCCCGGCGCGCCGCGGGCGCAGGGGTGCCGTTCACGGCGTACGCGGCGGCCCTGCTGCACGCCGCCCCCGACCCCGGCGCGCTCGCGGAGCGCCTGAGCCTGGGGGACCGCCCCGCCGCGCTGCTACAACGCGCGCTGTCCGACACGCCGTTCCCCGGCGGCACCCCGGAACGCGAGTTGCGCACCCTGCTGCGCCCGGACGCGTACCCGCCGCTGACCGGGCGGGACGTGCTGGCGCTGGGCGTCCCGCCGGGCCGGGGCGTGGGCGAGGCGCTGGGTCACCTCGCCGCGCTGCGCCGCGCCGGGCAGGTCCGCAGCCCCGATGACGAGCGCGCAGCCCTGAAGGCATTCCTGGCGACGAAAGGCCCGCACGTCAACCTCTAGAATGCCGGGGTATGGGTCTCATCTCTCTACTGTCTAGCGATCCGCTGGCGTTCCTGATCGTGGCGGCCGCGCTGCTGCTGTCGCTGGCCTTTCACGAGTTCGCGCACGCCTGGACCGCCGACCGGCTGGGCGACCCCACCCCGCGCCGCTTCGGGCGGGTGACGCTGAATCCCATCAATCACCTGGACCCGATCGGGTCGCTGCTGCTGCTGTTCGCGCCGTTCGGGTTCGCGCGGCCCGTGCCGATCAACCCGAACAACCTGGGCCGCTGGGGCACCCTCTGGACGGCGGCGGCGGGCCCGCTGAGCAACCTGCTGATCGCGCTGGTGTGCGTGGGCATCATCGCGGTCGTGCCGCGCGAGACGCTGCTGGCGGGCGGCACGCTGGCCACCTTCCTGTTCACGGTGCTCAGCGTGAACCTGGGCCTGGCGATCTTCAACCTGCTGCCCATTCCGCTGCTGGACGGCAGCCGCATCGTGGGTGGGCTGGTGCCGTCGCTGGGACGCAGCCTCTCTCAGTTCGAGGCGCAGCCGTTCAGCTTCGTGATCGTCATGGTGTTCATCTTCCTGTTCAGTGACCAGCTGGGCCAGCTGATCGCCACGATCCGCAACGGACTGCTGAGCGTCGTGCTGTAACCCCGCCGGACAGGGAGCGGGCCGGAGGGTGCACTGTCACCTCCGGCCCGCTTCTTGTTGTGCTGTTTCAGCCCAGGTGGAACATCATGGCGACGTGCGCGCCGGTCCCGGCGAGGACGAACAGGTGCCAGATCTCGTGGAAGCCGAACACGCCGGGGCGCGGATTCCAGCGTTTCGTGCCGTAGATGACGGCCCCGATGGAGTACAGCACGCCGCCCGCCGCGAGCCAGAACAGCGCGCCGGGGCTGAGGGTGTGGACGAACTTGGGCATGAACAGCAGGGCCAGCCAGCCCATCCCCAGGTACAGCGCGGTGCTGATCCAGCGTGGGAGGCGCATGGTGACGAGTTTCAGGACGATGCCGCTCAGGGCGATGCCCCACACCAGCCACAGCACGGCGTCGCGCCACACGCCGTCCAGGCCGTAGTACGCCACCGGGGTGTAGCTGCCCGCGATGAGCAGGAAGATACCCGCGTGGTCGAGTTTGCGCAGCCACAGCAGCCCCCGCTCGGTGGGGCGGAAGGAGTGGTAGCTGGCGCTGGCGGCGTACAGGGCGACCATGCTGACGCTGAACACCACGAACGGCCACAGGGTCAGACCGCGGGAGTGCGCCCAGGTCAGCAGCGGCCCCAGAACGATCAGCGCGGCGAGCGCGCCGCCCCAGTGGGTCAGGGCGTTCACGGGTTCGCGGGGTGCGGTGAGCAGGCGCTTCATACCGTCCACCTTACCCCCCGGACATGATGACAGTCTGTCAGCTGGGACGGAGTGCAGGTGCGCCCCGTCCCAGCCCGCTCACTCCTCTGCGTTAACGCCCGCCGTAGTTGGGGGCTTCCTTGGTGATGGTCACGCCGTGCGGGTGGCTTTCCACCAGGCTGGCACCGGTGATGCGCACGAACTGCGCCGTGTCGCGCAGGGTGCCCAGGTCGGGCGCGCCGCAGTACCCCATGGAGGAGCGCAGGCCGCCCACGAACTGGTAGATGACCTCCCCGGCGGTGCCCTTGTACGCGACGATGCCCTCGATGCCTTCGGGGACGAATTTGCGGCTGCCGCTCTGGAAGTAGCGGTCGGCGCTGCCCTGATCCATGGCGCCCAGGGACCCCATGCCGCGGTAGCTCTTGTAGCGGCGGCCGTCGCGCAGGATGCTCTCGCCAGGGGCCTCGTCGGTCCCGGCGAGCATGCTGCCCATCATGACGACGCTCGCGCCCGCCGCGATGGCCTTGGGCACGTCGCCGGTCTGCTTGATGCCGCCGTCCGCGATGATGGGAATCCCAGCTTCCAGCGCGGCGCTGCTCGCCTCGAAGATCGCGGTGATCTGCGGGACGCCCACGCCGGTCACGACGCGGGTGGTGCAGATGCTGCCCGGCCCGATGCCGACCTTCACGGCGTCCGCCCCGGCGAGGATCAGGTCGCGCGCCCCGGCGCGGGTGGCGACGTTCCCGGCGATGACGTCCACGTCGAAGGTCTCCTTGACGCGGCTCAGGGCGTTCAGGATGCCCTGGCTGTGCCCGTGCGCGCTGTCCAGCACGAGGACGTCCACGCCCGCCTGCACCAACGCGCCCGCGCGGTCCATCAGGTCGGCGCCCACGCCGATCGCGGCCGCCACCCGCAGGCGACCCATGCTGTCCTTGGCGGCGCGGGGGTACTTCACGCGTTTGGTGAGGTCCTTGATGGTGATCAGGCCGCGCAGCGCCTCGCCCTCGACGACCAGCAGTTTCTCGATGCGGTGGCGTTTGAAGATCTCCTGCGCTTCCTCCAGCGTGGTGCCCACCGGGACGGTCACGAGGTTCTGGCTGGTCATGACGTCCCGCACGGGGGTGCTCAGGTCGTCCACGAAGCGCATGTCGCGGTTGGTGATGATGCCCAGCAGTTTGCCCTGCGGGTCGGTGATGGGCACGCCGCTGATGCGGTACTCGCCCATCATGCGGTCGGCCTCGCCGACGGTGGCGTGCGGCGGGAGGGTGATCGGGTCGACGATCATGCCGCTCTCGCTGCGCTTGACCTTGCGGACCATCTCGGCCTGCGCGTCGATCGGCATGTTCTTGTGGATCACGCCGATGCCGCCCTCGCGGGCCATGGCGACGGCCATGTTCGTCTCGGTGACGGTGTCCATCGCGGCGGACACGAACGGGATGTTCAGGCGGACGCGCCTCGTGAGCTGCGCGCCCAGGTCCACCTCGTGCGGCAGCACCTGCGAGTGGCGGGGCTGCAGCAGCACGTCGTCGAAGGTGATGCCGTCCTGGCCGAACTTGTAGCTGAAACGGTCCTGCGTGTCTGCGGGGGCGGGCGTGGCGGGCGCACTCATGTTGGCGAGTGTAAACCTTCACGCCGGGGCGTAAGGTGACCGTGTCCATGCCACCTGACCGCCCGCACGCGCACCGGACCTCTTGCACGCCTGTCGGGCGCGTGCTACATTCCCTCTCGCCTCATGGGGTCGTAGCTCAGCTGGGAGAGCGCGTCGTTCGCAATGACGAGGTCAGGGGTTCGATCCCCCTCGACTCCACCACAGGACAGCCCGCCGGAATCCGGCGGGTTTTTTCATGCCCTGACGCGGCCCACCCGTGCGGCGGGTGACGTGCCCGGTTGCACCCGGCGACCTGCACTCACAGCGGTTTTCAGAGAGACTGAGAAAACCCCTCAGTCTCTCTAAAACGAGCAGCGCGAGGACCCGCCGCCATCAGCGGTTGGAGGTGGAATTGAGGGGCGTGCCTTTGGCCCTTCAATGGAACTGGACACCGCTGTCAGAGAGCACCCCTGGAACCAGCCTTCTCGCTGCCGGTTCCAGGGGCGCCCGGAGGGTTCCGTTCAGCGGGGGCTGGCGAATTCCGGCGGGGACTGCAGGCTCAGCAGGCCTGCCACGGCGACCGGGAACACCGCCGAGCGACCGTCCACGGTCAGCGTGATGCCGGCGGTGGGGGTGCGGGTCAGGCGGGCCTGAGCGTCCGGCAGGTCAGCCAGGGCCGCCAGTGGCACGAAGGCCGCGCGGTCCAGCATGCGCACGGTGACGGGCAGGTTCTGTCCCTTCACGCGCAGGGTTGCGGTGCGGACGGTCACGTTCCGCACGTCCAGGCCCAGCGCGCCGGCCACCTCGGTCAGCGGCAGGAACAGCTGACCGTCGGCTACACGTGCCTTCTGTCCCGCCGCCGCGGCGAACTGAGCGGGCGTCAGGGCCGGTGCGGCGGGCTGGGCGGGCTGCGCCGGACGCACCGGCTGACTGGGCTGGGTCGGTTGGGTGGGCTGCGTGGATTGAGCGGGCCGCGTGGGCTGCGCAGCCGGTTGAGTGGGTTGCGGGGGACGCGCGGGCTGAGCCGGGGCAGTCGTCGCGGTGGTACTGGGCTTCAGGGCCGCGATCACGGCACTCGCGGCGGCGCGGCGCGCCTGCGTCTGCGCCTGAAGTTCCACCGGCGTCGGGACGCGACCCACGGGATTCGGCGCGCCGTGGAAGGTCGTCCAGGGGCCGACCGCCAGGGGCCGCTGCTTCTGCAGGATGTTCAGGCCGCCGCCGTCCGTCACGAAGTACAGACTGCCCTGGTCACTGACGCTGATGCCCGTGTCGATCTTCTTGCCGGTCTTCAGCTGCCACAGGGCCTGCCCGGCCTTCCCGATGGCGTGCACGGTGCCGCTCAGGTCCGCAACGAGGACGCTGCCGTCGCTGAGTTCCACGGCACTGCCCGCGATGCCCGCCCCGGCCCGGTACGTCCATTCGGTCTCGCCGGTGGTGTTCACGGCGTACACGCTGCCGTCGTAGCTGCCCACCACGACCAGCCCGCCGCTCGTGATGATCGGGCTGGCGTTCACGAACAGGCCGGTCAGGACCGTCCACCTGGGCTGCCCGTCGGGCGTGACGGCGTGAATGCGGCGGTCGCTGCTGCCGAAGTACACGCTGCCGTCCGGACCGACCGCCGGGGAGCTGAACACCAGCGAACCGGCCGAGTACGTCCACTTCGGTTTCCCGTCTGCGGTCAGGGCGTTCATGCGGTTGTTCTGCGACCCGAAGTAGATGGTGCCGTCCGGACCGATGGCGGGGCTGCTGAACACCGGCGAGCCCACCTTGTACGACCAGAGGAGTTTCCCGGCGGCGCTCAGGGCGTGCACGCTGCCGCCGGCCGTGGCGACGATCACGCTGCCGTCGATGCGCAGCGCGGGCGTGGCGTAGATGTCCCCGTCCAGTTTCTGCTTCCACAGGAGTTTGCCGGCCGGATCGAGGGCGTACACGGTGTCGTCGTAGGACGCGGCGATCGTCACGCCCTGCGGCGTCACGACCGGGTACGCGCGGCCGATGTCACCGACCGTGTAGACCCACTTTTCACTGCCTGTGGCGTCGGTGCGGTGGATCTTCGCGTCGGATCCCACGAAGGTGAGGTCGCCGTTCGGGGAGACGGTCACGCCGGAAATGACGCGCAGTTCCTTGAACACGTCGACCTTGGGCGCGGTGAACTGAGGCGTGGGTGAGGGGACACTCTGAGCGCTGGCAGCGTGAAAACCAGTCAATGTCATCAGGAGGGCAGCTGGCAAAACGTGGGTATTTCTCATGTTCGATTGGGCTCCTTTACACACCCTTTACGGTGCTGATCGTGGCGTGGACGAGCCTCAGGGTAGAGCCTAAGATGCGAACTGTTATGAAGAAGATTCTCATGCTGACCGCGTTCGCGCTGACCGGCCTCGCCGCTGCGCAGGACACCACCACGACCACCACCGAGACCACCACGACCACGACCACCGTCGCGGAACCCGTGAATGCCCCGGCCATGATGAGCGCCAGCGAGAACTTCGCCAAGGCTCAGGAGTACGCCGTGCAGGCGGACGTGGCCTACCCCGTCCCCTTCTACGACCGCACGCTGTGGAAGGCCGCCGTGGACCACGCCTACTACGCTGCCAGCATGGAAGCCGCCAACCGCGACTACAACGCGTACCTGGCGCAGCTGTACACCAAGACCCAGTGGTGGATCAACGCGTACAACGCCTGGACCCGCCTGGGCGACCTGACTGACCAGGAGAAGCAGTGGGCATCCCTGAGCGCCGCCAAGCTCGCCTTCCTGGCCCTGCAGCGTGGCGACCAGACCATGGCCCGCATGTACGTCGAGAAGGGCATGGCGTGGGCCGACAGCGCCAGCCTCCAGGCCATCATGAAGCGCCTGCAGTAATCCATCCGCACAGCATGAGAGAGGGAGGCCCATTCCGGCCTCCCCTTTCTCATTGATCCGCAGGGCAGGCGGGCCGCCGGAGGTCACCCGGACGGCCCGCCTGCCCCTCCCTTACAGCAGGGTGCGCAGCGTCTCGCGCATGATCTCCAGGCCCGTCGCGGCCTCCTCGCGGGTCAGGATCAGCGGCGGGGAAATACGGATCACGGCCTCACCGCAGTCGAGGTTCAGCAGGCCCCGCTCGAACATCGCCATGCTCGCCCGGTCCCGCAGCGCGCCGTCCGGGCTGCCGTCGGGCTTCACGAACTCCAGTCCGATGAACAGGCCGCGCCCACGCACGTCGCCCAGGAACGGGAATTCCGCCTGCATGCCCTTCAGCTCGGCCATGATGAACTCGCCCACCTGCGCGGCATTGTCCATGAGGTTCGCGCCGCAACCCAGGTGCTGCACCTTGCCTTCCAGCAGGTCCAGCGTCGAGTGCGCCGCCGCCGCCGCCACCGGGTTCCCGCCGTACGTGCTGCCGTGCGACCCGACCGGCCACGTCATGACACTCTCCTTGGCCAGCAGCGCGCCCAGCGGCATGCCCGACGCGATGCCCTTCGCGGACGTGATGATGTCCGGCTGCACGTCGAAGTGCTGGAAGCTGAACATCTTCCCGGTGCGGCCCATCCCGGCCTGCACCTCGTCGAAGATCAGCATGATGCCGTACTTGTCGCACAGCGCCCGCAGGCCCGGCAGGAAGTCCGCCGGGGGCACGATGTACCCGCCCTCGCCCTGCATGGGTTCCACGATGATCGCCGCGACCTCATCGACGGGCAGGATGCCCACGAACAGCCCCTCGATGTGATCCAGCACCGCCTGACCGCACGTCTCGGCCGTGCTGCCCAGCGGCGGACGGAACGGGTTCGGGTACGGCACGTGCGACACGGCAGGCAGCAGCGGACCGAAGCCACGCTTGTACTTCGTCTTGCTGCCCGTCAGCGTGATCGCGCCGTACGTCCGCCCGTGGAAGCTGCCCATCGTCGAGATGATGTGCTGCCGCCCCGTGTGGTTGCGCGCCAGCTTCACGGCCGCCTCGACCGCCTCGGCGCCGCTGTTGCTGAAGAACACGCGCCACTTCTCACCCGGCTTCTCCACGTGCTTCACGAGACGCTCAGCGAGGCTGGTCGTGATCTCCTGCGGGTAATCCGTCAGGCACACGTGCGTGAACTTCGTGATCTGCTCCTGCACCGCCTGCACCACATGCGGATGCGCGTGCCCGGTCGTGCTCACCGCGATCCCCGCGAAGAAATCCAGCATGGTGTTCCCATCCACGTCCGTCAGCCACACGCCCTCACCGTGATCCGGCACGAAGGGGTAAGGACGCATGTACGACGTCGAGAGGTGCTGGCTGTCCCGCTCCATGATCGAAGCGGTCTTCGGGCCGGGCAGAGCAGTCTTCAGTTCAGGCTGACGGGGTTTGGCAAGAGTGGTCATGGAAGTTCTCCTGGGGAGAGGCGGCAGGGTCGCGGGCGACCCCTCCGCCCCTTCGGGGCACCTCCCCTCAAGGGGAGGCGGGTGATTCTGGCACCGCTCAGGCGGAGCGGGCCGCGCAGACGACCGAGCAATCAGCTATCGCGTCAGTCGCCGCTGATGGTCTGGGGTTCGCTCTGGACGGGCTGGGGCGTTTCGATCATGCCGTCGGGGGCGGTGTCGGTGGCCTGCGCGCCGATGCCGTGGGCGGCCCATTTGTCTTCGCGGCTGTTGAGGCGGTGCTGGGTGGCGCCGGGGCGGTGGCGGGATTCGGCGAATTCCTTGGGTTCAATGGAAATGCGTTCGCCTTCCATGAGGCCAAAGATGCCGCTCTGGCCGGGTTCCTTGCGTTGCCAGTCGGTGGGGACGAGCATGTCGGGGCCGGTGTAGTCGGTGGGTTCGCTGTACGCGGCGATGTAGCCTTCGAAGTTGCGCAGGATGAGCTTCTCGGGGCTGTGCGAGAGGACGTAGTTGGGCGCGACGGGGATCTTGCCGCCGCCGCCGGGGGCGTCCACGACGTAGGTGGGGACGCTGTAGCCGCTGGTGTGGCCGCGGAGGCTTTCCATGATTTCCAGGCCCTTGCTGACGGTGGTGCGCAGGTGCCCGGCGCCGTGGACGAGGTCGCACTGGTAGATGTAGTAGGGGCGCACGCGGATCTTGACGAGTTCGCGTACGAGTTTCTGCATGATGACGGGGTGGTCGTTCACGCCGCGCAGCAGCACGCTCTGGTTGCCGAGGGGCACTCCAGCGCGGGTGAGGCGGTCGCAGGCGTCGGCGACTTCCGGGGTGATTTCCTTGGGGTGGTTGACGTGAATGTTCATCCACACCGGGTGGTTCTCCGCGAGGACGTCGCAGAGTTCCTGCGTGACGCGCATGGGCATGAACACGGGGACGCGGGTGCCGATGCGGATGATCTCGATGTGCTCGATCTTGCGCAGTTCGGCCAGCAGGCGACCCAGGACTTTCGGCGCGAGGGTGAGGGGGTCACCGCCGCTGAGCAGCACGTCGCGGACCTGGGGGGTGTTGCGCAGGTAGTTCAGCTGCTGTTCGTACTCGGCGGGGTTGAAGGTCTCGGTGGGGTCGCCGACGATGCGGCTGCGGGTGCAGTAGCGGCAGTAGCTGGCGCACTGCGTGGTGACGAGCATCAGCACGCGGTCCGGGTAGCGGTGCACGAGGCCGGGGACGGGGCTGTGCTTGTCCTCCGCCAGGGAGTCTTCCATCATGCTCGTGAACGGCTGGAGTTCTTCCTCGGTGGGGATGACCTGGCGCCTGACGGGGCAGGTGGGGTCGTCGCGGTCCATGAGGCTGGCGAAGTACGGGGTGATGTCCAGGCGGAAGATGCCCTCCGCTGACGCGCCCTTGCGCTCGCTGTCGGTGAGGGTGAGGACTTCCTCGAGTTCGGCGACGCTGTTGATGCGGTTTTTCAGCTGCCATTTCCAGTCGTACCACTGCTCGTCGGGCACGTCGGCCCACTTGTCGGCGCGGTGGTTGCGGGGCAGCATCATCTGGCTGCGAAGGGTGGCCTGCGGGTGAATGGGCATGGGGGAACCTCCAGAAGCGACTGCTTGGGGATGAGACTCGACTTGAGTGCTTCCTTATTTTCCGCGCCGTGCCGGGCTGATTGGAATGCGCGTCGCCTGTCAGGTGCGCGGGGGTCGCCGCACACCAGCCTCTCAAACGCCACCCCCCACCTTCCAAATGCTAAGGTGGGGGCGTATGAGACAGTCCGGCGGCCACCTCGACCCCCTCGACCACCGCATCCTGCAGGAACTCCAGACGGACTCCCGCCTAAGCATGCGAGAACTCGGCCGCCGCGTCGGCCTGAGCGCTCCCGCCGTCACCGAACGCGTCCGCCGCCTCGAGGACGCCGGCGTGATCCTCGGCTACGGCATCCGCGTCGCCAGCAAACCCCTGGGGCGCACCATCACTGCGTTCATCGGCGTGCAGGACAGTGGCCGCAACGACCCCACCCTGGTCCGCTGGGCCACCAGACACGACGGCGTGCTGGAATGCCACAGCGTCACCGGGGACAACTCATGCATCCTGAAAGTCGCTGTGCCGGACGTCGGCGCGCTGGAACACATGCTGACCGAACTGATCAACATGGGCTTCACCTGCGACACCAGCATCGTCCTCAGCACCCCCCTGGAAGGCAAACTGCTCCTCCCGCCCAGGTGAGCCGGAGCAGAGCGGGTACAGTTCAGCATGACCTCCAGATCCGCCCGTAAGGCCCAGCCGGACGCCGCCTTCAGCGCCGAGGAACGCGCTGCCATGAAGGACCGCGCCCGGGAGGTGCGCGCCTCCCGCAAGGCCAGCCCCGCCACCGACGGTGACGCGGAGGTCCTGGCCCGCATCACCGAACTGCCCGAACCCGAGCGGACCCTGGCCCGCCACCTGCCTGATCCGCGAGGTGGCCCCCGACCTGACCCCGCGCCTGTGGTACGGCATGCCCGCGTACGCACTGAACGGCAAGGTCGTGTGCTTCTATCAGGCGGCCGCGAAATTCAAGACCCGCTACGGCACGCTGGGGTTCAGCGACGCGGCCCGGCTGGACGACGGGGTAATGTGGCCAACCGCGTACGCCCTGACCACCTGGACTCCGGACAGCCGCACGCAGGTGAAGAACCTGATCCTCCGCGCCCTCCGGGAGGGGCAGGGCGGGTAAGCTGCCCTCATGTGGCCTGAACTGCGGGAGCTGTTCGTGCGGGACATCCAGAAGCTGATCACGGAACTGGAAGCGTACCCGGACGACGCCTCCGTGTGGCGGGTGCGGGGGGACATCGTGAATCCGGCGGGGACGCTGGCGCTGCACCTGATCGGGAACCTGTCGCAGTTCGTCGGCGCGGACCTGGGCGGCGTGCCGTTCACGCGGGACCGGGAGGCGGAGTTCGCCCGGCGGGACGTGCCCCGCGCGGAACTGATCGCGGGCCTGCGGGAGGTGTCGGCGCGGGTGGTGGCGACCCTGGACGGCCTCGACGAGTCGAGACTGGATGAGGTGAGTGCGCGGCACCTGCCGGGCTTCCCGGAGGGCATGACGGTCCGGTACTTCCTGATTCACCTGTACGGGCACCTGAACTGGCACCTGGGACAGGTGGATTACCACCGCCGGATGCTGGACTGAACGGTTCTACGGATTCCGTTTGTTTCGCTGACAACCCGGAACGCCACCGGGTTGTCAGCTCCACGTCCGGAACCCGTTGTGCTCCTCCTCTGCGGGGCAGCTCTACGAGTCGCATCCGCTCGGACCCAGCGGCTTTGTAAGCCATTCAATCCGAGTTCGTATTACTTCACATTGACGTAGGCGCTGTATGTGCCGACGGACTGCATCCAGAGGATGCGCTGCCCGCCGCGTCCGGCTTCGAAGTAGGCGTTGTACACCTTGGGTTTGCCTTCGATGTCGCTGAAGCTGACCTGCCAGTTGCCCTTCATGGCGTGTTTGCCGCTGGATTTGGCGCCGCTGAAGGTCTGCGCGCCGACGACGCCGCTGGCCATGGCGAGGCTCCAGCGGTACGTGCCGTTCCCGACGAACTCGAACGTCTCGTTGCTGGAGAATCCGGTGGCGCCGGCGCTGAGGCCGGTGAAGGCGTTCACCCACTGCGTATACCCGCTGGCGTTGCTGCTCCAGGTGCCGGTGAGGTCGCTGGCGGCGACGGCGAAGCGGTTCAGGCCGCGCAGGTTCCGCAGGGGCCGCAGGAGGGCGTCGTCCACGCCGTAGAACTGCGCGGGGTCCAGGCGGTAGGTCTTCAGGAACGTGTCGCGGTCGGGGGTGACGATCTCGATCCAGCCGCTCTCGGCCTGCCGGAACAGCGCGACGTACACCCGCGCCCCGGTCTCCAGGCTGGTGGCGGTCCCGCTGGCGAGGTAGGGCCGTTCGAAGTTCAGGGTGTCGAAGGCCTGACGGTAGTCCTGCAGGTCGCGGTAGCGGGGCGCGACGAGGGTATTCCACGCGTCGCGGAGCGCAGCGTCGGAGTCCGGGTTGTACGTGGGGCCCGTGGGGTAGTGCAGGCGGATGGTGGTGGTGCCGCGCCGGGCGAGCACCCAGTCCTTCTGCACGACGGACACCCACCCGTCGTCGAAGGTGGTCGTGTCGAACTTGAAGGTGCTCTTCAGCGGCGCGGTGTTCAGGCCGCCCGCTGCGGGGGCCGGGGCGGGTTTCGGTGGGGTGGGCGCGGTCTGGGCGGTGGGGGTTTTCAGGCGCAGGGTGGTCAGGAACGCGTCGAACTGCTCCAGGCACTTCTCGTCGTTGCCGAGCATCAGGACGCTCGCCGCCTGCCCGGCCGCACTGAAGGTCGCCAGGACGGCCAGACTGGTCCCGCCCTCGAACTCGAATGAGGCGCCGCCCAGGTGGGTCTGCCAGCCGCTGACCGGCTCGCCGCTCTCCTCCTCGGGGGCGTCGTCGGGACCGAAGGGTTTCACGACCAGGGTGTTCCATTCGCTGCGGAAGTCCTGTTTCACGTTTCCGCTGCCCTTCGTGGCGGGGTACAGGTCGAAGAGGCAGTACTGGCCGCCCGCGTTGCGGCTGACGCGCGTGACGCCCTTCGCGGTCGTCTGCGTCCAGCCGCTCGGGGGCGTGTAGGTGTACACGTCGAACGTCGCGGCGTGCGCGGCGCTCAGGGTGCTCAGGGCCAGCAGGAGCAGGTGGGCGGGGCGGATGCGCATGCGGTGAACCTCCAGACAGGGGGGCGCGGACCGGGGGGACGTCCAGTATGAACCGCGCGCCCGGCACCGCGCACGCCCCGCGTCGGGTAGACTGCGGGGCTGATGTCCGACGCTGCCACACCCTCCCCCACCACTGTTCCGCCCCAGGCCACGGGCATCACCCTGGTCGTCACCGAACGCGTCCGCCTGTCGAAACTCGACGCCTATGAGGCGTGGGCGCGGCGCCTGCACGCCCTCCAGGCGACCCAGCCGGGCTTCGTGGGGCTGCACGTCCTGCGGGACGCGGGCGGCCCGGTCGCGGAGTACGTGACGCTGGTTCGGTTCGCGTCCCCGCAGGCGCTGGAAGCGTGGCGCGCCACGCCCGCGTACCGTTCGGCGCTGGCGGAACTGGACGAGTTCACCGCCGACGAGGTCGAGTACCGCGAGGCGCAGGGCCTGGAGGCGTGGTTCGACCGCCCGGCGCGCCTGCCCGCCCCGCCGCTGTGGAAGAACGTGATCGTGGGCATCGTGGGCGTGTACCCGCTGATCATGCTGTTCGCGTGGCTGCTGCGGCCCCTCACCGGGGAGTGGCCCGCGTGGGCGTCCACGCTGGCGACCGCGTCGGTCTCCACGCTGTTCCTGAACTGGCCGGTGCTGCCATGGCTGTCGCGCCTGCTGCGCCCCTGGCTGTACCCCACCCGGCGCACCTGAACCCTGAACGGGAGGCGGCCCCGAGGTATATCCGGGGCCGCCTCTTCCTACGTCTGGATTACGTCCAGGTGCCGTTGACCTCGCGGACGTGCAGGGTCGGGCCGTCCGCCGCGACGATCACGACCCGCGCGCCCTGCGGGGTGTCCGGGCCGGTGGCGCGCCACTCGCTGTCCCCCACCCGCACCCGGCCCATGCCGTTCACGATGGGCGTGACGACCGTGACCGTCTGCCCCACCAGCCGGTGCGAACCCCGGTTCACGCGGCCCGCCTCCGGCGAGTCCGGCAGGAGGCGCGTCACGTAGCGGCGGCCCAGCGTGACCGCCACGACGCTCAGCGCGGCGAACAGCAGCAGCTGCACGGCGACCGGCAGGATGGGCAGGACGAACACCAAGAGGCCCAGCGCGAACGCGGCGAGGGCCAGCCACACGAAGAAGATGCCGGGCGCGGCGACTTCCAGGATCAGCAGCAGGGCGCCCAGCACCCACCAGTGCCAGGACTGCACGCGTTCCAGGGTGGGCAGCCAGTCCACGGTCAGCCCTTGCGTCCGAAGGCGTCGCGCGCGATCTCCGCGACGCCCTGCAGGCTGCCCAGGATGCTCGTGGCCTCCAGCGGCAGGATCAGGGTCTTCTGGTTGGGGGCGCTGGCGATGTCCTTCAGGGCGTCCACGTAGCGCTGCGCGACGAAGTAGTTGATGGCCTGCACGTTCCCCGCAGCAATCGCGTCACTGACCAGCCGGGTCGCCTCGGCTTCGGCCTGCGCGGCGCGTTCGCGGGCCTCGGCCTCCATGAACGCCGCCTGACGGCGTCCCTCGGCGGAGAGGATCTCGGCCTGCTTCTCGCCCTCGGCCTTCAGGATCGCGGCCTGCCGGAACCCCTCGGCATCGAGGATGTTGGCGCGTTTCTCGCGTTCGGCCTTCATCTGGCGGGCCATGCTGGCGACCAGATCGGCCGGAGGTTTGATGTCCTTGACCTCGATTCGCGTGGCCTTGACGCCCCACGGCTCGGTGGCCTCGTCCACGACGGTCAGCAGGCGGGCGTTGATCTGGTCGCGGTTCGACAGCAGTTCGTCGAGGTCCATGCTGCCCATCACGGTGCGGATGTTCGTCATGGTGAGGTTCAGGATCGCCTGGTTCAGGTTGCTGACCTCGTAGCTGGCCTTGGCGGCGTCGAGCACCTGGTAGAACACCACGCCGTCCACGGTGACCAGGGCGTTGTCCTTGGTGATGACCTCCTGACTGGGGACGTCGAGCACCTGTTCCATCATGTTCACTCTGCGCCCGATGCGGTCGATGTACGGAATGATGATGTTCAGCCCGGGCTTCAGCGTCCGCTGGAACTTCCCGAAGCGTTCCTGCGTCCACTCGCTGCCCTGCGGCACGCTCTTGACTCCGGCGAACAGCGTGACCAGCACCAGCACGAGCAGCACGATCACAAAAATGGTGAATCCCATGAAATTGCCTCCCTTTACGGGGCAGTACGCGCCCCCGCTGCGCCGGGTTCCCAGGGCACCGTGACGACCCCCAGCAGTGGCAGGTCCCGCCACAGCGGGTACGGGTCCACGCCGCGCAGCGCCGCGACGAACAGGCTGATGACCGTCCCGTGCGCCACGACCGCAACGGTCGACTGCGGGTTGGCGGCCATGACGGCGTTCACGGCGTTCGAGAAGCGGGTACGGGCATCCCGTGCGGTCTCCTCGCCGACCACCAGCCGGTCCGGCTGCGCGAAGAACGCGCGGTACTCCGCCTGGAAATCCGTCGGGTCGGCGTGAAAGCGGGCCGTGTACCGCAGCTGCTCGTGCAGGCCGTGCATGGGCCGCAGCGGCACCCCCAGGTGATCGGCCAGCGCCTGCGCGGTCGCGTGCGCCTTGGGTTCCAGCGAGCACACGATCACGTCCGGACGCGGGTCCAGGCGCGCCGTCAGCGCGGGCAGATCGGTCAGGGCGTCCGGGGCCAGCGGCCACTCGTGCGCCGGGACGCCCGTCCGGAACTGCGGTCTGCCGTGTTTGATCAGGTGCAGGATGCGGGGCATGAGCGCAGCAGAGCACGCCCCTGGGCGCGCTGGCGTCTGCCGGATCGCGTAGACGCCTCCCCGGCCCGCAGGGCGACGCGCCGTTAGACTCGCGGGGATGAGTGCGCCGCTGGTGGCCCTGAGGGACGTGGACGTGATCGCGGGTGGGGACACGCGCCTGCGCGGCGTGACGCTGGACGTGCCGCGCCGCGCGGCGCTGCGGCTGTGGGGGCCGAACGGGGGTGGGAAGACGACGCTGCTGCGCCTCCTGGCGGGTGAGGTCGCCCCGGTGCGTGGCGAGCGGGTGTACGGCCTGGGGGGCGGGGTGCAGCGCTCGGCGGTGTGGGCGCGGCGGTCGCTGCGGCTGGTCGGGCCGGATGCCGAGGCGTTCTACCTGACGCGCGAGTGGGTGCAGACCGTGCAGGACGTGCTGCTGGCGGCGCTGTCCGGCGAGCGGTTGAACCTGTGGGAGGCGACGCCGGGGGCGCGGGCGCGTGTGGCGGAGGTCGCGGCCCTGACGGGACTGGGGACGCTGCTGGGGCGGGACGTGCGGACGCTGAGCCATGGGCAGCGGCGGCGGGTGATGCTGGGCGCGGCGCTGATGCCCGCGCCGGAACTGCTGCTGCTGGACGAGTTCACGGACGGCCTGAGCCCGCAGGCCCGCGCGGAACTGGGCGCGCTGATCGCGCGGGTGCACGCGTCGGGGGTGGGGGTGGTGCTCGCCATGCACCGCCCGGAGGAGGCCCCGGACCTACCGTGGCGGACGCTGCGGGTGGAGGGGGGCGTGGTGACCGAGGCCACGCCGGTCGGAGACGCGCCCTCCCCTGCCCTGACGCTGCCGGGCTCGTCGGGTGGTGGGGAGGTGCTGGTGGACGTGCGGGACGCCGTGGTATTCCGGGACGGGCACCGCGCGCTGGGGCCGGTCAGCTGGTCGTGGCGCACGGGGGAGCACTGGCTGGTGACCGGCGAGAACGGCAGCGGCAAGAGCACGCTGGCGCGGTTGATCGCCGGGGAGCTGCATCCCGCGCTGGGCGGGAGCGTCCGGCGGGCGTTCCTGGGGCGCGACCTGCTGACCGAGCGCCGCGCGCAGATGGGACTGGTCAGCGCGGAGCTGGGCATCCGGCAGCGGCGGGACTGGTCGGGCCGCGAGGTGATCGGCAGTGCCTGGAGCGGCGCGGAGGGCTTCAGCCCCGACCTCACGCCGGAGCAGGCGCGCGTGGTGGAGGAACTGGCGGCGCACCTCTCCCTGACGGACCTGCTGGACCGCACGGCGGAGTCGCTGTCGCAGGGACAGTTGCGGCGGCTGCTGCTGGCCCGCGCGGTCGCGCACCGCCCGCGCCTGCTGATCCTCGACGAGGGCCTGGACTTCCTGGACGCCCATTCGCGCGCCGCGTTCCTGGCATTGCTGCCCGGTCTGGCCCGCGCGGGCACGCACGTCATGGTGATCGCGCACCGCGACACGGACGCCCCGGCGGGCCTCACGCACCACCTGCACCTGGACGGCGGCCGGGTCGCGTTCACGCGCCCGCTCCAGTCAGACTCGGCTCACCTTCAGGCTCTACCCTGACGCTCATGAAGCGCGCCCATCTGCTGCCCCCGCTGCTCCTCGCGGCCCTGAGTCTCACCCCGGCCCTCGCGCAGGGCGCGGCCACCACGGCCACCCCCCCCGCGGCGGAGGGGACGCGCACCGTGGAGGCCGTCACCGCCACCAGTTCCAAGGGCTACTCGATCCGCGTCCCTGCCGGGTGGATTCCCCTGAAGAACGTGCCCGGCGCGGACGTGGCGTTCATCAACCGTGACGCGGGGAACGTGCGCCCCACCGTCACCGTGCAGGTACAGGACGTGGACCCCAAGCTGAAGGCGACCCTGGCGGACTTCCGCGACCTGTTCGCGTCGCAGCTGAGCAGGGACGTGCCCAAGTTCAAGATGCTGGGCGAGAAGACCATCAAGCTGGGCAGCACGCCCGCGATCCTCTGGACGTACCTGGGCGACGGGGACGACGGCATGGTCCGGTGGACGCAGGTGCTGACCCTGAAGAACAACCGCCTGTTCACCGCGACGCTGGTGCAGCCCAGCGGCACGACCACCGAACAGATCGAGGAAGGCCGCTCGATCCTGACCAGCCTGACCCTGAAGTAATCTCCGACGAACCGCGGCCGCTCAATCCAGGGCGGCCGCGGTTCGTCGTTGCGGTCACAGGGCGTGGACGATGTCGCGGGTGGCCGGGTACAGCGCGCGGTACAGGCGGTACAGGCGGTCATACTCGGCGCGGGTGGCCGGGTCGGGCGTGACGGGCGGGCCCGGTTGCACCCAGCGGTCCAGGTCGGCGTGGCTCAGCACCCCGGCGGCCAGTCCCGCGAGGAACGCGTCGCCGTAGCTGGCGCCGACGGTCACCTGCGGCACCTCCTGCACCTGCCCGGTGATGTCCGAGACGATCTGCAGCCACGTGCCGCCCTTCGTGCCGCCGCCCACCGCGATGACGCGCCGCACGTCCGCGCCCAGGTCGCGCAGCGCGTCCAGATTGTGGCGGATGCCGTAACCCACGCCCTCCAGCGCCGCGCGGAACAGGTGCGCGCGGGTGTGCGAGAGGGTCAGGCCCGCCACCACGCCGCGCGCCTGCGGGTCGTTGATGGGCGTGCGCTCGCCGCTGAAGTACGGGAGCATCAGCAGGCCGTCCGCGCCGGGTGGCAGCGCGGCCGCCTGCGTGAACAGCGTGTCGTAGGCGGCTGCGGTGTCCTGTTCGCGCGCGAACTCGTCCACGATCCAGCGGGTGAGGCTGCCGGTGGTGCTCATGCCCGCCGCGAGGTTCACCTGCCCCTCGAACGCGCCGCCCACCGACCACACGCGCGCGTCGGGGGTGGGGTGCTGCTGCGTGAGGATGAAGAAGGTGGACGAGCCGTACATGATCATCAGGTCGCCGGGCCGCGCCGCGCCGACACTGAGGCCCTCGGCCAAGGCGTCCACGGTGCCCACCGCGACGGGCGTGCCGGGACGCAGGCCGGTGGCGGCGGCGGCCTCTGCGGTGACCTGACCGGCCCGCTCGTTACTCCAGGCGAGGCGGGGCAGCACCTGCGGTCCGCGGTCGCCCAGCACGGACGCGGCGAACTGCGCGGTCCAGGTGCGGGCGCGCGGGTCGTACAGCGGCATGAAGTGCGCGCCCGTATGGTGGTCGATGACGTGCTCGCCGGTCAGGCGGAACACGAGGTAACTGCCCGCACTCGTCAGCGTGCGTGCCTGCGCCCACACCTCGGGTTCGTGTTCACGCAGCCAGCGGATCTTCGGGCCGATCGCCTGACTCGTCAGGGCCATGTCGCTGTGCGCGAGGATCACCGCCTCGCCCAGTTCGGCGTTCAGTGCGTCGATCTGCGCCTGCGCGCGGGTGTCCACGCCGTACAGGATGCCGGGCCGCAGCGGCCGCCCCGCCGCGTCCAGCGGCAGCAGCGTGGGGCCGATCGCGCTGCACGCCACCCCCGCCACCCGCCCGGCCATGCCGGGTTCGCGCAGCAGCGCGCGCAGGATCGTCACCACGTCCGCCCACCACACCGCGTCCGCGTCCTGCTCCACGTGTCCGTGCTGGGGCACCGAGATCCCGTGCGGCACGACGTGCTGCGTTACGATCTGCCCGTCCAGCGTGGTCAGGACGCCCTTGCTGGAGTACGTGCCGACATCCACCCCGATCAGGAGGTCCTGCGCCGGTTCAGCTGACATCGATCATCACCTTCATGGACGTGCGTTTCTCGCGGTCGGCGAACGCGAACGCCTCGGGCGTCCGGTCGAACGGGAAGCGGTGCGTGACGAGCGCGTCCAGATTCACGCGGCCCGTCGCGGCGAGCTCTACAGCGGCCGGGTAGCAGTTCGCGTAGCGGAACACGCCCCGCAGCGTCACCTCGCGGCTCGCGGCGCTGACGATGTCCAGGCTGACCTCCGGGTCGGGCGGGAGGCCCACCAGCACGGCCACGCCGCCCGGTTTCGGCGCGGCCAGGGTCAGGCGCGTGGTGGGGAGACTCCCGGCGGTTTCGAAGGCGACGTCCACGCCCGCGTGCGAGAGCGGCAGGCCGTCGCGCGCGGCGCACAGCTCCCGGATGGCCGCCAGGGCATCCGCGTGCCGGGCGTTGATGGTGTGGGTCGCGCCGACCTCGCGGGCCAGATCCAGCCGGAAGTCCTCCAGATCCACCGCGATGACCGTGGTCGCGCCCGCCGCGCGGGCCGCCATGACGGTCGTGCAGCCCACCGGCCCGGCGCCCAGCACCGCCACCGCGTGACCGGGGCGCACCTCGCCCTTGCGGGCGGCCCACAGGCCCACCGCCAGGGGTTCCAGCAGCGCCGCCGCGTCGTCACTGACGCTGCCTGACACCCGGTACACGAAGTCGTCGGGCCACAGCACATACTCGGCCAGGGCGCCGTCCACCGGGGGCGTCGCCATGAACCGCATGTCCGGGCAGAGGTTGTACGCCCCGCTGCGGCAGGACGCGCAGCGGCGGCACGGCACGCCGGGTTCCAGCGCCACGCGGTCCCCCGGCTGCACGCGGGTCACGCCCGCGCCCACGGCCTCCACCACGCCACTCACCTCGTGCCCCAGCACCAGCGGGCCGTCCACCACAAACGGCCCGATCCTCCCATGCGTGTAGTAGTGCACGTCGCTGCCGCACACGCCGATCCGCGTGACGCGCACCCGCACCTCCCGCGCGCCGGGCTCGGGGACCTCGCGGGCCGTCCAGTCCAGCTGCCGCGGGCCGGTCAGGACGGACGTTCTCGAACTCAGGGTCATGTCACTCCTTGAAACATGCCGGTGGGCTCCTACCAGCAGGTGTAGCCGCCGTCGACGACCAGGGCGTGCCCGGTGACGAAACTGGCGGCGTCGGACGCGAGGTACAGCACGGCCGGGGCGATCTCGGCGGGTTCCGCGAGGCGGCCCATCGGGGTTTCCTTGAGCCACGTCTCGCGCCACTCGGGGGTGTCCAGGCCGCGTTTCGTGAGGGGCGTGGCGGTGTAGCCGGGCGCGACGCAGTTCACGCGCACGCCGCGCGGCGCCCACTCGCCCGCCAGGGAGCGGGTGAGGTGGATCACGGCGGCCTTGCTGGCGTTGTACGCCGCCTGCGGTTGCGGATGGTTGCTGATCAGGCCGCTCATGCTTGCCGTGGAGACGATGCTGCCCCGGCCGCGTTCCAGCATGCTGCGGCCGAATTCACGGCAGCACCAGTACACGCCGCTGAGGTTCACGTCGATCACGGCGCGCCAGTCGTCGTCGGGGGTGTCCTCGGCGGGGGTGTTGCGGACGATCCCGGCGTTGTTCACGAGAACGTCGACGTCCGGAAGCTTCCGGGCCAGGGCGGCGACGGCACTGGCGTCGGTGACGTTCAGCACCTCGAACTGCCCGCCGAGGCTGCGGGCGGCGGCGTGGCCGGTGTCGGGATTCAGGTCGGCGATGGTCACGCGCGCGCCGGCCTGCGCGAGGCCCTGCGCGATCTCGAAGCCGATGCCCTGCGCGCCGCCCGTCACCAGGGCGTGGCGGCCGTCCAAGCGGAAGAGGTCGAGGATGGTCATGCGTGTTCTCCTTGGGTGGAGGTGACGTGCAGGGCGCGCAGCGCGCCGACCGGGCCCAGGGTGGCGAGGCAGGTGCGGGCGTCCAGGTAGGCCTGCACGAAGGCGGGAGTTCCGGCCAGGTCGCCGAACACGTCGGGCTGATCGAGGAACGCGCCGGGGCGGGTCTGGTCGGCCAGCGCAGCCAGGGTCAGGGTGGGCGCACGGACGTCCACCAGGGGCTCGCCGCGCGTGGCGGCGTGCGCGACGTACGCGCTCCAGGCGGCGACGACCAGCGCGCAGCGGCGCAGGTCTCCGCCCTGCGCGGCCTGTTCGCGGGCGACGGGCAGCAGGAATTTGGGAATGCGTTCGCTGCCGTCCACGATCAGGCGGGCCAGCGTGTCCTGAATGGCGGGGTTCGAGAACCGTTCGATCAGTTCGTGCTGGTAGGCGCTCAGGTCGATGCCGGGCACGGGGTGCAGGGTCGGCTGGGCTTCGAGGGCCATGTAGTCCAGCAGGAACTGGGCGTAGTCGGGTTGCTGGCAGACCTCGTGCACGAACGTGTGGCCGCCCAGGAGCGCGGGGTAGCTCATGGCCTGGTGCGCGGCGTTCAGCAGGCGCAGCTTCATGAGTTCGTACGGTTCGACGTCCGGCACGAGCTGCACGCCCGCGAGTTCCAGGGGGGGGCGGCCGCAGGTGAAGTGGTCTTCCAGCACCCACTGCGTGAAGTGCTCGGCGACGACGGGCCACGCGTCGCGCACGCCGTAGTCGCGTTCCAGGTCGGCGCGCAGGGTGTCGGTGGTGACGGGCGTGATGCGGTCGACCATGCTGTTCGGGAAGGCGACCTCGCGGTCGATCCAGTCGGCGAGGTCCGGGTCCTGGCGGCGGGCGAAGGCGGTCAGGACGCGCCGGGTGACGTGCCCGTTGCCCTGGATGTTGTCGCAGGACATGACGGTGAAGGGCGGGTGGCCGCGCTCGCGGCGGCGGCGCAGACCCTCGGTCAGGAAGCCCAGGGTGCTGCGGGGCACGGCGCCGGGTTGCAGGTCGTGCAGGACGTCCCCCGCAGGGTCGAACTCGCCGGTGGCGTTGTTCAGGCTGTAGCCGCCCTCGGTGACGGTCAGGGACACGACGCGCGTGGCGGGGTGCGCCAGCCGCTCGCAGACGGCTTCGGGGTCGTCGGGGGCGAACAGGTAGTCGTGAATGGCGCCGATCACGCGGGCCTCGCTGTGGCCGTCCGGGGCGCGGGTCAGCAGGGTGTAGAGGTGGTTCTGGTCGCGCAGGACGTCGCGCATGTGGGCGTCGCCGGGCAGGACGCCCACGCCGCAGATCGCCCAGCCGTGCGCCTGCCCGAGGTTCAGCAGCCGGTCGAGGTACATGGCCTGATGCGAGCGGTGGAACGCGCCGACGCCGAAGTGCACGATGCCGGTCCGCAGGCCGCGCGGGTCGTACGTGGGTACGGCGACGCGGGCGGCCAGGGCCGGGAGGCTCGCGGCGCGCAGGGGGAAGCTGGGGGTGGTCACGGTCACTTCACCGCTCCGAAGCTCAGGCCGCGCACGAGTTGCCGCTGGGCGACCCAGCCGAAGATCAGGACCGGCAGGACGACCAGGGTGGCGGCGGCGCTCAGCTGCGCCCAGAACAGACCCTGGCTGGTCTTGAATTCACCAATGAACACGCTCAGCGGCGCGGCGTTGGCGCTGGTGAGGTTCAGGGCGAAGAACACCTCGTTCCACGCGAAGATCAGGCACAGCAGCGCGGTGGCGGCCATGCCGGGCGTGCTCAGCGGCAGGGCAATCCCGAAGAATTCCTGCGCGACGGTCGCGCCGTCCACCTTGGCGGCCTCGTAGATCGCGTAGGGGATCTCGGTCATGTAGGAGTGCATCATCCACACGACCAGCGGGAGGTTCATGGTGGTGTACATCAGGATCAGGCCGGGCAGCGTGTCGAGCAGGTCGAGGTTGCGGTAGATCAGGAACAGCGGCACGATGACGCCCACGGCGGGCATGAATTTCGTGGACAGCATCCAGGTCAGGACGCCCTGCGCGCGGCGGGTGGGGTACACGGCCAGCGCGAACGCCGCCGGGAGGCCCAGGATGAAGGCCAGGATGGTGCTGCCCACGGCGGCCGCCAGTGAGTTGCGCAGCGCCGGGAAGTACGTGCCCATGGCCTTTTCGAAGTTCTCCAGGGTGGGCGTGAAGATGAACACGGGCGGGGTGGCGAAGGCCTGCGCCTCGGTCTTGAAGGCGGCCATGAACATCCACACGAGCGGGAACAGGAACGCGGCGGCGATCAGGTACGTGACCAGGGTCAGCAGGGCGTTTCTCAGTCGGATCTGGGCTTTCATACGGACTCCGACTGAACGGTTTGCGCCAACCGTTCAGTTCGAGCGGATGCGAGAGGGAGCGAAGCGGGTTCCGGGCGTGGAGTGAGCAACCCGGTGATGTTCCGGGTTGTGAACGAAACAGACGGAATCTGCCTCATGTCATTCGCTCCTGCTGGTGCGGGTCAGGAGGCGCAGCATGTACGCGGCGAGCACGTTCGTGAGGACCACGGTGATCACCCCGGCGGCGCTGGCGAGCCCGATGTTGTACTCCGCGAAGGCCTTCTGGTAGATGAAGTACGGCAGGTTGGTGGTGGCCAGCCCGGGCCCGCCGGACGTGCTGCCATAGATCTCGCCGTACACCTGCAGCAGCGCGATGGTTTCCATCAGGACGACCACCTGGATGGCCTGCGTCCAGTGGGGCAGCACCACGTAGCGGAATTCCTGCCAGGGGCTGGCGCCGTCCAGGCGGGCGGCTTCCAGCTGATCGTCCGGGAGGCTCTGCAGGCCGGTCAGGAGGATCAGCATGGCAAAGGGCGTCCATTCCCAGGTGATCATGGCGATCACGCTGGCCATCGGGTGCTGCGCCAGGAAGTCCACCGGCGGCAGGCCCAGGCTGGTCAGCACCCAGGAGAAGAACCCGAAGGCGGGGTTCAGGAGCATGTTCTTCCACACGACCGCCGTCACGACCGGCATGACCAGGAACGAGCTGATCAGCAGGGTGCGCAGCAGCGCCCGGCCCGGGAAGTCACGGTTCAGCAGCAGCGCCAGGGCCGCGCCGATGATCAGGGTCAGGATCAGGGTGCCGCCGGCCAGGACGACGGTGTTCCACAGGATCGTGAGGTTCTGCGGGTCGGTCAGCAGGTTCTTGTAGTTGTCCAGCCCGATGAACGGGCGGGCGCCGGGAATGGCGAGGTTGTAGCGGAAGAACGAGTAGTACACCGTCATGAAGAACGGCACCTGGGTGGTCAGGATCAGGTACAGCAGGGCGGGCCAGATCAGCGCGGCGGGGGTCAGACGGAAACCCCGCTTGGGGGCGGGGGCGACGCTGGCGTGCGGGGTGGCGGCGGCGGTCATGAAACTTCACCTCCTGTGTGGACGGGGTGGGCACTGCGGTGCAGGGGAGGCGAGGTGGTCGCCTCGGGCCTCCCCTGGGGTGCGCTGGGACTGTGCTGGACGGAGTGGGGGCGCGGCACTGGAGGTCGCCGCGCCCCCCGTGGGGTTACTTCTGGTAGCCGCCTTCGCGGGCGGTCTTGTTCGCGGCGTCCTGCGCGAGTTTCAGCGCCTGATCGACGGTGTACTGGCCGCTGAGCGCCCCGGCGAGGTACTGGCCGACCTGCGTGCCGAGCGCCTGGAATTCGGGGATGGCGACGTACTGCACGCCGGTGTAGGGCACGGGGTCCTTGGTGGCCTTGTTCACGTCGGCCGTGTTGATGCTGCTCAGGACCAGGCCGCTGAAGGCCCCGGCGGCTTTCTTGTAGTTGGCGTTCTGGTAGGTGCTGGTGCGGGTGCCGGGGGGGACGCTGGCCCAGGTGCCCTTGGTCTTGGCGACCAGCGCGATGTAGTCCTTGCTGGTGGCCCAGGTCAGGAACTTGAAGGCGGCGTCTTCCTGCTTGGTGCTCTTGGGAATGGCGAGGTTCCAGCTCCAGTACCAGTTGTTGCCGCGGGGGGTGGTGCCGACCGGGGCTTTGGCGAAGCCGACGGATTTGGTGATCTTGCTGCTGCTGGGGTCGCTGAGGAACCCGGCAGCGACGGTCGCGTCGACCCACATGCCGCACTTGCCCTGACTCATCAGGGTGAGGTTCTCGGTGAAGCCGTTGCCGGTGGCGCCGGGAGGGCCGTAGCGTTTGACGAGGTTCACGTAGAAGGTCATGGCGTTCTTCCAGGCGGGGCTGTTCACCTGGGCCTGCCAGTTATTGTCGAACCAGCGGCCGCCGAAGGTGTTGACCATGGTGGTGAACAGGGCCATGTTCTCGCCCCAGCCGGGCAGGCCGCGCAGGCACACGCCGTAGATGCCTTTGCTGGGGTTGTGGATCTTGCTGGCGAAGCTCTGCACCTGGGTCCAGGTGGGCTGGGCGGGCATGGTCAGTCCGGCGGCCTTGAACAGGTCCTTGTTGTAGTAGGTCATGCTGCTCTCGGCGTAGAAGGGCACGGCGTACAGGTTGCCGCCGACGGTCAGGGCGCCGCGCACGCCGGGCAGGACATCGGCGAGGTTGTAGCTCTTGGCGATGTCGGGGTACTTGCCGAACAGGGGGCTGAGGGGTTCGAGCCAGCCGTTCTTGGCCCAGATGGGGACCTCGTAGGCGCCGACGGTGGCGAGGTCGAAGCTGCCGGCGCCGGAGGCGACGTCGAGGGTGATCTTCTGGCGCAGTTCGTTCTCGGGGAGGGTCACCCATTTGACCTGGATGTCGGGGTATTTCTTGTTGAACTCGGGGGTGAGTTTCTGCATGGTGACCATGTCCGGGTTGTTCACGGTGGCGATGGTGATGGTCACGGCGCTGGCCTGGCTGAGGACGGCGGTCAGGGCGAGCAGGGCAAGTCGATTCACGGGTGGTTCCTCCATGGGACAGGGCCCGGTCAGGGGCGTGCTGGGCAGGGCTGCGCCGGTGACGTCAGCGCAGGTTCAGGTGACGGGTTCACCTGAGTTCGGATTGAATGGTCTCGTGGCCATTAGTGAACCACACTTGTTTTCAATTGTCTACAGGTACCACCCCCGGGGACATCATGTGAAAATGGTCTCGTGTCCAATCGCTTGAGCCACACCCTCGCACTGACCTACAATGCAGGCGTGTCCACCATCCAGGACGTCGCCCGGCTGGCCGGCGTCTCCCCCACCACCGCCAAACGCGCCCTGAAAGAACCCGACAAGCTCACCCCGGACACCCTCGCCCGGGTCCGGCAGGCCATCGCCCAGCTTCACTACGAACCCGACCAGCGCGCCGGCAGCCTGCGCGGCGGCCAGAGCACCACCGTCGGTCTGGTCGTCGGCTCAATCCTCGAACCGTTCTTCGCGCAGTTCGCCCGCACCGCCTCGCATGTTCTGGCGGACGCCGGGTACACCCTGATCATCAGCGAGAACGAGTACAGCGCCCAGCGCGAACTCCAGGAACTCCGGCGCCTGTACGGCCTGCGCGTGGCCGGCATCATGCTGCGCCCCGGCTACGGCCAGGACAGTCAGGAGTACCTCGCGCGGCTGCGCTCACGGGGCGTGGCCATCACCGAGTACGACTACCGCCCCCCCCACCACGACGAGCCCAGCGTCATGCTCGACAACGCCGGGGCCGTGCGGCAGGCCGTCACGCACCTGCACGCCCTCGGGCACCGCCGCATCGCCGCGCTGGGCACGTACCACCCGGTCATCCACCCCGAGGAACGCAGCCGCGCCTTCCCCGAGATCATGAACGCCCTGGGCCTGACCGTCCCCACCGAATACCAGCGCGTGACGCTCCTCAACGAGGACACGGCGTACACCCTGACCAACGACCTGCTGGACCTGCCCGAGCCGCCCACCGCGCTGATCGCCCTGACCGGCACGCAGGCGTCCGGCGCGTACCGCGCGCTGCGCGAGCGGGACCTGCGTCTCCCGCAGGACATCAGTCTCGTGACGTTCGACAACTACCCCTGGACCGGCCTGGTGGACCCGCCCATCACGGTGCTGGAACAGCCGGTGGAGGCCATGGCCGAGCAGACGGCCGCGCTGATGCTGGCGCAGCTGGGGCACGCGCCGATCCGTCAGCGGCACGTGGTGCTGCACGCCCGCCTGATCGAGCGCGGCAGCACCGCTCCACCCGCGCGTCCCTGACCAGAAACCGCTTTCTCCGGGCGGTTTCGATCCACCCGGTGCGTTCAGCTCGTCCGCTGCGCCTCAATCCGGTCGGCCCAGGCGGCCAGAAACGCCCCCAGCTCTGACTGCCGGTCCACCCGCGCCGACGCGTGCGGCGCCAGCAGCGGCAGGGTCCCCACCTGCACGCCGAACGCCGCGACCTCCAGCATCGCCAGGTCGTTGTCACTGTCGCCGAACGCGACCGTGCGGTCATGCGGCACGCCCAGCGCGTCCGCGATCAGGCTCAGCGCGGCGCCCTTGTGCGCGCCCTCAGGCGTGACCGTCAGAAAATGCGGATACGGCGCCTGCGCGCCCGTCAGCACCAGATGCGGGTGAGAGTCCCGCAGTCGCCCGGCCAGGTCCGCCACGTCCGGGTGGTAGTACCCGGCCTTCAGGATGCCGCCCCGCGGGGCGTCCGCGAACGGCCGGAACGACCGCGCCTGCATCCACGCCTCGGGCTCCACGCCGGGCGGCAGGTCCACGTACAGGGCGTCCTCGGTGAACAACACCACCCGCGCGCCCCTCAGTTCGTGCGCCAGCACCGCCTCCAGGTCGGCGTCGGTGAAGGCCGCCTGGATATGCAGGTCCTCCCCGACCAGGACCCGACCGCCATTGTTCGTGGCGACCGCGTGCGGCTGCATGGCCTCCCGCACCGCGCCGGGCGGCGTGTCGCGTCCCGTGATGATCGCCAGCTGCACCCCCAGCGCCCGCAACCGGCCCAGCGCGCCGATCACGTCGGGCGTGGCGGCGCGTCCCGCGTCGGGAATCAGGGTGCCGTCCAGGTCGAAGGCCATCAGCAGCGGCAGCGTGGCCGGAAGATGCGCGGGCAGGTTCACGCGGGGCAGCCTAGCAACTCGGCCCGGCAGCGCGCGAGGGCCCACGGCATCTCGGCCGGGCTGCTCACGCGGCGCGGGGTGCCGTCCAGCGCCGGGTGCGTCCCGACCTGCAGGAACGTCCCGGCGTGCGGGCGCATCGCCGCGTCGGCGGGTCCGTCGCCGGCCGCCACGATCCGGTCGCCCGGGACGTTCAGGGCCGCCGCGAGGTCCCGCAGCGCCGCGCCCTTGCAGCCGTCGCCGCGCACCAGGGCCAGGCGGGTGCGGCGCTCCCGGATGACCGTGACGTCCGGCAGCAGCGCCCACTGCGCCTGCAGTTCGTCCAGCCGGCTGACGTCCGGCTGGCCGTGCACCAGTTTCAGCGCGCCGCGCGGCGCGCGCCAGTGGTCCGCGAAATCCGGGTCGCTGCTGCGCAGGGTGTGGCGGGGGTCCTCGGTCACGATGACCGTCTTGCCCTGCGCGGGATTCAGTTCCCAGCGGTTCAGTCGGCTCATGGCGGCCTGCAGGACCGGTGTGGGCAGGGTGCGGCTCCAGCGGACGGTGTCGCCGGTCTGCAGCCACGCGCCGTAGCAGCGGGACACGGAGTGCAGCGGCCAGCCGCTGAGCAGAGGCGTCTTGCCGCCGCGCGCCGTGATGACGGCCACATGCGCGCCGCCTTCCACCCAGCAGAGCAGTTCCGGCAGCAGGTCCGGCGCGGGCTGCGAGTCCGCGTCGATCAGGGTGCCGTCCAGGTCAAGGGCGAGCAGCGCGGTGGGCATCACGGTCCTACGGTAGCGGGTCTGGGGCGCGGGTGGGTGGGAAAGGCCGCGCGCCGCCCCCCACGTGGGGGGCGGCGCGTGTAGAGGCGGGGGGTTACTCCTCGCTCGTGGCTTTGGCGGCGTTCTTGGCGGCGGCGTCCTTCATCACGCGGCTGCGGTCGCTCTTGATGCGGGCGGCCTTGCCGCGCAGTTCGCGCAGGTAGTACAGCTTGGCGCGGCGGACCTTGCCGCGCTCCAGCACGGCGATCTTGGCGACCAGGGGGCTGTTGAAGGGGAACACGCGCTCCACGCCTTCACCGAAGGAGATCTTGCGGACGGTGAAGCTCTTGCGGCTGCCGGTGCCGTTGATGGCGATCACGACGCCCTCGAAGGCCTGGTTGCGGGTGCGGTTGCCTTCGACGACCTTCGTTTCCACGCGGACGGTGTCGCCGGGGCGGAACTCGGGCAGGTCGGCCTTCAGGTGGGGCTGCTCGACGGCGCGCAGAATGGCGCCACGGTTCACTTTGATTGCGTGCTGCATGGTTGACTCCTCCGGGCAGCGGACCGTCCCACCGTCCCGCTGTCTGCGGGCAGAGACGTTCATGCTCCTGTTGCACTGATCGCCGGTGCGGGCGACCAAACCGTGACAGTATACGCAGGCACCGGCCGCCCCGGCAAGCGGCGCGCAGTGGGACGAGGGCAGCCAAATCGTCTTTACCTCACCTTCATGACGGGAGCAGAGTGTGATGCTGGACGCTATGACCACTCAGGAAGGGACGTCACGCCAGCTTGCTCAGGTGCAGGAGGCGTCCCTCGCGCAGCGCCGCCGCGTGTCCGAGGTCCGCGCGCGCCAGCATGTCGGCGCGGCCGGCTGGGCGCAGACGAGCGCACTGAATATCATCATCCAGACGGGCCGCGAGGGACTGGCGGCCACCGACGCGCTACGCGAGGTGCTGCACCTCACCTCCACGCAGCTGCGGGAACTGCCCATCAGTGACGAACCGGGCCGCCAGGACCACGTGGACGCCCTGCGCCGCATCCTGGAAAGTGGCGAGGCGCAGTTCACGGCCGCGCAGACCCTGGACGCCCTGGTCACCGAGGCGCTCGACGACGTGACCCGCACCCCGGTCACGGACGTGAGTGCCGGGCAACTGGACCGCCTGAGCCGCCGCGTGCGCCAGCAGGTCGAGACGCTGAACCTGATCATCCAGGCGGCGCGCGCGCAGGCCAACACGCTGGAGCAGCTGGGCGAACTGGAACGTGTCAGCACCGAGTTCCATGGGCAGGTGGCGCAGCTGCACGCCCTGAGCGCCGAGAACGAGGCGCAGGTGCTAGGCGAGGCCGGTGAGCACCTCGTGCACCGGCTGGGCGAACTGGACAACTCCCCGCACCAGCTGGACGCCTTATCTCGCATTGGCGAAGCGGTCGCCGATCAGCTGGGTGGTACCGGCGACGCGCCCGAGGATCAGGCCGAAGCGCTGGAGGATCTGGCGCGGCAGATGGAGCAGAAAGCCGCAGAACTGCGCGAACCCTGATCGCACCCGACCGGAGGGGGACCGCCTGCCATCACGCAGCGGTCCCCCTCCGGCATTCAGGCGGCAAGTCAGGCCGGTGCGGTGGGCACCCAGAAACGCAGGATGGGCTTCGGGTGGTCAGGCACCATGAATTGCCCTTCGAGCACGCCGCCGTTCTTCTCGATGGTGCGGCGCGAACCGGTGTTGTCGGCGTCGCAGGTCACGAGGGCCGACTCGATGCCCAGCTGCCGGGCGCGGCGCAGCGACCCGGCGAGGATGCGGGTGGCGTGCCCCTGGCGGCGGGCGCCAGGCCGGACCTCGTAGCCGATGTGACCGCCGAACTCGCGCAGGCGGGCGTTCAGGGTGTGGCGGATGCTGGCGCGGCCCAGGTACGTGCTCCCGTCCACCAGCCACAGGTACTCGGAGTGCACGAAGCCCTCGGGGAGGGTGTGGCCCGGCTCGAAGCGGCGCAGGTGCGCCAGGAAGGCCGGGAAGTCGCGTTCCATGTCGGTCACGTCGAAGCTGAGGGTGTCGCCCAGACCGCTGCCGGTGGCCTGCGCCTCGCGCACGGCGTCCAGGAAGCTCGTCTTGAACCGTTCGTCGGGGGGCACCAGTTCCATGCCCCACCCTAAGGCGCGGCGCGGCGTCTGCCCTGAGCCAGATGGCGCAGCGCCCCAGCGGGGCGTCCGGGCGGTATGGACGGGCTCGACCAGCGCGGGGCGCGGCATTCACCACGCGGCGTGGTCAATGCGGCGCAGACTCCCGCCCAGGGCACGTTAAAAGGCCCCCACGCGGACGTACAATCGCCGCATGACCGCCTCCCCCTTCGCCGTCCGGGACCTCGGCGTGACGCCGTACCGGGACGCCTGGGACATCCAGAAAACCCTGCACGCGCAGGTGGCCGCCGGGGACGCCCCGCCCACCCTCCTGCTCGTGGAACACCCGCCCGTCCTCACGCTGGGCCGCAAGGCGCGCGAGGGCACCAACATCATCGTCACCCGCGACTACCTGCACACGCAGGGCATCGAGGTGCTGGACGTCGAACGCGGCGGGGACGTCACGTACCACGGCCCCGGCCAGCTCGTCGCGTACGCCATCTTCCCCGTCGGCCGCCGGGTCGCGGACTTCCTGCGCCTGCTCGAACAGGCGACCATCGCGGCCCTGCACGACCTGGGCCTGGAAGACGCCCGGCCCAACCCCGGCTACGCGGGCGTGTACGTCACCGCGCGGGACGTGAACGGCCTGACGTACGATCAGAAGATCGCGTCGTTCGGCGTCGCGGTGCAGCGGCACGTCGCCCTGCACGGCCTCGCGCTGAACGTGAACGCGAACCTCCAGCATTTCGACCTGATCGTGCCGTGCGGCCTGACGCAGACGCACATGACCAGCGTGCAGCGCGAGTACGACCTGCGCGGCCTGAACAGAGCGGCCAGCATGCCAGAGGCCAGAGACGCCCTGACGCGCGCCTTCCACACCACCTTCGCCCAGTACGACTGGACGCTGCCCACCCCCGCGGCAGCCGGGAGCTGAACCCATGACCCACGAGACCAAGGAACCCAAGTTCATCAAGAACGGCATCTACCGCAAGGACAGCGTCCCGGTCCGCGACAAGAAACCCGAGTGGCTGAAAGTCACCATCCCCACGGGACAGGTGTTCACGGAAGTCCGCAAGATCGTCAAGGAACACCGCCTGCACACCGTGTGCGAGGAAGCCATGTGCCCCAACATCGGCGAATGCTGGAGTCGCGGCACCGCCACGTTCATGCTGATGGGCCACATCTGCACCCGCGCCTGCCGCTTCTGCGCCGTGGACACCGGCAACCCCATGGGCAAACTCGACCTCGACGAACCCCAGGGCGTCGCCGAGAGCGTCAAACTCATGGGCCTGAAGTACGTCGTCCTGACCAGCGTGGACCGCGACGACCTCCCGGACGGCGGCGCGTACCACTTCGCCAAGACCGTCCAGGCCATCAAGAAACTCAACCCCGAGACGCGCGTCGAGGCCCTCACCCCCGACTTCGGTGGGAACACCCACTGCGTGGACCTAGTGCTGGACAGCGGTGTGGACACCTACGCGCAGAACCTCGAAACGGTCCGCCGCCTTACCCACCCCGTCCGCGACATCCGCGCCGACTACGACCAGACCCTGAAAGTCCTCGCGCACGCCAAGCAGGCCCGCCCCGACGTCATCACCAAGACCAGCATCATGCTCGGCCTGGGCGAAACCCGCGAGGAACTCCGCGAAACCATGCGCGACTGCCGCGACGCCGGCGTGGACGTCCTCACCTTCGGACAGTACCTGCGCCCCACCATGCACCACCTGCCCGTCGAGCGCTACGTCTCCCCCGCCGAATTCGACGAGATCCGCGAGGAAGCCATGAGCCTCGGCTTCCTGGAAGTCGTCAGCGGCCCGCTGGTGCGCAGCTCCTACAAGGCCGAGCAGATCGTCATGGACCGCCCTGGCACCCTCCCCGAACACCTCGCGCACCTCGGCGAGGGTAGCGAACTCAGCCTGATCTGACCCTCGGAGCTCAGCCCGCCGGACGCCCCACGCGCCCCGGCGGGCTGAACCCGTAATGCTCCCGTAATGCGCCGGGCGGACCCTCTGGGCAGGAGGTTTCACCATGACCACCCCCCTGCTCGTCAAGGACGCCCTGCACGCCCAGGCCGTCACCCTCTCGCCGCACAGCCCCCTCACGGAGGCCGTGGTCACCATGCAGGAACTGCGCGTGAAGCGCCTGCCCGTCGTGCAGGAGGGCCGGGTGGTGGGCATCGTCACGGACGGCGAGATCCGCCGCGCGCTGCCCGCCCTGACCGAGGGCCTGACCCCCTGGGCGTTCGTGGACCGGGTGAGCCGCGTGCGGGCGCGGGACATCATGCGCCAGCCGGTCCTGACCGTCACGCCCGACACGACCGTCCCGGCAGCGCTGCGCCTGATGCTGGACCGGCGCGTGGGTGGCCTGCCCGTCGTGGACACCGACGGTCAGCTGCGCGGCATGCTGACCCTGACCGACATCCTGCGCGCCGAGTCCAGAGCGGCTCGCCTCCACTGGGGCGCGGTCGAGCAGCACATGACCCGTGACGTCGTGACGGTCACGCCCACCACGCCCGCCAGCGAGGCCGCCGCCACGCTGAAGGTCACGCGCCTGCACGTCCTTCCCGTGGTGCAGGACAACCAGCTGCGCGGCGTCCTGCACGCCAGTGACCTGTCGGACGCCGTGGACCGCGCCGCGGCGACGCACGGACCGACCGTGATGGCCGACCAGTTCTTCCTGACCGGACTGAGCGCCGCCGACCTGATGCGTCCCCCCACCGGGTACCTGACCGAGAGTGTCCCCATGCGGGACGCGCTGACCCGCATGCTGGACCTGGACGTGCACGGCCTGCCGGTCATCACCCAGGACGGGGACCTGCTGGGCGTCGTGACGATCAGCGACGTGATCCGCACGGTGCTGGGCGACAGCGTGAGCGCCGGCAGCGTGACCGCGTAGACCCACCTCGGATAAAACGAAAGAACCCCGTCAGTGACGGGGTTTCTCTTTCTTGGTGCGGATGCCCAGACTTGAACTGGGGACCTCACGCTTATCAGGCGTGCGCTCTAACCAGCTGAGCTACACCCGCGCACCTATTGTTGTTCGCGCTGTCCTCTCGGGCAGGCGGGCATAAATGTATCAGGGGGTCTGCGGACTGTCAACACCTGTGGGGCGGGTCAGCGGGGCCAGAGGGCGGGGGTGCCGCCGGGGGTGATGGTGGCGTGGGTGTCGAGGGCGTAGCGGTCGGTCATGCCGCTGAGGTAGTCGCAGGTGGCGCGTGGCTGGCCTTCGCTGGCGGCCAGGGCGCGGTAGGTGGGTGGGAGCATGCTGGGGCGGTTCATCAGGGCGTGGTACAGGCCGTGGAGGACCTGGGTGGCCTGTTCGACCTGCATCTCGACCCGCCAGTGGCGGTAGAGGTTCTCGCGCAGGAAGGTGCCCGTGTCGCGCAGGAGGTCGCGCATGTCGGGGCTGTACGTGATGAGGCGGGTGGGCCAGGCGCGGACCTGGGCGGGGGTGGTGACGCCGCTGGCCGTGATGCTGGCGTGGCTGGCGTGGGTGAGGTCGCGGATCAGCCAGCCGAGCAGCTGGCGGTGCAGGGTGCGGCGGCCCTGTTCGCTCAGGTCGTGTCCGTGCAGTCCGGCGCGGCGGGTGAGTTCGGTCCACAGGGGCAGTTCGTTCAGTTGGTGGGGGGTGATGAGGCCGCTGCGCAGGCCGTCGTCGAGGTCGTGCGCGGTGTAGGCGAGGGCGTCGGCGGCGTCCACGACCTGCGCTTCCAGGCTGGGCTGACCCAGGCCCGCGCGGTGATGTTTGTTCAGGCCGTCCAGGGTGTCGCGGGTGAGGTTCAGGCCGGGGTACTCGCTCTTGGGGTGTTCGAGCAGCGTGACGATCCGCCGCGCCTGGAGGTTGTGGTTGAAGCCGCCCTCGTCGGCCAGGAGCTGGTTCAGGACGCGTTCCCCGGCGTGCCCGAACGGGGGGTGGCCAAGGTCGTGGGCGAGGGCGATGGTCTCGGCGAGCGTCTCGTTCAGGCCGAGGCTCAGGGCGACGCTGCGGGCGACCTGCTGCACTTCCAGGGTGTGGGTCAGGCGGGTGCGGTAGTGGTCCCCGGCGGCCGAGAGGAACACCTGCGTCTTGGCTTCCAGGCGGCGGAAGGCGGTGGTGTGCAGCACCCGGTCGCGGTCCTTCTGGAAGGCGGTGCGGGTCTCGCTTTCGCCTTCTGCGTGTTCGCGTCCGCCGTGGTCGCGGCTGAGGGTGGCGGTGGGGGCCAGCGTGGCGGCCTCGCGCGCTTCCAGGTCGGGGCGGGTGAACATGCGCGCAGTCTATGACCGCGTGGGGGTGCGGGGGCGGGTGCATTACAGTTGCCGGAAGATGACCGGCGAGACGACGGGTGGGACGAGGGTGGTGTATGACGGGCGGATCGTGCGCCTGGAACTCCTGGACGGCAAGTGGGAGGTGGTGCGGCACGCGGACGCGGTGGCGATCCTGGCCCTGAACACGCGCGGGGAGATGCTGCTGGTCCGCCAGGAGAGGCGCGCGGTGGGGGCGTTCACGGTGGAGGCCCCGGCCGGGCTGATCGATCCGGGCGAGACGCCCGAGCAGGCGGCGCGGCGCGAGTTGCAGGAGGAGGCGGGCCTGGACGGCGACGTGACGCTGTTCACGCGCTTCTACGCCAGCCCTGGGTTCTGCGACGAGTTCCTGTACGTGTTTGAGGCGACGAACCTCCGGGAGAGCAAGCTGCCGCACGACGAGGACGAGGAGGGCATCGAGGTGCTGTGGCTGCCGCCCGCGCAGGTCCTGGCGGGGCTGCGGGACGGGACGCTGATCGGCAGCGCGTCCACAGTGGCGGCCGCCATGCACGCCGTGATCCTGCTCGCGGGCCGCCAGGGTGGCGCGTGAAGACGTACGTGTCGCCCGGACAGCGCCCGGACACCGCCACGGTGGTCGCGGTCGGGTCGTTCGACGGGGTGCACCTGGGGCATCAGGCCCTGATCGCGCAATTGAAGGCCAAGGCGCGCGAGCACCGGGTGCCCAGCGTGGT
Organism: Deinococcus sedimenti; assembly: GCF_014648135.1. NCBI lineage: Bacteria > Thermotogati > Deinococcota > Deinococci > Deinococcales > Deinococcaceae > Deinococcus > Deinococcus sedimenti. The sequence goes on along the minus strand of NZ_BMQN01000002.1, from coordinate 239,919 downwards.
GTACACCTTCGATCCGCCCACGCGGGTGCTGACGCAGGGCGTGGAGTTCCTGTCCACCCTCCCGGAGAAACTGGACCTGCTGGCCCGCTACGGCGTGGACGAGACCATCGCGGCGTCGTTCACGCCGGAGTTCGCGTCCCGCCCGAAGGAGGCGTTCCTGGATGACCTGCGCCTCCTGCGCCCCCGCGCGATCGTGGTCGGCGAGGACTTCCACTTCGGGCGGGGCCGCGCCGGGAGCGCCGCGGACCTGCGCGAGGTCGCGCCGGAGGTCGTCGTGGTGCCCATCCACGGCCTGAGCGGCGAGGACATCAAGAGTACCCGCGTGCGCGAGTACCTCAAGAGCGGGGACGTGGACGGCGCGCGGCGCCTGCTGGGCCGCCATTACGACGCGCAGGGCGTGGTCGTGCAGGGCGACCAGTTGGGCCGCACGATCGGCTGGCCCACCGCAAACATCCGCGTGCCGGACGGCAAGGCCCTGCCGCTGGGCGTATTCGCCGTGGTGGCCGTGGGGGATCACGGGCGCTGGCACGGCATGGCGAACGTCGGCTTCCGCCCCACCGTGAACGGCACCGACCGCCGCTTCGAGGTGCACCTGTTCGACTACAGCGGCGACCTGTACGGCCAGGAATTGCAGATCAAGTTCTTCACGCACCTGCGCGGCGAGCAGAAATTCAGCGGACTGGACGAACTGAAGGCCCAGATCGCCCGCGACGCACAGGCGGCGCGCGACGCCCTGAAAGACGTCCGGTAATCACCTCCTGCGCCGAGTCAGGCTCCCCTTAAGGGGAGCTGTCGGCGCAGCCGACTGAGGGGTTCAGCCGCCCGGGGGCTTCCTCAGTTCACGGTGAAGTTGCTGATGTTCCATTCGCCGAAGCCGTCCATGATGCCCTCGTCGCCGAGGCCGGACGCGAAGCGGGTGGGGTACCCGTAGGTGGGGTCGAAGGTCTGCCGGACGATGGGGCAGGGGGCTTTCACCTGGGCTTTCAGGGTGGCGGCGATCTCGTCGAAGCGGGCGTCCATGGTGCGGGCGGACAGGGCGGGGTTCACGGTGCCGTCCTGTCCGGGGGCCAGGGCGGTGCGGGTCACGCGGCCGCCGCTCACGGTGACGCGGGTGCCGGGGAACAGGACGGGCGCGGCGATCTGGTTCACGTCGTAGGTGTAGTTCGCGGGGCGCTGGCTGGCCCACAGGGCGCGGGCCTGGGTCAGCTGGGCGTTCAGGGCCTTGAAGTCGGGGCGGACGTACCCGGCGCGGCAGCCGAAGGGGGCGGTGGTGGGCGCGCCGGTCTGGGAGCCGCTGCCGCCCCCCGCGAGGGCCGCGCCGGTCACGGCGGTCAGCAGGCCGGTCAGGAGGAGGCGCGGAACGGTGCGGCGGACGGTGAGGGTCATGGGGGCAGCGTACGGGCCGAAGCTGACGGGCGGCTGAGAGGTGGGGGTGGTGAGGGTTGCGGTGCGCCCGGCGGGTGGGGCGTACCCTGGGCGGCATGAGCACGGACGCCCTCTCCCCTGTTTCGTCCCCCGAGTCCTCCGCCGAGCTGCCCGCGGTGCTGGACCTGGGGTACTCGTTCTGCCCGAACGACACGTTCATCTTTCACGCGCTGCACGCGGGGCTGGTGCAGGGGCCGCTGCCGGTGCGCGAGGTGCTGGAGGACGTGCAGACCCTGAACGAGTGGGCGCTGTCGGGGCGGTTGCCGATGACGAAGATCAGTTACCGCGCGTACTTCGAGGTGATGGACCGGTACGTGGCGCTGCGCGCGGGCGGGGCGCTGGGGCGGGGCGTGGGGCCGCTGGTCGTGACGCGCGGGGACGTGCAGGACCTGAACGGGCGGACGGTGGCGTCGCCGGGTGCGCTGACCACGGCGGAGTTGCTGCTGCGGCTGGTGTTCCCGGAGGTGAACGTCGTGCGGATGCGTTACGACGAGGTCATGCCTGCCGTGCAGAGCGGCGAGTGCGCGGGGCAGCCCATCGACGCTGGGCTGATCATTCACGAGTCGCGCTTCACCTTCCACGAGTACGGGTTAACCCGCCTGCTGGACCTGGGCGCGTGGTGGGAGCAGGACACGGGCCTGCCGCTGCCGCTGGGCGCGATCCTGGTACGCCGCGACCTGCCGCTGGAAATGCAGCGTGGCCTGAACGCGGCGGTGCGGGCCAGCCTGGAGTACGCGTACGCGCACCCGGACGCGGCGCGCGCGTACATCCGCGAGCACGCGCTGGAGATGTCCGACGAGGTCATGCAGGCGCACATCGACCTGTACGTGAATCCCTTCAGTCTGGATGTGGGCGACGAAGGTGAGCGGGCCGTGCGGGAACTGCACCGCCGCGCGGTGGAGGTGGGCGCGACGCGGCCGTCGGACCTCCCGCTGTTCGTGACTCTCTGAACGGGTCGCCAGCCCGGGCAGGTTAAACCGGACATGAAGCTCCGCACTGTGATGCCGTGGGCGTCCAACGAGCCCGACTGCGGATGGAGGTGAGGATTTTAAGGACCGGGCGTTCATTCGTGGGGTAGGCTGTACGGGTGACGAAGCAAGGTGCGCCAGCCGTTCCCGCCATCGAGGTGAGGGGGCTGTACAAAACGTACGGTTCGAATGCCGTCCTGGAGGACGTTCATCTGACCGTGAAACCCGGAGAGGTGTACGCCCTGACCGGCCCGAACGGCGCCGGGAAGACCACCCTGATCCGCACCATGACCGGCCTGGCGTTCCCCAGTCAGGGCGAGATCCGCCTGCTGGGCCGCGACGTGCACACCGACGGTGAGCGCGCCCGCGCGTACCTGGGCGCGGTCGTGGAGGCCCCCGCGAAGTTCTACCCGCAGTTCACGGGCACGCAGAACCTCCAGATTCACGCGAACCTGTCTGCGATGGCGCCGGGCGGCCGCAAGATCAGCCGTGACCGCATCCGCGAGGTGCTGGCGCTGCTGGAATTGACGCGCATGGCTGACCGCCGGGTCGGCGAGTACTCGCTGGGGCAGCGGCAGCGGTTGGGCGTGGCGAGCGCCATGCTGGCCGAACCGAAGGTCCTGATCCTCGACGAACCCACCAGTGGCCTGGACCCGCTGGGCATCGGGCTGATCCACCGGATCGTGACGAGTCTCGCCACGAGCGGCTGCGCGGTCGTGCTCAGCACGCACCACCTGCGCGAGATCGCCACGTACGCGCACACGGTCGGCATCCTGACCGGCGGGCGACTGGTGGACACCGTGGACCTGCGCGCCCGGCAGGCCGCGTACCGTTTCCGTGTGGACGACCCGGTCGGCGCGGCGGCGGTGCTGGAGCGCCTGCCGTTCGTGCGGCGCGTCAGCACCCGCACGCCGTACGCGATCGCGCACCTGGGCGGCGAGTCGCGTGTGCCGGACGCCCTGTCGCACCTGCACAGCGAGGGCATCCGCGTGTTCGAGGCCAGCCCGGACCACTTCGACCTGTACGAGTACTACCGCGAACGCGTGGAGCAAGCCTGATGACCATCATCCTGACCGACGGGGGCCGCGCATGCTGACCCTGCTGACCCTGGAATTCCGCAAACTGTTCGGGGCGCGCAGCGTTCACCTGGCGCTGCTCGTCACGCTGCTGCTGCCGCTGCTGTGGGCGTTCGCGCCGCGCCTGAGCCAGCTGATTCAGGTCTCGCTGGTCAGCGGCTGGCAGCTGCCCGCCGTGAGTATCGGCGTGACCATCGGGTACCTGCTGCCGCTGTTCATCGCGGTGACGGTCGGCGAGATGATCGGCGCGGAGGTCTCGCAGGGCACGCTGGCGCCGCTGCTGCTCCGCCCCGTGAACCGCGTGAAGGTCATCGCCAGCAAGCTGATCGTGTCCCTGACCTACCCGTTCATCCTGATCTTCACGACCATCCTGGGCTCCCTGATCGCGGGCATCCCGATGGGCTTCGGGACGTTCTCCGGCGGGACCGGCATGGGTCCGGGGCTGTTCGTGGGGGTGGGCACCCTGACGTCCAGCGCGGCCTTCGCGGAGGTGCTGCGCGGCGGGCTGCTGGCCGGCGTGGTCCTGATGCCGGTCGCGGCGCTGTCCCTGCTGTTCGGCGTGATGTACCTGAACACGGCGGCGGCGGCCCTGGCGACCTTCGCCACCCTGATCGTCATGCGGCTCCTGGTGGTGCTGCCCGACACCATCCAGAGCATCCTGCTGACCAGTCACCTGAACCTGTACGTGCAGCAGGGCGACATCCTGCAGTCCCTGATCCTGCTGCTGATCTACACCGCGGGCTTCGGGCTGCTGAGCATCTTCGCGTTCGACCGCCGCGACGTGTAACACAAGGCGCACGCCGGGGAGGGGGTCACGGTTCACACCGGGCCCCCTCTGCCCGTGCCCGCGGTGGTCACCGCGGAATCAAGCGGAGCGAGCACCTGACACACCTGCGGTTGGAAGTGGAATTGAGGGGCGCGCTGTTGGCTCCTGAACCGAACTGGCCACCGCTGTCAATTCTGTCTGCGCGACCATGCACGCTGCGCTACAGTGCGCCGCGCCCCCCCAGCGGGCCCAAGGAGGTCTTATGCGTCACCCTGTTCTGCTCCTCAGCCTGGCCCTGATGGCCGTCACTCCTCCCGCACTCGCCGCGCCCGCGCAGCCCAAAGCGCAGCAGCTGGCGGTGTTCAAGGTCGCCGCGCTGGCCAGTGCGACCGTCACGCCCGCCACGCTGCTCGCCTCGGGCGTGGCCGCCGAGACGGTCACGATTCCGGCCGATTACCTGTACAAACGGGACCTGCGCGTGCGCGCCTACGACCTGGACGCGTTCCTGAAGGCCCGCATCCCGGACATCGAGGCGCTGGCCGCGCAGGGCGCGCAGGTGATGTTCTGGTGCCGCGACGGCTACGCGCCCATGGCGAAACTCTCGGACCTGCTGGGGCGCGGCGGCCTGATCGCCGTGGCGGACGCCGACGCGCCGGATGGCGTGCAGTGGCCGGACGCACCGTACAGGACGTCCGTCCTGACCGCGCCGGAGATCGGCCACTACGTCGTGTGGCGCGCCGCCCAGTTCCCCGCGAAGCCGCAGCCGTGGGGGCTGGAGACCATCTACATCCTGCCCGCAGGAACGGCACTGAAGAAATAACGCCGGGGTCCACTCTGCCCGGTCCGCCGCCCGGCCATCCCCTGCCGGACGGCGGACCTTCGTTCGGGCGCATACAGCGGTTTTCAGTTCCTTCCTGGGGCCAAGGGCAGGCCACTGGGCTCCACTGCCAACCGCTGGGCGGGTACTCGCGCTGCTCGTTTCAGGGAGACTGAGGAAACCGCCTCCCTGAAACCCGCTGTATGAGCTAGCCTGCGCGCATGACGGCTCCCCTCTCCCTGAATGCGGGCGGCAGCCTGTATGACCGGATCGGTCCGGACGCGCTGTCGGCCCTCGTCACGCGCTTCTACGGGCGCGTGGCGCAGGACCCGCTGCTCGCCCCGATCTTTCCGGCGGACCTGACCCTGACGGCCGAGAAGCAGTTGGCGTTCCTGACCGGTTTCCTGGGCGGGCCGCCGCTGTACCACGAGCGATTCGGGCATCCGCGTCTGCGGGCGCGGCACCTGCCGTTCGAGATCACGCCGGAGCGGGCGCGGGCGTGGCTGGCGTGCATGCAGGGCGCGCTGCGCGACACGCCGCAGATCGGGGCGGACGAGGCGCGGGAACTGTACGAGGCCCTGTCGCGCGTGGCGGTGCACATGGTGAACTCGGATCCGGCATCCGGTTCGGGGTCTCCACTGTGAGCTGGGCTCGGGTTGGACAACTCCTGGCAATTGACTAGCAGGGTGGGGGCGGGGGTTGCGGGGCTTTCCTACACTGCGCAGCATGACCCACCAGCGCAGCATCGAGGACCTCCGCGCCGAGGTCGACCAGATCAACCGTGACCTGCTGACCCTGCTCTCCAAACGCGGCGAGGTCGTCGCGCAGATCGGGCACGCCAAGACCCAGGAGGGCCGCCCGAACCACTACGACCCGGCCCGCGAGGACAAGCAGCTCAAGGAGATCGAGTCCCTGAACCCGGGGCCGTTCACCAGCGCGGCCGTGAAGGCGATCTTCAAGGAGATCTTCAAGGCCAGCCTGGACCTCGAGGAGAGCAACGACAAGAAGCAGCTGCTGGTGTCCCGCAAGGTCAAAAGTGAGGACACCGTGCTGGACATCGACGGGGTGCGCATCGGTGGGGACGCGCCGCCCATCATCGTGGCCGGGCCCTGCTCGATCGAGAGCGAGGATCAGATGGAGCAGACGGCCGCGTTCCTGGCGGCCAAGGGCGTGAAGATCCTGCGGGGCGGCGCTTACAAGCCCCGCACCAGCCCGTACGGCTTCCAGGGTATGGGCGTGGACGGCCTGATCCTGGGCAGCCGCGTGGCGAAGGAGCACGGCATGCTGTTCGTGACGGAAGTCATGGACACGCGGGACGTGGAGATCGTCGCGGAGCACGCCGACATCCTGCAGGTCGGGGCGCGCAACATGCACAACTTCGCGCTGCTGCGCGAGGTGGGCCGCTCGCGCCGCCCGGTGCTGCTCAAGCGCGGCCTGAGCGCCACCATCGAGGAGTGGCTGTACGCCGCCGAGTACATCCTCTCGGAGGGGAACAGCGAGGTGATCCTGTGCGAGCGCGGCATCCGCACGTACGAGAAGTGGACCCGCAACACCCTGGACCTGTCGGCCGTGGCGATCGCCAAGCAGGAGACGCACCTGCCGGTCATCGTGGACGTCACGCACGCCGCCGGGCGCCGCGACCTGCTGATCCCGCTCGCCAAGGCGGCGCTGGCAGTCGGTGCGGACGGCATTCACGTGGAGGTGCACCCCAGCCCCGCCACCGCCCTGAGCGACAACGAGCAGCAGCTGGACTTCGCCGGGTACGACAAGTTCAGTGATTCCCTGAGTGGCCTGCTGCGCCAGCCCGTCGGCGTCTGATCCACCCCATGGCGGCGGCCCCCGGTTCATCCCCGGGGGCCGCCGCTGCTCTCACCGCAGAGTTCACAGGTCTTGAGGGTCTCCCTCGATCCCTCTGAATCGAGCGAAGCGAGCACCTGAGGAGGACAGCGGTTGGCAGTGGAAATGAAGGGCGTGCTGTTGGCCCCAGGGTGGAACTGGAACTGTCAGGGGTTCAGCTGGGGGCCGCCTCGGCGTCGCGGGGGCCGGCCAGGGGCGCGTCGTCCGGGGTCAGCAGCGGGTACGTGTGCAATTCCTGCACCTCGCCCCGGTGCTCTTTCGTGAGGCTCAGCGCCTCCACCCGGAAGTGCGTCAGGGGGGGCTTCAGGTCGCGGATCTCCTCCCAGAGGATCGGTTCGGCCCACCGCAGGACGCCCAGCGCCAGCGTCAGGTGCGGGCGGTAGTCCGGGCCGTCGTGGCGCGCCTGACTGGACGGCCCGATGGCCAGGGTGCGGCGGTGCAGCGCGCCCAGGGCCGGGCTGAGTTCGCACTCCAGGAAGATCACGCCGGGCAGCTGCTTCCATCCGCGCACCTGCACATCGAAGGCCGGCTGGCCGCGCAGCACGTCGCGGCAGGTGGCGACCAGTTCGGCGCTGCGCAGGCTGGTCTGGAACGGCGCGCGGATGTTCAGGTGCGGCAGTCCGAAGCCGCGTACGTTCAGGCGGTCCTGCTGCCTGCGCAGCCAGCTGTCGAGCGCCTCCGGCGGCCACGCGACGATGGAGTACAGCGGGCTGGGCGCCTCGTCCAGCGCGGTCAGGTACTGGGTCACGGAACCTACCCGACCCGGTAGTGGCAGCAGGCCTGCCCGCAGGCGATGCGGGTATCGCGGGCGACGGGGACGCCCAGCAGGTCGGTGTACAGCGTGACCTCGGCGCTGCACAGCTGCGCGTACTGCCGCGCGACCGTCAGGTTCGGGCAGTTGCGCTGCGTGAACATCCAGCGGCCCTGCGCGTCCTGCTCGGCGGTCGCGTCGAACCCGTGTTCGTTCAGGCGCTGCACGAGCACCTGAACCCGCTCGCCCAGCGGCAGCGCGGCCGGCAGGTCGTCCCGCAGGCGCGCGGCGATCTCGGCGTTGCGGGCCTCCAGGACCTGCAGCACCGCGCCCGCCCCGAACAGGCCCTCGATGTGCCGCAGCACGTCCACGCACAGGCTGGAGTACGTCTTCGGGAAGGCCGCCTCGCCCCGGTCGGTCAGCGCGAACACGTGCTGGGGCCGCCCGCGCCCGCCGGGCCGTTCGGTGCGGGCCTCCAGCAGGCCCTGCTCCTGCAGGTCGCACAGGTGACGCCGCGCGGCAGGCACGCTGACGTCCAGGCGCTGCGCGAGGTCCTGCGCGGTCTGCGGGCCGTGCCGTTTGACGAGTTCCAGCAGCCGGGTCTTGGTGCGTTCCGTCCCGGCGGGGGCGAGGACAGCCGCACTCACGGGCGGCCCCCGGGGCGGCGTGGTCGGGCGGACCGGCCCCTCATACGACGGTCAGCTGGTCCGGCAGGTGCGCGAGGGTGCGGACGCTGACCTGCCCGGCCAGCGCGCGGGCCGCCTGCCGCAGCGCCAGGGCGGCCGGGCTGTCCGGGTGGGCCAGCACGGCGGGCGTGCCCGCGTCGGCGTCCTGACGGACACTGATCTCAAGCGGGATCTCGCCCAGCAGGGTGTGGTCGCCCAGTTTGCGGCTGCCGCCCCGCCCGAAGATGTCGTACGTGATGCCGGTGTCGGGCGCCACGAAGTAGCTCATGTTCTCGATGACGCCCAGCACGGGCACGCTGGCCTTGCGGAACATGTCCAGCGCGCGGGTCGCGTCGATCAGCGCGACGTCCTGCGGGGTGGTGACGATCACGGCGCCCGTGACCTGCACGGTCTGCGTCAGGGACAGCTGCACGTCGCCGGTGCCCGGGGGCAGGTCCACGATCAGGTAGTCCAGGTCGCCCCACGCGGCGTCCTTGAGGAACTGCTGGATGGCGGAGTGCAGCATCGGTCCGCGCCACACCAGCGCCTGCCCGGCCGGGGACAGGTTCGCCATGGAGATGAACCGCACACCGTGCGCGTCCAGGGGACGCATCTTGCGGTCCTCGTTCGCGGTGACCTTCGCGCCGCTCTGGCCGAGCATGTGCGCCACGCTGGGGCCGTACACGTCCGCGTCGAGCAGTCCGACGCGGGCGCCGTCCAGCGCGAGGCTCGCGGCGAGGTTCACGGCGACGCTGCTCTTGCCCACGCCGCCCTTGCCGCTGCCGACCAGCAGGACGTGCTTCACGCCCGGCAGGGCCGGCTGCGCGGCGGCGCGGACCATCGCGCCGAACGTGATCACGGCGTCCTGCACGCCGGGGACAGTCAGCGCGGCGGCGCGGACGTCGTGCTCGATCTGGCCTTTGAGGGGGCAGGCGGGGGTGGTCAGGTTCACCTTCACGTGCGCCACGCCGGCCTCCACGCTGGCGTGCTCGATCATGCCCAGGGAGACGAGGTCCCGGTGAAGTTCCGGGTCGTTCACGGTGCTCAGGGCGCTCATCAGGGCGTCACGCATATCCCGCAATTAGTAGCGCAAAGCGCGGGGCGCGGCAAGCCACGCGCTCACACTGCGGCGCCCGCGTGCGCGCCGCACACGACAGGCGGCGCCCTATACTGCGGGCCGTGAAGCCCCTTGGCCCCTATGTGGCCGCGCGTGACCTGCCCGGCCGGATGACCAGTCCGGTGCGGACCCTGCGTGCCACGGACCGCCTGACCGGCATGCCGGTGCTGCTGCACGCCCTGCCGTCGCCGCTGGCGATCCCCGACCTGCCCGAGCATCCGAACGTGCTGATGCCGGTGGACTGCGTACAGATCGCCACAGAGGCGTTCATGGTGACCGAGCTGCCCCTGCAGGCGCGGCCTGCGCAGGACCCGGACCTGACCGCGCAGGGCGCCCTGGCGGCCCTGGCAGCCCTGCACGCGCGCGGCGTGGTGCACGGCGGCCTGAGCGCCTCGCAGCTGTGGAGCGTGGACGGCGAGGTCCGACTGGCCGGGGCGGGCCTGCCCTGGGGAGGCGAGCCGCGCCCGCAGGACGACCTGTACGCGCTGGCCGTGATCCTGCATGAGATGGGCGGCGTGCCCCGCGCGCTGCGCCCGCTGCTGGACGAACCGGGCCGCCTGGACGCCCGCGCGGCCCTGGCGGCGCTGCGCGTCCACAACACCCCGGCACCCGCCCCTCTCCCGCAGCCCGCTTCCGAGCTGGCAGCCACGCCGGTGACCCCGGTCCCCGTGCCCCCCTCCCACCCCGCAGCGGGCGACCCAGTGCCCGGCCCGGCTCCACGGGACCGGAACGAACGGCCCCCCGCTCCCTCCGCCCCGGCGTCGGGAGAAAAGACGGAGGCCGGAGCGCGGGGCCGCCGGGAGAGGGGCCGCCGCTCCCGCCAACCGGGCCGGGACGCCGCCGCCAGTTCTGCAGGGGCTGCCAGTTCCGCAGGGGCTGCCAGTTCCGCAGGGGCTGCCAGTCCCCCGCCGGCCACCACCGACACCCCGGACACAGCGCCCCCGTCTGGCGGCGGGACGGTCACTCCCGGAAGCGCCGCGCCGGACCAGACGGCCCCAGTCCCGAATACACCGGACCTCACGCCCGCGCCGCAGGACGCCCCCGCCGCCCCAGAACCGACCGAGCCTCCACCCGCACACGACGGAACGCCGATCGTGCTGGGCGAACCGGACCCCGCCACGCCAGCGCAGAGCGAGGCGCCGCCCACCCCGTCGGAACCCGCCCCGTCCAGGCCCGCCGCCGTGGCTCCGGGCGGGCCAGCTGAGGAGCGGCCCGCCCGCCCGGGCCGGATTTCCCCGCAGGAACGCCGGCGCCGGGAGCACGAGGCGCGCCGCGAGCAGACCGAGCGGGACGCGCAGGCCGCCGCGGAACGCCGCCAGCAGACGGCCGCGCCAGCCGCGCCGCACACCCCGCCCCCGCCACTGCAGATCGGGTTCGATGATCTGCCGGCGTGGGAGGCCGACAGTGACGGGGCAGACGCGCCGCGACCCGCACTGAACCTGCGTGAGGTGGAGCGCCTGCCCCCCTCGCTGCGCCGCGCGCCCGCTGACGACCGCGCCGTCCGTGAGGCCGAGCCGGTCGGGACGATCCCGGCGCGGCGGCGGACGGGCGAACCCATCCGGATCGGCTGGGACGAGGACGATTCCTGGCGGGTGGTCCGCGAGGCCCCGGCCGCCGCCGTCCGGCCCCGCCGGCCCCTGCTGTGGCGCGTGCTGTTCTGGGGCGCGCTGGCCGCCGGGTTCGTGGTGGTCGTGACCCTGCTGGGCGGGCTGGTCCGGGACCGGCAGGCCCGCGCCGCCAGCCCCCAGGCGACCGTGAACCCGTCGGTCCCGGCCCGTCAGAGTTCGGGCGGGCCGGTGGCTGCGCCGCAGCCGCAGACGGTGCCGTTCACGGTGCGGGGCGTGGCGGGCGCCACGGCGCGCCTGTCGGTCGAGCAGGCGCCGAAGGCCGCGAACCTCGCGCCGGGCGCGTCGCTGGGCACCGCGCCGGGCCGCGTGACGTTCCCCGCGCCGGGCACGTACCGGCTGCGGGTGGTCGTGGACGGGTTCGCGCCGGGCAGCATGACGGTCACGGTGCCGCGCGCGCAGCCGGTCACCATCGACCTGGACCGCTGATCCCTGGTCAGGCCGGGTGCTCGTCTGCCCGGCTCGTCTGCCCCGGCGGGACGCCTGCGGGTGGGGTGCGTGAGACAATCGGCGGTGATGAGCGTCGTCATTCTGGATTTCGGCAGTCAGTTCACGCGCCTGATCGCGCGCCGCTTCCGTGAACTCGGGGCGTACAGCGTGATCCTGCCCGGCAGCGCGCCCCTGGACCGCATCCTGCGGGAGAACCCGCAGGGGATCGTGCTGTCGGGCGGCCCCAGCAGCGTCTACGACGAGGCCGCCCCGAAGCCCGCGCCGGGCGTGCTGGACCTGGACATCCCGGTGCTGGGCGTGTGTTACGGCATGCAGTACCTCGCGCAGCAGGCGGGCGGGGACGTGAAACGCGCCGGGAAACGCGAGTACGGCAAGGCGGACCTGACGCAGTACGGCGGGCAGCTGTTCGAGGGCATCCAGGGTGAGTTCGTCGCCTGGATGAGCCACAGCGATTCCGTCACGCAGCTGCCCGAGGGCTACGAGGTCGTCGCGCAGACCGAGGACACCCCGGTCACCGCGATCGAGAACCGCGAGACGCGCCGCTACGGCGTGCAGTTCCACCCGGAGGTCGTGCACACGCCCAAGGGTGGGCAGCTGCTGGCGAACTTCCTGGGCATCTGCGGCGTGACGCGCGACTGGACCGCCGAGCACATCATCGACGAGCTGATCGCGGATGTGCAGGCGCAGGTCGGGGACGGGCGGGTGCTGCTGGCGATCAGCGGCGGCGTGGACTCCAGCACCCTGGGCCTGCTGCTCGCCAAGGCGGTCGGCGAGAAGCTGACGGCGGTGTTCATCGACCACGGCCTGCTGCGCCTCGGTGAACGTGAGCAGGTCGAGGCGGCCCTGAAACCGCTGGGCGTGAACCTCGTGACGGTGGACGCCCGCGCGGAATTCATGGCGGCGCTGGACGGCGTCTCCGACCCCGAGCAGAAGCGCAAGATCATCGGCCGGGAGTTCATCCGCGCCTTCGAGCGCGAGGCCCGCGCGTACGGCCCCTTCGACTTCCTGGCGCAGGGCACCCTCTACCCGGACGTGATCGAGTCCGCCGGGGGCGAGGGCGCCGCGAACATCAAGAGTCACCACAACGTGGGCGGCCTGCCGGACGACCTCGCGTTCAAGCTGGTCGAGCCGTTCCGCACGCTGTTCAAGGACGAGGTCCGTGAAATCGCGCGCCTGCTGGGCCTGCCGGACCACATCCGCATGCGTCACCCCTTCCCCGGCCCGGGCCTGGCGATCCGCTGCCTGGGCGCGATCAGCGAGGAGAAGCTGGACATCCTGCGCCGCGTGGACGACATCTTCATCAGCGGCCTGCGCGAGTTCGGGCTGTACGACGGCTGCTCGCAGGCGCTGGCGATCCTCACGCCCATCCAGTCGGTCGGCGTGATGGGCGACGAGCGCACGTACTCGTACACGGCGGCGCTGCGGGCCGTGACCACCGACGACTTCATGACCGCCGAGTGGGCCCGCCTCCCGTACGAGTTCCTGGCGACCATGAGCAACCGCATCGTGAACCAGGTGCACGAGATCAACCGCGTGGTGTACGACATCACGGGCAAGCCGCCGGCCACCATCGAGTGGGAATGACCCTGCTGCGCTGAACACCCCCCTCTGCCCCCGGCCCCCGCGCCGGGGGTACGTCTGACGGGGGGAGTGGTACACGGCAGGTCAGGCGCGCTAGCGTGGGGCATGCCCTTCCTGTGTCGCCGGCGTGCAGACCGGCGGGCACCCTGCCGCAGGCGGCGGGCCGCGTGACCCGCGACCCGCTCCGGTCCGGTCTGCCGGAAACGCTGCGGCCCGCTCTGGAGGCGCAGGCGCTGGTGCTGCTGGCGCAGTCCAGCGGGGACATGTTCACGCGCTGCGCGCAGCTGGCCCTGGACATCACGGCGGCCAGCACCGCCCTGACGCTGCTGTACCGTCCGGACACCGACGACCTGGAGATCGTGGCCGCCGCCGGAGAGCACCGACTGGACGCGCTGGGCCGCCACCTGAAGCGCGGCGAGGGGCTGGCGTGGCAGGTCGTGCACTCCGGCGAGGCCACCCTGATTCCGCGCACGGATCAGAATCCGCAGACGGTGTACGTGTCCGGTCGTCCCATGCCCCACACGTACCTGGGCGTGCCGCTGCTGGGCCCGGACGGCGAACTGCTGGGCGTGCTGTCCGTCAACCGGCTGGCGCAGGGCACCCAGTTCGGCAGCGGCGAGGCGCAGGCGCTGACGCTGCTGGGGCAGGCGGCCAGCGTCGCCTACGCGCGCACGCGGGCGCTGGAGGACGCGCAGCAGGCCGCGCGGCAGTTCGAGCAGCTCGCGCAGCTTTCCGGTGAACTGGCGGACCTGACCAGTCCTGAGGAGATCGGCGAACGCGCCCTGCACACCCTGGTGTCCCTGTCGGGCTTCACGGTGGGAGCAGTGGTCATGCTGGACGACCGGGGACAGGTTCAGCTGTCCGTCCTGGCCGGGCACCCGGACGGTCAGGCTGCCACGCGCGAGGTGCTGCGCGCCAGTCCGGCCCATTCTACAGGTCTGATCGGGGAGGTGGCGCGCACCGGGCGCACCCAGGTCGCCCCGGACTACCAGTCGTGGGCGCAGCGGCGGACCGACAGCCCGAACATCTTCACGGGACTGGCAGCGCCCCTGCGGGTGGACGGGCGGGTCGTGGGCGTGGTCATGCTGCTGCACCTGCAGCGGCGCGTGCCCGTTCCCGGGTCGCTGGTGACGCTGCTGGACACGGTCGCGCAGCGGATCTGTCAGGCCATGGAACGCGCCTCCAGCGTCGAGCACCTGCACGCCACGCGGGAGGCCGCGCTGCGCACGCTGGGCCGCATGCTCGAGAGCCGGGACGGGGACACGTTCGGGCACACGGACCGCGTGACGACCCTCGCCGGGCGGCTGGGCGAGCGGCTGGGGCTGAGCGAGGAGGCGCTGCAGCACCTGCGCTGGGGGGCGTACCTGCATGACATCGGGAAGGTCGCCGTGGACGACCGGCTGCTGCGCAAGGCCGGGCCGCTCAGTCCCGTCGAGCGTGAGGCGATGCAGTGGCACGTGGAGGTCGGTGATCAGCTGCTGCGCGAGGAGGTGTTCGTCCCGCGCGAGGTGCGTGAGATCGTCCGGCACCACCATGAACGGTGGGACGGCTCCGGGTACCCCGACCGGCTCGCGGGGATGGACATTCCGCTGCTGGCACGGATCTTCAGCGTCGCGGACGTGTTCGACGCGCTGATCAGCGCGCGGCCGTACAAGCTGGCGTGGTCGGCGCAGGCGGCCGCCGACTCGCTGCGGGAGCAGGCGGGACGGCAGTTCGACCCGGCAGTCGTGGACGCATTCCTGGACGTGCTGCGCGGGGACGGCCTGCTGGACGCCTGATCCGGCAGGGGCGCGCCGGGTGAATGAACCCCGGCGCGCCCCTCCCCTGTCCGTTACTTCTTCTGCAGGACCTTGATGTACGCGCCCAGCTGGTCGGCCATGCGGCCCTGCTTGAAGGGATTGAACTGGCCGGGCTGTCCACCCTGCCCCTGCGCACCCTGCCCCTGCCCGGTCTGCCCGGCGGTGCGCCCACCCTGGCCGCCCATCACGGTGCCGAGCCCGCCGGGCAGGCCGGGCACGCGCTGGCCCTGGGTCTGGCCGCTGCGCTGCGCCTGGGTGCGGCGGGCTTCGCGGTCCTGTTCGGCTTTCAGCATCAGGCTGTCGAGGGCCGTGAGTTGCTTGGCGGTCAGGATCTTGTCTTCGATCTGCGTGAGGTACTTCCTGGCGTCGTTGGGCTGCACGCTGCCGGCTTTCTGGATGGTGGTCAGGATCGGCAGCAGCAGTTTGGCCTGCGCCTTGGTCAGGGCGGTCGCCTTGTTCTGTTCCAGGTCGGGCAGGAGGCGGACGGTCTGCGCGAGGTCGTTGACGGGCTGCATGGCTTTCATGCGGGCCTGCATCTCGGGCGTCATCTGGCGCTGGCCGGTCGTGCCGGTCTGGGCGCTGGCGGCGCCGAGGGCGGGAGCGGTGAGGGCGAGAGCGGTGAGGATCAGGGTGGTGCGGGTGGTCTTGGTCATGGGGGCGCTCCTTTTACTCGTATCTGAGGGAATCGACGGGGTCGAGCTTGGCGGCGCGGGCGGCGGGGTAGTACCCGAAGAACACGCCGACGAGGGCGCTGAACGCGAAGGCGATCAGCATGGGCGGCAGGCTGAAGACGGGCGTGATGTTCAGGGCCTTTCCTAAGGAGGCGAGGGCGACGCCGAGCAGCATGCCGATCACGCCGCCGCCGATGGACAGCAGGCTGGCTTCCACGAGGAACTGCGTGAGGATGTCGCGGGGCCGCGCGCCGAGGGCCTTGCGCACCCCGATCTCGCGGGTGCGTTCGGTGACCGAGACGAGCATGATGTTCATGATCCCGATGCCGCCGACGAGCAGGCTGATGCCCGCGATGGCGCCGACGAACAGGGTGAGGGTGTTCGTGATGGAGTTCAGGCTGGCGAGGCTGTCCGCCTGGTTCTGCACCTGGAAGTCCAGGTTGTCCGGGTCGGTGAGGTCGTGGCGGGTCATGAGCAGGTCGGTCACGTCGCTCTGGAGCCCCGTGAGGTCTTTGGCGTCGGTGGCCTGTAGGTAGACGGTGCTGACGGTGGGTTGCCCTCCGGCGCTGTTCGTGCGGGCGAAGCGTTGCAGGTACGTGCTGAGGGGAATGAGGACCTGGCTGTTGGCGTTCCCGAAGCCGCTGTTGCCCTTGTCGGGCAGGACGCCCGTGACCGTGAAGGTGACGCTGCCCAGCCGGATCTTCTGCCCGGTGGCCTGCTCCGGGGTGGCGCTGCCCTCGGTGCCGTCGCCGAACAGGTCGAGCAGTGTCTGGTAGCCGATCACGGCGACGCGTTTCTTCCCGCTGACGTCCGCGCCCGTGAAGTACGCGCCGGTCTCGACGGGGCTGTTGCGCACCGTCTCGTAGGCGGGCCAGGTGCCGACGACGCTGACCTGGGCGTTGTTCGTGCCGACCTTGGCCTGCAGGTTGCTGTTCACGCTGGGCGCGACGCCCGCCACGCGGTCCGGGAACGCGCCCGCCAGCGCCTCGGCGTCCTCGACGGTGATGGTCTGGCGGGGTCCGGCGCGCACGAGGCTCCCGCCGCCCCCACCGCGCGCGCTCTGCACGGTCAGGAGGTTCGTACCGAGGCTCTCGAGGTTCTTAGTGACGCCGGCGGTGCTGCCCTGCCCGATGGCGGTCAGCGCGACGACGGCGGCCACGCCGATGATGACGCCCAGCGCGGTCAGGACCGAGCGCAGGGGCGTGCCGACGATGGCGCGCCACGCGATGGTGAACGCGCCGCCCAGGCCGATCCCGCCGCGCCGGGTGGTGGTGGGGGCGGGCGTGACCGGGCCGGTCTGCGGGAGGGGCCGGGTGGTCACGGGTGGCCCCCCAGGCCGCGCCGGGGCGTCTGGCGGCGGTCACTCTCGATCAGGCCGTCGCGGACGCGGATGACCCGCCCGGCGTACGCGCCGATGTCGTCCTCGTGCGTGACCAGGACGACGGTGGTGCCCTCGGCGTGCAGGTCGCTGAACAGGCCCATGACTTCCTCGCTGGTGCGGGTGTCGAGGTTCCCGGTGGGTTCGTCGGCGAGCAGCAGGCGGGGGCGTCCGGCCAGCGCGCGGGCGATGGCGACGCGCTGCTTCTGCCCGCCGCTGATCTGGCTGGGGAGGTTGCGGGCCTTGTCGGCCAGCCCGACGCGGTGCAGGACCTGCATGGCCCGGTCGCGCCGCTCGCGGGGGGGCACTCCGGCGTACGTGAGGGGCACCTCGACGTTCTCGACGAGGTTCAGGCGGGGCAGCAGGTGGAACGCCTGGAACACGAAGCCGATCTCGGTGTTGCGGGCCGCGGCGCGTTCGTTCTCGCTGAGGGTGGTGACGTCGCGGCCGCCCAGCCGGTAGCCGCCCTCGCTGGGCCGGTCGAGCAGGCCGATGATCTGCATCAGGGTGGTCTTGCCGCTGCCCGACGGGCCCATCAGGGCGACCATCTCGCCCGGGGCGATCTGCACGTCCACGCCCCGCAGGGCCTCGAAGATCACGTCGCCCTGCGCGTACACCTTGCGCACGCCGCGCAGGTCCACGACCGCCGCGGTGGGGGTGGGGGCCGGGATGGGCGTGACCTGCGCGGCGGTCACGGGGCACCGCCGGGGAAGCCGCCGCCGGGGGGGCCGCCGAAGCCGCTGTTGTTCTGGCGGTTGGTCTGACCGCTGCCCTGCGTGCCCGTGCCGGTGCTGCGGGGCGCGCCGGGCACGACGACTTCCTGGCCGGGGGTCAGGCCCCCTTCGACGATGGTGTTCGTGCCGTCGGTCGCGCCGGTCTCCACGCGGACCCGTTCGGTCTCGGCGCCCGCCGCACCGGGCGTCTGCACGTAGCTGCGGCTCCGTACGGTCTGCACGGCCTTGCTGGGGACCAGCAGGCCCCGGTCCTCGCTCTGGATGATCTCCGCCTCGGCGGTCATCCCGGCGCGCAGCTGCCCGTCCGGGTTGCTCAGCTGGACGGTGGCGGTGAACACGCTGATGCCGCTGCTCTGGGTCGCGCCGGGCGAGACGCGCACGACCTTCCCGCTGAAGGTCTGCCCGTCGAAGGCGTCGAGGGTCACGTCGGCGCGCTGCCCGACCTTCACGCCGGCGATCTCGGTCTCGTCGATCTGCACGGGGAGGTTCAGGGTGGTGTCGTCGATCAGGGTCAGGATGCTGGCGCCGCTGTTCACGACGGTGCCCTCGGTGGCGGTGACGGTGCTGACCACGCCGCTCATCGGGGCGTACACCTTCAGGTCGGCGCGGTCCTGCGCGGCGGCGTCCAGGGCGTCCTGCGCCTGCTGCACGGCGAGCGCCTGGCTGCGGAGGTTCTGCGCGTCGGTGCTCGCGCCGGTCTGCTGCTGGGTCAGGGCGCTGCTCAGGCCAGCGCGGGCGCTGTCCACGCTCTGCTGGGCCTTGGTGACGGCGGACTGCGCGTCGGCCAGCGCGGAGGCGCTGAGTGCCCCGATGCCCGCGAGCTGCCGCTGCCCGCTGAGGGTGCGCTGCGCGTCGGCGAGGGTCTGCTCGGCCTGCGTCACGCTGCCCCGCGCGCTGACGACGCTGCTGGCGCGCTGCGCGGCGCTGCTGGCCTGACTGGCGCGCGCCGCGTCCAGGCTGGCGCGGGCCTTGTCGAGGTTCAGCTGCGCCGACTGGACGTTCTGCTCGACGGTGTCGCTGCTCAGGGTGGTGATCAGCTGCCCCCTGGTGACGCGTTCGCCGACGGCGGGCACCGCGCCGACGGTGGCGGTCAGGTCCGCGCCGACCGTGCGGGTCTGCGCGGCTTCCAGCGTGCCGGGGCCGCTGACGGACACCCGGACGACGCCCTGCTGCGCGCGGCTGGTGCTGGTCGTGGCGGTGACGGTCGCGGTCTGCGCGCTGTGGCTGCGGGTGTACAGGACGCCTCCGGTGGCGGCGCCGACCAGCAGGAGGGCGCCCAGCACCCACGGCCAGCGGCGGCGCGGCGCGGCGGGCCGGGGAATGGAAGTGGTGGTCACAGCGCGCCTCCGATGCCGGTGAGGTTCTGCCCGGCGGCGACCGACAGGGCCGCGAGGGCCTCGGTGACGTTGTTCTGCGCCTGCAGGCGGCTGTACTGGGCTTTCTTCAGGGTCAGCTGGGTGCTCTGGAGTTCGACGGCGCTGATCGTGCCACTCTTCAGGCGGGCGCTGTCCTGCGTGTAGGTCTTCTGCGCGGCGGCCTCGCGGTTCATGGCGACCTGCTGGAGTTCGTAGGCGTTCTGCGCCGCCTGGTACGCGCTGGCGAGGGTCTGCCCGGCCGTCTTCTCGGCGCTGTCCTGGCTGCGTTGCGCGTTCGCCAGGGCCGTTTTCGCGTCCTGGAGGGTCCGGGCGGGCGTGAAGTCGTTGTCGGCGAGTTTCACGTTCAGCGCGGCGCTGGCAACGTCGTTCGCGGCGCCGACCAGGCTGGTCAGCCGGTCCAGTCCGCCCTGGAGGCTGGCGAGCGTGACGCTCAGTTTGGGCGCGGTGATGGCACTCCCGGCGCGGACGCTGCCCCCCAGGCCGGTCAGGGTGCCGAGTTTCGCGGCGGCGAGGTTCAGCTGCGCGCGGGCGTCGGCGAGGGTCTGGGTGCTGGCGGCCAGGGTGTTCTGCGCGTTCGTGACGTCCAGGGTGGTGGCGTTCCCGATGCCGAGTTTCACCTGCGTGACCTGCACGCCCTTGGTGTCCACCTGCACCTGCAGGGTCTGGAGTTCGACGTTCTCCTGCGCTTCGAGCAGCGCCGTGTACGCGCCGACGGTGCTCTGCAGCGCGCCGAGTTTCGCGGCGCGGACCTGCGCCTGCGCGAGCTTATCGGCGTTCGCGGCATTCAGTTTCGCGGCAACCAGGGTGCTGGGGTCGGCCTGCGCGGCGCGGCTGGCGGCCTGGGCCTTGTCGAGGTTCGCCTGGGAGGTCTTGACGTCGCTGCTGGTGGTCAGCGCGGCGCTGACGGCGCTCCCGGCACTCAGGGTGCTCTGGGCGTGTGCGGCGGGCGCGGCGAGGGCGAGGCCCAGGCTGAGGGTGAACAGTCGGCGGGTATGGGTCATTGGGGGCCTCCGGCGGCGTTGAGAAGCTGGGTCAGGCTCAGCTGGGCGGTGATGCGGGCGGACAGCAGGTCCCGCTCGGCCTGCGCGAGGCTGAGCGTGGCGGCGGCGAGGTCGTCGGCGGTGCCGGTCCCGGCGTCCAGGCGGGCCTGGGCGGTCTGCACGGCCAGGCCTGCCACCTGGAGCTGCGCGGCGCGGGTCTGAGCGGCGTTCAGGTTGGTCTGCACGGTCACGTACCGGCTGCGGACGTCCAGTTCGGCGTTCTGCTGCGCGACGGTCAGGGACAGCCCCGCCTGGGTGACGCTGGCCTGCGCGGCGCTCAGCGCGGCCTGCTGGGCGGGTGAGTACACGACGTACGACCCGCTGACGCTGGCGGTCAGGCGGTTGCCGCCGCTGCTCGCGCGGTCGCCCAGCGGGAGGCTGTAACTGCCGCCCAGGGTGCCCTGCTTGACGTTCAGCGTGGCGCTGACCGTTCCGGCCGCGCCGCCGCCGTAGCCGACGCTGGCGGTCAGGTCGGGCAGGCGGGCGTCACGCTGATCGTCCTCCAGGGCCTCCTGCGCACTCGCCAGGGCGTTCTGCGCGCTGATCACGTCGCTGCTGACCGTGCGGGCGCGGGCGACCAGGGCGCTCAGGTCCGGGAGGGTCAGGGTGTCGTCCGGCCGGGTGCTGAAGGTCACGCCGCCCAGGGTGGTGCCCAGCGTGGCGTCCAGGGTGCGGCGGGCGCTGTCCAGGCTGGCCTGCGCCTGCGTCAGGCTGCTGGTCGCGGTCTGCACGGTGCTCTGGGCGTTCAGGACCGTCTCGGCGGTGGCGTTCCCGGCGGCCTGCTGGGTCTGCGCGACGCTCAGCTGCCGCTGCCGCAGCTCCAGCGTGCGCGAGGCCAGGGTGATGTCCTGCGTGGCGAGCACCGCCGAGAAGTACGCCTGCGCGACGTTCAGCTGCGTACTCAGGTTCGCGTCGCGCAGGGTCGCCTGGGCCAGCGCGAGGCTGCGTTCGGACGCCCGCAGGCTGCTCTGTGAACTGGACCAGGGCAGCAGGCCCAGGCTGACGTTCGCCCCCGCCGTGCCGGACAGGGTGCTGCTGGCGGCGGTGGTGGTGCCGTCGCTGGCGGTGGTGCTGGTCGGCCCGGCGTAACTGGCGCTCCCATTGACACTGACGGTCAGGCCCAGCGCGGCGCGGGCAGACTGGAGGTTCTGCTGCGCGACCTGCACGCTCAGCGCGGCGCGGGTGACACTGGGCGCCTGGGCCAGTTGCGCGGTGGCCTGCGACAGCGTCAGGTCGGGAGGCGGGGCGGACGGCGCGGCGGTCTGCGCGTGCGCCGCGCCGAGCAGCAGGGCCAGCGTGAGCAGGCGAGGCGGGGGGGGACGGGTCATGTCGCCCAGCGTGCGGGGCGGGGGTCAAGACTCCGCGCAGCCTCTGTGAAGATTTGTCGAAGGGGCCGGGCAGGCCGCCGGTAGGGGTTTGTGCCCAGTGACAGCGGCGCGCCGGGACCTGCGGGGTCTTCGCGCGTCCTTCACGGAGTTCACGTACGCTCATGGCATGAGTGCCCTGATCCTGATCGTCGAGGACGAACCGCAACTGGCGGAGGTGCTCGAGGCGTACGCCCGCCAGGAGGGCTACCGCACCGAACGCGCCGCCGACGGGAACGCCGCCCTGACCGCCTACCGGGCCGCCAGTCCGGACCTGATCCTGCTGGACGTGATGTTGCCGGGCCGCAGCGGCCTGGACGTCCTGAAGACCGTCCGCGCCGAGGGCGGCACGCCCGTGATCCTCGTGACCGCCCGCGCCGAGGAGACTGACCAGATCGTCGGGCTGGAACTCGGCGCGGACGACTACGTGGTCAAACCCTTCCGCCCGCGCGAGGTGATGGCGCGCGTGAAGGCCGTGCTGCGCCGCGCGACCGCCCTGCTGGACGATTCGGACCGCCCGCTGCGGGTGGGGCCGCTGGAGGTGGATCGCCGCGCGGTCGTGGCGCGCGTGCACGGCGAGACGCTGAGCCTCACCCCGGCCGAGTTCCGGCTGCTGTCGCAGCTGGCCGAAGCGCCGGGCCGCGCGTACACCCGCGAGGAACTCCTCGCGGCGGCCCTGCCGGACAGTGACGCGCTGGAACGCGTCGTGGACGCGCACCTGGCCAGCGTGCGCCGCAAACTGGACGCCGCGCGGGCCGGGGGGCTGCTGCACACGGTGCGGGGCGTCGGGTACCGCCTGGAGGCCGCCGGATGACGCCGCCCGCCGGAAAACCGCAGCGCACGCAGCCGCTGGCGGTGACGCTGCTGCTGGCGATGCTGCTGGTGGTGGGTGTGGCGGTGGGCAGCACGTTCTACTTCTCGAATCTGGTCGTCAAACGCGAATTCGAGCGGCTGCCGAGCGGCGTGCGCGAGATGATCCGCGAGCAGCAGGCGGCAACCCTGCGCGGCGAGGTGATCACGCCTACGCCGCCGCTGCCCGTCGTGCGGACCGGGTCGGCGGCGGACCCGTACCTCGAACCGTTCGAGAGCAGCCCCGACGTGGGCGGAACGATCCGGCAGGGCAGCGGCAACGACGCGGTCATCAAGGCCGGGAAGCGCCCCCGGAACCTGTGGGTCAATGACGGCAAACCGCCGCCCCGCAGCCGCGCGCAGGATTTCCTGCGGGACGTGCAGAGCAGTCTGCTGCAGGTGGGACTGGTGGCGGCGGCCGTGTCGGCGCTGCTGGCGTTCCTGATCTCGCGCCGCGTGGCGCGCCCCGTCTCGGCGGTGTCGGGCGCGGCGGCGCGGCTGGCCGGCGGGGACCTGAGTGCCCGTGCGCCTGTCCTGGGCGGCGAGCGGGAGATCGCGGCGCTGGCGCACTCGTTCAACGACATGGCCGAGAACCTGCAGGCGCTGGAACGCGAGCGGCAGCAGGCAGTCGCGGACATCGCACACGAACTGCGCACGCCGATCGCCGTGATCCAGGCGCGCCTGGACGCGCTGGAGGACGGCGTGTACCCACTGAACACCGAGCAGATCGCGCTGCTGAGCACGCAGACGCAGCTGCTGACGCGACTGGTCGGGGACCTGCGCACCCTGACGCTGGCGGACGCCGGGCGTCTGGCGCTGGACCCGCGCCCGCTGGACCTGGGCGCGCTGGGGCAGGAGGTCGTGCAGGCCCTGCAGGACCGCGCCGCCGCCCTGGGCCTGACGCTGGGCGTGCAGGCAGACGCCGCGCCCACGCTGGCCGACCGGGACCGCGTGCGGCAGATCACCACGAACCTCGTGGACAACGCCCTGCGGCACGCCCGCAGTCGCGTGCTGGTCCGCGTGGAGACGCGCGGCGAGCACGTCATTCTGCACGTCGAGGACGACGGTCCCGGCATCCCCGAGGGCAGCCGCGAGGCGGTCTTCACGCGCTTCACCCGCCTGGACGCCAGCCGCTCCCGCGACACGGGCGGCAGCGGCCTGGGCCTCGCCATCGTGCGCGCCCTGGCCGCCGCGCACGGGGGGCAGGCGGCCCTGGCGGCGTCCAGGGGGCTGGGCGGCGCGCACTTCACGGTGACGCTGCCGGGCCCCCTGGGCTGACCAGAGCGGTGGTCACCTGCGGCCGGGTTTGGTGCGGCGCTCGCTTATGCTGCGGGCATGTCCCCCATCACCGAGCTGCTGCTCGTGGGTCTGCTGGTCGTCCTGATCGTGCGCAGCGTCCGTCTGGAACGCAGGTTGAATGACGTGCGTCGCCAGGTGGACGCCCTGACCCGCTCCGCGCCCTCCGCTGCGCCGCCGCGCCTTCCGGCTGCCGCACCGGCCGCGGCTGAACCGGCCGTCGAGCCGGAACGGGTGGGCCTAGGCGCCGCGGCACCAGCAGCCGTGGTGGTCCCCCCCGCCTGGCCGGACGAGCCGCCGCCGCAGCCGGTGCGGCGCCGCTGGATGCCGGACCTGGACCTGGGCGCACCGGAGTTCAGCCGGGCGCGCATGAGCGTGATCGGCGGCGGGCTGGTCATCGGGGGGCTGGCGTGGACGCTGCGGGCGCTGTCCCTGCCGGGCTGGACGACGCTGGTGGCGGTGTACGCGTTCGCGGCGCTGCTGTGGTGGACGGCGCGGGGCGTGCCGCAGCCGGTGGCGGGCGCGCTGCGCGGCCTGGCGTACGCGTCGGGCGCGCTGGGGCTGGGCGGACTGGCACAGCACCTGGGGCTCTGGGGGCCGGGGGTGGTCATGGCGGGCCTGCTGGTCCTGTCGGCGCTGATGGCGGGGCGGAGCCTGCGGGCCGGTGAGCCGCTGCTGGCCGCGATGGCCGGGGCGGGGGCGGCCGTGTCGAGCTGGATGCTGGGCGACGACCTGGGCGTCTGGTCGCCGCTGGTGATGGGTGTCACGGGATTGATTCCCGCGCTGGCCGTCCCGGCGCTGCTGCGCGCCCTGCGTAGCGAGGACACCCTGACGGGCGCGGACGCTCCCGCCGGGTTGCCGCGCGAGTCGAGTCTGATGCTGACCGTGCTGGTCGCCGCCGCGCTGCCCGCCGGGCACCTGCTGGCGGCGCTGGGGCACGTCCCGGACCCGCTCAGCGGCCCGGTGCCGGGCGCGCTGACGGCGCTGCACCTGACGGGGTGGGGCGTGTGGGCGTGGGTGTCGGGCACGCTGCTGACCTGTGGGACGGCGGCGGTCCTGCTGCGCGGCGCCGTGGCCCTGCCGCCCCGGGCGGGACCGGATGACCGGCCCGGGTACCTGGAGCTGGGCGTGGCTGCCGCCATGGCGGCGGCCGCGCCCCTGCTGGCGGCGGCGGGTGCGCTGGGCGTGGGGGTTCGGCTGTCGCAGGGCGGTTCGCTGGTGGCCCTGCTGCTGCTCGCGGTGGGGGGCGCGGCCCTGAGTGCCTGGGGGTGGCGCACGCAGCTGCGCGAGGCGGCAGTGGGCCGCACGCCGGGCGCGGCGCTGGCGGGCGCCGTGGCGGGCGGCGCGACGGCAGGGACGGCCGCGCTGCTGGGTTCGGCGGTGCTGGGCCTGCTGGGGGCCCGCAGTCGCCCGCTGGCGTACCTGGGGCTGGGGGTCGCGCTGACCAGGGTGGGCCTCGCGGCCCGCAGCCGCACCTGGGTGCGTCTCGGCGGGGTCCTGACTGGCGTGAGTGCTCTGGTCGCCGTGACCCTGACGTTGAGAAGTGGGGCCGCGCCGACGCTGGTGTGGGGCACGGCGGCGGCGCTGCTGGTCGCGTGGGTCGCGGCGGCCCGCGTGGCCCGGCGGGGCTGGCGACCGGAAGCGCAGGCGCACTCCGTGGCGCTGGGCATCGCGGCCACCGTGTTCGGACTGGGCGGCCTGCTGGAGGCGGCGGGCGTGGCCCTGCTGTTCGGCGCGGCGCTGTGGACCGAGGGGACCCTGCGGCGGGCGGGCGCGCCGCTGGAGCCACTGCGGGCGGGCGCGCAGGTGGCGGTCACCGGGGCGTCGATCCTCCTGGCGGTGTGGGGAGTGTTCCGTGCGCTGCCTGCCGTTCCGGTCAGCCTGACGGCGCTGCTGCTGGCCCTGCTGGGCAGCGTGCTGGCGCTGCTGGCGTCGCGGGTGGATGCCCCTGCGCGGACGGCGGCGCGGCGCACGACGCCTCAGGGGGTGGGCGGTGCGGACGCACTGGCACCGGCGGCGTCGTTCCCGGCGCTGCCGGGCGCTCCGGCGTCGCAGTTTGCCGCCTGTCTCGCGGTGGCGGCCCTGCTCGCCGCGCTGGGCGTCTGGACCGGCATCGACCGGGCTTCGAGCGTGGGGCTGGCTGCGGCGGCCCTCGCGCTCGTCGGGCACCGCCTGGCGCTGCGGCGCGCGGATGTCGTGTCGACGGCCGCTCTGCTGGTGGGCGCGGGGTTCGTCTCCCTGAACCTGGCGAGCGAGGTCCTGACCCGCGCCGCGTCCCCCTGGCGGGCGATGCAGGCGGACGGCACCGCCGACCGGTGGGCGCTGCCGTTCACGGCGCTGGCGCTGCTGGGCGCGTGGGCGCTGCTGCACACCCCGACCGGTCGCCGCCTGTGGACCCGCTGGACGCCGCAAGGCGCGTCCCTTCCGCCCATGCCTGCGCGCATCTGGCGCGCGCCGCTGATCGCGGGCGGACTGGCGCTGGCGGTCAGCACGCTGTGGCTGGCGCTGGCGCCCCGACTGGCCGTCATGCTGGATGGTCCGCTGGGGACGCTGGGCAGCGTGGGCGCGCTGATCACCGGGGTGCTGGTCGCGCTGGGCGCGTGGCGCTGGGGGGGCGTGGGCCGGGGTGGGGCGCGTCCTCTGTGGGACATGGGCGTCGGGATCGGCGCGGCGGCGGGCGTGAAGGCCGCGCTGCTCGACGCCCCCCTGTATGACCTGCCGCGCGTCGCGTCGGGCCTCGCGGTGCTCGTGACTGGACTGGCACTGCTACTGCTGGCCGTGCGGGCGCCCCGCCCGGACGCCACGGTCGGGCAGGACGGCCGGGAGGAGGACAGCGGCGCTCTGCGTGTGCCGCAGCCGGTCGTGCCATCCGGGGACACGGTCCCCGCCGCCTGAAGCCCAGCGGCCCCGGACCCACCAGCTCAGGTCCGGGGCCGCTGCTGCATCGCGTCAGGTGCGGGGTTTCAGCGCGGGGATGCGCAGGCCGCCGCGACCGTCCCAGCCTTTGAAGGCGTAGAAGCGGCCGGGCTCGCCGGTCAGCAGGTAGTCGCTGAGGGGTTCGCGCATGGGGGGCGCCTCGATTTTCTGCAGGGCTTCCTCGACGGTGCAGAAGCGCGCCTCGACGATGAACCCATCGGGGTCGGCGGGGTTCAGGAGGCCGTCCCAGGTGGCCTCGAACGCCACGGCGATGGCGCGTTCCCCGCGGCGTTCGTCCTCGATGTGCACCGTGTACGCCATGTGCTTGATGCCCGTCAGTTTCAGGCCGGTTTCCTCGTAGATCTCGCGGTACAGCGCCTCGGGGAGGGTCTCGCCGGGTTCGACGACGCCGCCCGGCAGGGTGTGGCGGACGCGGCCGTGGCCCTGCCAGTCGTTCCCGACGAGCAGCACGCGGCCGAAGCGGTCGCGGAGGATCCCGGCGGCGACGAGCAGGTCACGCCGCGCCATGTTGTCCCTCCTCGCCCATCTGGATCAGTTGCAGTTCGCGCTGCGCGCGGGCGAGGTTCGCCACGACCGGCCCCAGCGCGCCCGCGATGACGCTGTCGAGCGGGTGGTTCTTGCCCTCGCCTTCCAGGCGGTGGTCGGTCACGCGGTTCTGGGGGTAGTTGTACGTGCGGATCTTCTCGCTGCGGTCGCCGCTGCCGACCTGCGCGGCGCGGTCGCTGCGTTCGCGTTCCTCCCGCGCGATCCGCTCGCGTTCCGCGAGGCGCGCGGCGAGGACCTGCAGGGCCTTCTCGCGGTTCTTGATCTGCGAGCGCCCGTCCTGGCACACGACCATGATCTCGTCGGGGGTGCCCGCGCGGTACACGGCGCGCACGGCGGAGTCGGTGGTGTTCACGCCCTGCCCGCCCGCACCCTGCGAGCGGAACACGTCGATGCGGACCTCGGACAGGTCCAGCTGGACCTCCTCGCTGTCCGCCTCGGGCAGCACGGCGACGGTGACGGTGCTCGTGTGGATGCGGCCCTGGCTCTCGGTGGCGGGGACGCGCTGCACGCGGTGCACGCCGCGCTCCCACCGGAACGCGCGGAAGGCGCCGTCGCCCGTGACCTCGGCGACGACCTTGCTCGCGCCGCCCAGGTCGCTCTCGCTGGCGTCCAGCACGCTGAGTTTCAGGCCTGCGCCCTCGGCGTAGCGGGTGTACATGCGCAGGAGGTCCATCACGAACAGTCCGGCCTCGGCACCACCCGCCCCGGCGCGCAGTTCCAGGATCACGTCCTTCGCGTCGTCCGGGTCGGTCGGGAGCAGCAGCACGACGAGGTCCGATTCGATCTCGGCCAGCCGCGCCTCCAGGGCCTGCACCTCCCCGGCGGCGAGTTCGCGCATGTCGGGGTCGGTGAGGAGTTCGCGGGCGCCGCTCAGGTCGCCTTCCAGCCCGTCGCGTTCGCGCAGCAGGGTCACGAGCGGCAGGAGTTCGCGGTGGCGGCGGGTCAGGCGGGCGTACTCGCGCGGGTCGGCCAGCGCGGCCGGGTCGCCCAGGGCGCGCTCGACCTTCCCGAATTCCGCCGCGAGTTCATCGAGGCGGCTCATGCGTTGCCCGCCAGGATGCGGCGCGCCGCGCGCTGGCCGAGCGGAGTGAGCCGGGCCGGGCCGCGCACCGGGCGCGGGTCAGGTCGGACCCCGGTGCGGGGGCGGGCCTGGGCAGCAGACGGTGGGCGGCTCACGTGGCGGGGGAGCGCCCGCGTGCTGGGCACGGCGGACGGCTGGCGGCAGACAGGGTGGACACGGGAATCATGAGTGCAGTCTAGCGCCCCCCCGCGAGCGGCTGCGGAAACGTTCCCCTGACGCGCGCCTCACAGTGGGCCTGCCGGGTGTCATAAGGATTCCGTCTGTTTCGTTCACAACCCGGAAGGACACCGGGTTGCCAACTCCACGCCCGGAACCCGTTACTCTCCTACTCACTCCGCTCGGGTTGAACGTTTTTGCAAACCTTTCAACCGGAGTCCGCATCAGGTGTCTGCCCGCTCCAGCCTGACACCCGGCAGCCTCTCTCCCGCCGGGAATGCGTCTAATCCAGGGGTCCGGGGGTGGGGGGCGGGGGCGCTACAGTCGGGCGCATGAGAACCGTGACCGTCGGCGTGCTGGGCTGTGGGACCGTGGGGCAGGACGTCCTGAACCTGATCCAGAAACGCGAGGCGATCTTCGCCGATCTGGGCGTGCGGATCGAGGTGGCGGGCGTGCTGGTGCGCGACATGTCCCGTCCGCGCGCCTGCCCGCCCGGCACGCCCCTGACGACCGACCCGGGGTTCCTGCAGGAGTGCGGCGTGGTGATCGAGGCGATGGGGGGCGTGGAGCGCCCCATGGACCTGCTGCGCCCGTACCTGCGCTCGGGCCGCCCGGTGATCACGGCGAACAAGGCGCTGCTGGCCGAGAAATGGGACGAGCTGCGCGACTACGCGCTGGACGGCAAGCTGTACTACGAGGCGTCCGTGATGGCCGGGACGCCCGTGATCGGCCCGATGAGCACCGTGCTGCGCGCCAGCACCTTCCAGCGCCTCCAGGCGGTGCTGAACGGCACGTGCCTGTACATCATCACGCAGATGGAACAGGGCAAGGAGTACGCGCAGGCCCTCGCCGAAGCGCAGGCGCTCGGGTACGCCGAGGACCCGCCCACCCTGGATGTCGGCGGCTTCGACACGGCGCACAAGCTGACGGTCCTGGCGCGCTTCTGCGCGGACGGGAACTTCCCGTATGGCCGCGTGCAGGTGCAGGGCATCGAGCACCTGACCCTCGAGGACGTGCAGGGGGCCCGCGCGCGCGGCGAACGCATCAAACTCGTGGCGGAACTCGAAAGCGGCGGCGGCGAGTGGCAGGCCCGCGTCTCCCCGCAGTCCCTCCCCGAGGACCACCCGCTGTGCAACGCCGGAGCCAGCCGCAACGCCATGGTGTACGAGGGCGAGGAATGCGGCACCCTGATCTTCGCCGGGGGCGGCGCGGGCGGCATGGTCACCGCGAGCGCCATGGTCGGCGACCTGCTCGACTGGGTGATCGGCTTCCCCGGGCACGTGCCGCTGCACTGAATTCTGGGTTGTGGGGAGTGGGCAGTGGGACGTGGGAACAGCAGAAGCAGGGAGCGAAGGCCCGTGCCGACGCTCCCTGCTTCTGCTGTCTGGTGGCTTCAGCGTGGGCGGGTCAGGCGCCCGACCCACTCACTCCCCACTCCCCCATTCACTCCTCGTCGCGGTCGTCCTCGTCCTCGTCGAGTTCCACGTCGGCGACGTCCTGGTCGTCGGCCCAGTCCTTGACGACGTTCGTGCGGCGCAGGTCGTCGCGGGGCGCGGCGAGGCGGGCCTGTTCGCGGTCCTCGCCGCTCATGACGCCCTGCGCGCGGCCCAGGACGGGCTGGTCGGCGGCGGACGCGCCGTAGCGCTCAGCGAGGTACGCGGCGACCCACGCGCCGAAGTACCACAGGGCCAGCTGCGCCGGGTACCCGACCGCGCCGTCCGGGTAGGGCACGTGGATGATCTCGTCGATGCGGGATTCCAGGACCTCGCGCGCGAGCAGGAGGGTGTCGTCGGCGTCACCGAGGATCACGGCGACCTTGGCGTCGCCCTTCTCGTGCTGCGCCTCGAACGCGCCGGTCACGAGGGGCAGGGGGTCGCCGATCAGGGGGACGCTGAGGGTCTTGCCGGTGCGGGCCAGCAGTTGCTGCCACGCGTGCGGCAGGGCGTCCGCGTCGGGCGCGGCGAGCAGCAGCGGGAGGCGGCCCCACAGGCTCCAGGCGAGGTCCCGGGCGGGGTTGTTCTCCGTGACGTGCGGGGCGCAGCGGGCGGCGAGGTCCGCGATCAGGGTGTCGGCGGCCTGGGCGTCCTCGCTGTGCCCGGTGGCGTGGGCGACGTACTGCGCGAAGTGGTACGTGGCGAGCGGCCCGCCGGGGACGAGGGTGTCGATCTCCTCGGGGGTGCCGCCGGTGGCGACGCGGCGCACCTGCGCTCCGGCGACGCTGGCGAGGTCGGCGTAGTCGGTGGCCAGGGCGGCGGCGTCGGGGCTGCTCAGGACGAACTGCGTGCCGCTGCGGGTGAGGCTGCTGGCGACCAGCGTCTGCGCGAGGTGCGCGGCCAGCTGGCCCTCGCCGGCGCCCACGAGGCCGTAGGGGGCGTCTTCGGGGCG
Organism: Deinococcus sedimenti; assembly: GCF_014648135.1. Lineage (NCBI taxonomy): Bacteria > Thermotogati > Deinococcota > Deinococci > Deinococcales > Deinococcaceae > Deinococcus > Deinococcus sedimenti. Next base: position 209,209 of record NZ_BMQN01000002.1, on the reverse strand, counting down.
GGTGGGGCCGCTGTAGCTGCCGGGCAGCGTTTCAAGCAGGGTCAGGAGGTGGGTACTCATGCGCTTCAGGGTACAGGCTGGGGCGCGGCGTCCGTCCCGGGGCCCGGGTCGCGCGCGGCGACCCGCCGGACCTGGGAGGTGGCAAAATGGCGTCCAGCACGTCTTTTATTTCTTCACGTTCGCTTAATTCAGCGTGCTAGAATCCGGCGCGTGCGCTTCCAGACAACTGCCGGGGACATCGCCGTCCCGAACGCAAAACACCACCCCGTGGGGTGGCGTTCGGTGGGTGGTGCACTCGACTGGACTCGAACCAGTGGCCTTTGGCTCCGGAGGCCAACGCTCTATCCACCTGAGCTACGAGTGCAGAGCTCCGGTACCCTAGCACCTCGCATGAAGGAGATCAAGTGAACAAGAAGAAACTCGTGAACGTCCTGATGGGCGTCCTGGCCCTGCTGCTCGTGGTCGGCATGGCCTACCAGTTCACCCCGAACCTGGGTGACCTGTTCAACAAGCAGACCGGCACGCCCGCCCTGACCGTGAACGGCACGACCGTCACCGTCGAGCAACTGGAAGCCGCCCGGCGCCAGAACCCCGTGCTGAGCAGCACCGACACCGGCGTGCTGGGCGACGATTTCAAGACCTTCGTGGTCGCGCAGCAGGTCGATCAGACGCTGGTGTCGAACGCCGTGAAGGACATCAAGGTCAGCCGCGGCGACGTGGACGCCAAGGTCAAGGAAGTCCGCGCGCAGAACAACCTGACCGACAACAAAGCCTGGACGGACGCGCTGCAGGGCGTGGGCCTGACCGACAGCGAGTACCGCAAGCAGGTGCGCCAGAGCCTCGCCATCGAACGCAAGATCGACGAGCTGAAAAAGGCCGTGCCCGCCGCGACCGACGCGGAACTGCAGGCGTACTACGACCTGAACGCCGAGAAGTACCAGACCGACCCGCGCATCCAGGGCCGTCAGATCGTCGTGGCTGACAAAGCCAAGGCGCAGGACCTCCTCAAGCAGCTTCAGGGTGGCGCGGACTTCGCGCAGCTGGCCAGCGCGAACAGCACGGAGTTCAAGGACCGGGGCGGCGCCCTGGGCCCCATCGAGAACGGCGCGCCCCGCCCGGTCGCGCAGGTGGCGCTGCCCAGCGAGGTCGGCGCGGCCGCGTTCGCCCTGAAGGACGGTGGCCTGACCGACGTCGTGGAAAGCGGCGGGAAGTTCTACATCGTGAAGGTCGAGCAGTACCTCGCGCCCAGCGCCAAACCCTTCGCGGAAGCGAAGAGTGACGTGGCGACCGCCGTGAACGAAAGCAAGAAGAACGCCGCGGTGGAAGCCTGGGTCGAGGGGCTGCGCAAGGACGCCAAGGTCGAGTTCAAGGACCTGAACTGGAAGGTCGAGGACCCCACCGTCGCGACCGTCGCCGGGCAGGACATCCGGTACTCGCAGGTCGTGGAGCAGGTCGTGAACAACCAGCAGTTCGCCAGCCTCCTGCAGCAGGTGCCAGCTGAGAATGCCTCGCAGCTCGTGAACGGCATCCTGAAACCTCAGGTCATGCAGCAGCTGATCCAGGGGTACGCGGCGCCGTCCATCGCGGAGCGCCTGAAACTGAACCTCGTCGGCACCCGCCAGGAGATCGCGCAGGGCGTCGCCGCGTACGGCGCGCGGGGCGCGAAGGTCAGCGACGCGGACCTGCAGGCGTACTACACCGAGAACAAGGCGCAGTTCGAATCGCCCGCCAGCGCCACCGTCAGCGAGGCCAGCTTCAAGGACCAGGCGAAGGCCGTGGCGTTCCGCAACTCGTACACCCGCGGTGACTTCGTGGCCGCCGCCAGCAAGGCGGGCGGTACCGTCAGCGAGCGCGGCAGCGTGACCGCCGGGGACGGCAAGCTCAGCGAGGAGCTGAACGCCGCCGTGTTCACCGCCCGCAGTCTCAAGGACGCCGCCGACGGCAGCCTGAGTGACGTCGTGAAGGTCGGCGACCGCTACTCGGTGCTGTACGTCACCGACCTGAAACCCGCCGAGAGCCAGAGCTTCGCCGACGTGCGCGACCAGATCGAGCCGGTCGTCCTGAGCCAGAAGAAGGGCACCGAAGGTCAGCAGTTCCTGGACGCCCAGGTGAAGACCCTGAAAGTCACTGACAAGCTCAAGGACGTCCTGGCCGCACAGGAAAAGCGTGTGGCCGCCGCGACGCCCAAGGCCCCGGCCACGCCCACCAAGGACGGCGCCACCGACGGCAAGACTGACGCCGCGCCGGCGGGCAGCACCGGCGACAGCGCCACCGAGGCGCCTCCCGCCGACAAGTAATCTCCCTTCCCTCCTCCGCCCCGGACCCTTCTCGGTCCGGGGCGGTGACTTGTGTGCCGGACTTCCGCCCGGCGGGTGCGGGTGCGCGGTGAAGGTCGAGCGGAGGCGTGCCGCCGCGTTACACGCGGGCGCGCAGGCCCAGCAGCAGCCCGGCGGTGAACGCCCCGGCGAACGGCAGGTTCGCGGTCAGGATGCGGGTCAGCCAAGCGCCGCCGTTCTCGCGGCCCTGCGCCAGCCACGGTTCGGCCAGCGCCTGCACGCGCAGCCAGTTCACGCTGACCAGATCGAAGTACGCCAGGACCTGCAGCGTGATGAACAGCAGGCCCAGTCCGACCAGCGCCCAGCGGCCGATGTGCTTCAGGGCGACGCCCGTCGCGAAGCCCAGCAGCGCGCCGACGCTCAGGTCGGGCAGCAGGGGCTTCAGGGCGTCCGCGAATCCCGCCGGGGCGGGCGCGGCCGCGTTGACGTGAAGGAGGGTGGTGGAACCGGTGGCGCTCAAGGTGGGGGCATCCTAGCGTGTGGGCGCGTGGCGGACTGCGCTGAAAGGCGGACGGCACGGGCGGCGCGGCGCGGTATGGTGTAGGGACCGTGACCCTCCCGACCGAGCCCTCCCTTCCCGACGTGATCTCACCTGACCTGTACGAACGCCTGTGCGCGGGTGACGAGCAGACGTGGTTCGAGTTCGTGCAGGAGTACGAGGGCCGCATGTACGGCTACCTGTACCGCCTGGAGGGCAACAGCGAGGACGCGCTGGACCTGACGCAGGAGGTCTTCTACCGCGCGTGGCGTAGCATCCGCACGTTCCGCGCCGGGGAGCGGGTCCTGCCGTGGCTGTATCAGGTGGCGCGCAACACGCAGATCGAATCGCACCGCCGCAAGCAGTTGCAGCGCTTCTCGCTGGAGCAGGCCCGCGAGGACGTGGGCTTCGAGGTGACCAGCGAACGCCGCTCGCCCGTGCAGGCCGCCGAGAGTGCCGACGCGCAGGACCGCGTGCAGCGCGCCCTGTCGCAGCTGCCGCACGAGTACCGCGAGGCGGTCGTGCTGCGCTTCGTCGAGGACCTCAGTTACGACGAGATCGCGCAGATTCAGGGCGTCGCGATCGGCACGGCCAAAAGTCGCGTGTTCCGCGCAAAGGAGCAGTTGTCCGACCTGCTCGCAGGCGCCGCCGACGTCCACTGACCCGCGAGCCGCCGATCACGCCTCGTCCGGGTCGGGGGGGCCGTCCTCCCAGCGCAGCAGGTCGCCCGGCTGACACGCCAGCGCGCGGCACAGGGCGTCCAGGGTGCTGAACCGCACCGCGCGGGCCTTCCCGGTCTTCAGGATACTGAGGTTCGCCAGGGTGATGCCCACCCGCGCCGAGAGTTCCGACAGGGTCATGCCCCGCTGGGCCAGCAGGTCGTCGAGATGCACGCGGATCGGCATGTCAGACCGTCAGTTCCTCGTCGCGCAGCACCTGGAACGTGACGTTCAGGACCGCCGCGAACGCCAGCAGCCCCACGCCGGGCAGGCTGGTCATGACGAGCATCCCGGCGCTGCCCGCCAGCAGCAGCGGATCGGTGGTGACCAGCGGCAGCAGGCCCGGAACGACCTGCCCGGCCAGCAGCGCCGCGCCCGCCAGCGCGACCTCTCGCGGGACGACGCTCAGGGTGCCCTGGCGGCTGGCGCGGGCGGCCCGCCACAGGAACAGCAGGGCCAGCGCGCCGGGCAGACTCCCGAGCAGCATCTGGGGCAGCGCGGACCACCCCCGCTGCGTCAGGCCGTAGATCAGCGCGGCGACGCCGAGGAGCAGGGCCAGCTGACACAGGCGTTCCAGACGCGTCAGGGCGCGGGTGCGGAGGAGCGTGGTCAGGGTCATATGGTCGTCCTCTGTCGGTCCAGGCTGGCACGGCCCTCGTCCAGCCAACCGGACAGGGCCATGAGCAGCAGCGGCAGCGCCACGGACACCACCATAGAGAGAAGAACGTCCGGGCTGAAGGATTCACTCGGCAGGTGCATTTGACTCGAATCCGTACGCCATCCCTGGACTGTGAGCAACCGGTCGAGGCCCAACACCGTTGGAATCAGCAGCAGCGGACTCCAGAACAACCACTGACCGGCGCAGAACAGATGACTGCTGACCCGACTGCACAGCGGCCCCCCGCGCCAGGCAGCGACAAGGGCGAGGGTCAGGAACCAGTACCCGGCGAAGGTCACGACTGTCCAAGGGAGCGTCAGGGCGCCCGGCCAATCACCGTAGGACAGCACCAGAAGATCCCCAATCAGCAGGATGCCCAGAACAGTCAGGATCAGCACGGTGGTGACGATCAGCAACAGGAGCAAGGGATTCAGAAGGCGACCGGATCGGGTCATACGGTCAGCTCCTGTTCGGCGCGCAGTTGCCGTTCCTGCTCGCGGATGTGCGCCGCCTGGGTGAGGGCAGCCGCGAACAGCACGCAGACCGCAGCGATCAAGAGGGGCGTGAGGTTCACTCCGAACAGGCTGAAGAGACTGGTGTTGACGGTATTCCCCAGCACCACGGCCTCCTCGGGCAAGTGGCGGCGCAGGGCCTCAAGCGGTTGGATACGAGCAGTCATCCAACTGTTCAGCAAGGGTTGCAGCACGGCAAACACCTGCCCGATCAGGGCCAGCCGGGCGGTGAGGGTCAGGTCGCGAGCGTTGTCGGGGTGGAACGGGTCACTCAGCAGGCGGCGCGTGAACTGCCGGGCGCGCCACAGCAGGCCGGTCACGCCCACCAGGAGCAGGGAGAAGGCAGCGAGGCAGGTGAGTCTCACCCAGCCCGGCAGGTCGTCCAGAGGCAGGTGGAAGCTGGCGAGATCGTACCGGGCGCCCGACAGATTCAACGTGGTGTTCAGTGGGATGGTCAGGCTGAGCGTGGCCTGCACTGCAGGAATGATCAGGCTGACCATCAGGAACAGCATGGTCAGGATCATCATGGTGGTGATCAGGTAGGTCAGGATGGTCTGGGCGCGGGCGGGGGTCAGCATGGGGCCTCCAGGATTTATCGATCTTCGATATTATCGTTTTTCAATATGCATGGGGGATCGTGGGCCGTCAAGCAGACCTGCACGCCCTCGTTCCCACTCCGGTGACCCGCCGCTGGAACGAACGCCCGTTATTCTCCGGGCATGAGCAAACTGGTGATCGTGGCGGCGAAGCGCACGCCGATCGGAAGCTTCATGGGCAGCCTGAAGGACGTCTCGGCGGCCGACCTGGGCGTCACCGCCGCGAAGGCCGTGCTGGACGGGGTCAGCGGGGCGGACGTGGCGGACGTGATCGTAGGGAACGTCCTGCAGGCCGGAAGCGGCATGAACGTGGGCCGTCAGGTCGGCATCGGCGCGGGCCTCCCGCAGGACGTACCGGGCCTGACCGTGAACCGCGTGTGCGGCAGCGGCCTCCAAGCAGTCATCAGCGCCGCGCAGGGCATCCGCGCCGGGGACGGGAGGCTGTACCTCGCGGGCGGCACCGAGAGCATGAGCCGCGCCCCGTACCTCCTCCCCCGCGCCCGCGAAGGGTACCGGCTGGGGCACGCGCAGGCGCTGGACAGCATCCTCTCGGACGGCCTGACCGACGTGTTCGGGAACTACCACATGGGCATCACCGCCGAGAACATCGCCGCGCAGTGGAACCTGACGCGCGAGGAACAGGACGCCTTCGCGCTGGAAAGCCAGACCCGCGCCGCCGCCGCGCTGGAAGGCAACCACTTCGCGGATGAACTCGTCAGCGTGGAGGTGCCTGGCCGTAAAGGCCCCACCATCTTCAGCGCCGACGAGTACCCGCGTGCCACCACCGCCGAGGCCCTCGCCAAACTGAAACCCGCCTTCAAGAAGGACGGGACCGTCACCGCCGGGAACGCCAGCGGCATCAACGACGGCGCCGCCATGCTCCTCGTCGCCAGCGAAGAATACGCCCAGGCGCACGGGCTGCCCATCCTGGCCGAAATCGCCAGTTACGCCGCCATCGGCGTGGACCCCGCCATCATGGGCATCGGACCCGCCAAGGCCGTCCCCGTCGCTCTGACCCGCGCCGGCATGAGCGTGGGCGACGTGGACCTGTTCGAACTGAACGAGGCGTTCGCCGCGCAGTCCCTGGCCGTCATGCGCGACCTGAACGCCGACCCCGCCCGCGTGAACGTCACGGGCGGCGCCGTCGCCCTCGGGCACCCCATCGGCGCTTCCGGGGCGCGCGTGCTCGTCACGCTGATCCACCAGCTGCGCCGCCTGGGCAAAGAAACCGGCGTCGCCAGCCTGTGCATCGGCGGCGGCATGGGCATCGCCGTCGTCGTCCGCGCGCGGGCGTAACACTGCGCCACCTGGCGGATGCCGCCGCAGTGGCACGTCCCGTAGCGTGGGGCGTGCCTCTTTCTATGGTTCAGGTGTCGCCGGAGTCGCTGGGTCTGCCGTCCGGGGCGGTGCTGGCGTGGCTGGACGCCCTGGCGGCGGACGGGCTGGAGGTGCATGGGTTCACGCTGCGGCGCTTGGGTCGGGTGGTGGCCGGGGGGCACTGGTTCCCGTACGGGCCGGAGCGGGTGCATCACGTGTACTCGCTGAGCAAGGCGCTCGCGGCGGCGGGGGTGGGGCTGCTGGTGCAGGAGGGTCGTCTGGGCGTGGAGGACCGGGTGGTGGACCTCTTCCCGGACGCCCTGCCGCCGGTCGTGGGTGAGCACCTGCGGGCCATGCGGGTCGAGGATCTGCTGACCATGCGGACCGGGCACGCAGCGGACGTGACGGATGCGCTGGTCGCGGCGGGGGACGGGGACTGGATAGAGGCGTTCCTGTCACAGCCGGTCGAGTTCCAGCCGGGGACGCACTTCGTGTACAACAGCGGCGCGTCGTTCCTGCTGTCGGCGCTGGTGCAGCGCGTGACCGGGGAGACGCTGCTGGCGTTCCTGACGCCGCGCCTGCTGGAGCCGCTGGGGTTCCGGGAGGCGCGCTGGGTCAGCAACGCGCGGGGCGTGAACCTGGGCGGGTGGGGCCTGCACCTGCGGACGGGGGACGTGGCGCGCTTCGGGCAGCTGCTGCTGAACCGGGGAGTGTGGCAGGGGCAGAGGCTGCTGTCTGCGGCGTGGGTGGACGCCATGAGTGCCGCGGACGTCCCGCCCGGCACGAACCCCGGCGACGAAAACAGCGACTGGGCACAGGGGTATGGGTATCAGGTGTGGCGCTGCCGTCACGGGGCGTACCGGGCGGACGGCGCGTTCGGGCAGTTCTGCGTGGTCCTGCCGGAGCAGGACATGGTGCTGGCGGTCACGGCGGGCGTGGGCGACATGCAGGGCGTGCTGGATCACACCTGGACGCACCTGCTGGGGAACGCGCAGGAGTCTCCCCTGCCGCCCGGTGCGGACACGGAGGCGCTGCGGGTACGCTGCGCGGCCCTCATGCTGGACGTGCCGGAGCTCCTCGATCCGCCCCCGCTGCGGGACGTGCAGGCGCACTTCACGTTCGACCCGAACGACGAGGGGTGGGAAGCCGCGACGCTGACCATCACAGGCGAACACGGCACGCTGGCCCTTGCTGGGCCGACATCGAACACGGTCCGCTTCACCCTGAACGCCTGGGAGGAGCAGACGCTGGACACCTGGGGCACCACCGTCGCCCTGACCGTCCGGGCGGGCTGGCAGGCCGACGGGGCGCTGGCCTTGACCCTGCTGCTGATCGAGGACGGCGCCCGCTGGGAGGTGCGCTGGCCCGCGCCCGACGCGCCCCTGAGCGTACAGTTGTGCGCCCCGCACTACGGCGAGGGCCACACGCTGAGCGCCCGACCCTCTACCCTGGGCGCATGAGTGACGGAGCTGGTGAGGTGGTGGGGGACCGCGAGGCGGCGTTCTTCCTGGCGATCAAGACGCGGGACGAGGCGCTGCTGCGCGCCCTGGTGGCCGGGGACGCGGAGCTGTTGAGCCTGCCCAGCCCGATGGGTGTGAGTCCGGTGCTGTTCGCGGTGTACTACGGCCGGGCGGACATGGCGCGCGTGCTGGTGGAGCTGGGCGCGCCGCTGAACGTGTTCGAGGCGGCGGCGCTGGGGGACGAGGCGGCCCTGACGCGCGAACTGGACGCCGACCCGGCGCTGGTGCATGGCGTGAGTGGGGACGGGTTCAGTCCGCTGGGCCTCGCGGCGTTCTTCGGGCACGCGGGCGTGGCAGAGGCGCTGCTGTCGCGCGGTGCGGACGTGAACGCCGTGAGCCGCAACGCGATGCGGGTGCAGCCGCTGCACTCGGCGGTGGCGGGCGGGCACGGGGCACTCGCGCGGGCGCTGATCATGGCGGGCGCGGACGTGAATGCCACGCAACAGGACGAGTTCACGCCACTGATGGCCGCCGCGCAGAACGGCGACGCGGGCCTCGCGCTGTTCCTGCGGCAGCGCGGCGCGGACGCGGACGCCCGCACGGCGGACGGTCGCCGCGCCGCGGACTTCGCGCGCGAGGAGGGCCACGCAGTGCTGGCCGACTCGCTGGAGGGGCCTCTCCCGACGTGATCAGCGCTGCGGTTCAGCCTTCCTGAACGGTTCCGTTCGGCCGTCTGAAGAAAGCCGGAAGGCAGCGCGGGTGGGGTGGGGGCAGACTGGCGGCATGACCAATCACGATGACCGCAACCCGCCCGTGACGGGCGAGCACGGCGCGCAGACGGGTTTCGACACGCCCGACCGCAAGGACGACCATCAGGAGGCCTACACGACGACGCCTGCCGGGGACCGCGTGGGGGCCGCCGATCAGGGCCTAGGCGCGTCGGCTCAGCCGCACAGCGCGAAGGACGTGACTGGCGCGTTCGATCACCTTGCCACGCGGGATGTGACGGCCATGGAGCACGAGCCGCAGGATGCGGAGTTCGCCGGCGCGCAGACCGTGGCGGGCCTGGGCGGCGAGCACCTGGACACCATCGTGCCGTCGGCGGGCGTGGGGATCAGCGCCTCGACCGCCCTGGCTGCCGAGCATCACCGCGAGGCGATCGACCGCAACCCGGGCTACACCCCTCCAAGTGAGCAGAGTCCCCCGCATGTCAGTCAGCGCCCCGGCGACCTGCCGGAAGGCGAAACGCCGGAACTTCAGCATCAGGTGCACGGCGACAACAAGAACGGCCTCTGACCGCAGGCGCGGGTCCCCCCGACTGGTTCGGGCCGGGACCCACTCGATAGCTGAGCCCCCCAGCTTCCCTCGATGCAGAAGCGCTGAGATCATCTCAGCGCTCCTGTAGTGCGTTGCGAATCAGCCTCCGGGACCGGGTGACCCAGGACGTGATTCACCTGAGGTCCTGCGCCTCCTTATGCGGGCCTACAGCTCGGAGACGTACAGCTGGCCGTCCTCGACCTGCGTGCGGTAGAGCCTGACGGGCTTCACGGCGGGCAGCGTCTTGGCCTTCCCGGTCGCGAGTTCAAATTTCGCGCCGTGTTTCTCACAGGTGATGCGGCCCATGCTGACGTCCCCGCCCAGCAGCGGGAAGTCCTTGTGGGTGCAGTTGTTCCGCAGGGCGTAGTACTGTCCCTCGAAGTTCACGACGACCACGCTGATCCCACCGACATCCACGGCGGTCTGCTGTCCGTCGGGCAGGGCTTCGGCGGGGCCGACGAGGGTGCGGGCGGTCGTGTCGCTCATCAGGCGCGAGTGTAGCGCCTGCCCGCGCGGGCTTTATACGGGCTCCGATTGAATGGGTTGCAAAACCCGTTCAATCCGAGCAGAGCGAGTGGGAGCGGGGCGGGTCCCGGACGTGGAGATGGCAATCCGGTGACGTTCCGGATTGTCGGCGAAACAAACGGAATCCGTATTACACGCCGCAGCCACTTTCCAGCGGTGTCCCCTTCAGTCCGGCGGGCGTCCACTGCTGCACGCTGAAGCCCGAGCCCTCGTAGTACGCGCCGTACAGGACGAGTTCCATGCGGCCGTCGCCGTTCAGGTCGGCCACGCCCGCCAGACGGTGGAGGGTGGCCATGGGCATGGGAGCACTGCTGCCGGGATCCCAGGGTTTCAGCGGGGCGATGTGCTCGCCAACGACGGTGGTCACGACCTTCCCGTTCACCACGGCGCGCAGCAGCAGGAGGCTGTAATCGCCGGGCTGCCCGACGGGCGGCGGGAAGTCCCCGTTGCGTTCCTGGAACCGGCTGGCCTCGATGAGGACTTCCTGGGTGCCGTTGCCGTCCAGGTCGGTGCGGATCAGCCGGGTGATGCTCACCTGTGGATTCCTCAGGCCCCGGCGGGTCAGTTCGGTTCGTACGGCGGCCTCGTACGTGGCGTTGCGGGTGGGCAGCGCGGTGACGGCGCGCGGCTGGGCGTTCAGCCGGGCTGACGTGAGGATGGCCAGTCCCTCGCGGGCAGGCGTGAGGGTCACGGCGAGCGTCTCGCTGCACGGTTCCTCCGGTGCGCCCAGTGGGCCGGGCTGTCCGCCCTGCACGCGACCGGGAGCGGCGCCCAGCGTCAGGCGGGTGTAGGTGGCCGCTCCAGTCATTCTGGCGCGGGTCTGGGCGTCTGTCAGCCAGCGTCCGTCCTGCCAGCCGCCCAGCAGGTACGTGCCGCCACTGCCGGGCAGCGTGGCGAGGACGGGGTGCAGTCCGGCAGGCGCGGCGGCCCACGCCGTGCCGGGGGTCAGGGTCAGCAGGCCAGCCAGGAGCAGGGTTCGGTGGGGGGCGCGCATGCCCCAGCGTACAGAATCAGCGCTGACAGCGGTGTCCAGTTCCATTGAAGGGCCAACACCACGCCCTTCAATTCCACTTCCAACCGCCGGTATTGTCAGGTGCTCGCTCCGCTCGTTCAGGAGGATTGAAGGGCACCTTCAATCCTCCTGAATTCTGCTGTGCGCGACGGTCACGCGGTTGCCCCAGGGGTCACTCAGGGTCAGGTGGTCGCCCGCGTCCTGCACGTCCGCGCGGCCCGCAAGGTGGGCGCGCAGGGCGCCGAGGTCGGGGGTGTGGAAGGTCACGCCACTCAGTCCGGCGGCGGGCGCGGTGGGGGCGGGCTGCCCGGCGCTGTGCCATTCGTTCAGGCCGACGTGGTGGTGGTACCCACCCCACGAGAGGAACGCGGCGCTGCCCAGGTCCGCGACGACGTCCAGGCCGAGGGTGTCCCGGTACCACTGGGCGGCCTGCGCGGCGCTGCCGACCTTCAGGTGCACGTGCCCGACGGTCGTGCCCTGCGGCGCGGTGAAGGCGACAGCGCCGTCCAGCGTGGCGGGATCGATCCCGGCGGCCGCGAGGACGGCGGCGGCGTCCACGGCTTTCGTGTCCATCTGCACCTGCCCGCCGCGCCACGTCCAGGTGTCGCGCGGGCGGTCGGCGTACACCTCGATGCCGTTCCCTTCGGGGTCGCTGAGGTAGAAGGCCTCGCTGACGAGGTGGTCGCCGCTGCCGATCCGCAGGCCCAGCCGCGCGGCGTGCGCCAGCCAGCGGCCCAGGTCGGCGCGGGTGGGGAGCAGGAAGGCAGTGTGGTACAGGCCAGGTCGGCTGACGGGCGCGCGCGGCAGGTCCGGCGTGGCGTGCAGGTGCAGCAGCGGCGCGCCCTGCGCGGCCAGGGTGATGTCGGTGTCCGCCTGGGTGGGGTCGGCCTGCGTGGTCGCGCTGAGCCCCAGCAGGGTGGCGTAGAACGCGGCGGTGCCGTTCAGGTCGCGGACGTTCAGGTGGACCGGGCCGACGTGGGTGCTGGCAGGCAGGACGGAGGTGATGGTCATGCCTCCAGTGTGCCCCTTATACTTTGATAAATCAACTGATTTGCAAAACTTACCTAACGGGGTTGAGGGCCGCGTGGAGCGCCTCGCGCGTGCGGCCCAGGTACCCCTCGCCGAACAGCAGCAGGTGCGCCAGCAGCGGGTACAGGTTCCACAATGCCGCGCGGGCCTCCCAGCCGTCCGCCAGCGGGAACGCCTCGTGGTACGCCTGGAAGACCCGCCGGGGCACCCCGCCGAACAGCCGCAGGGCCGCCACGTCCACCTCGCGGTGGCTATAGCCGACTGCCGGGTCGATCAGGGCCGGACCGCGCGGCGTGTAGTGCACGTTCCCGTGCCACAGGTCACCGTGCACCAGCGCAGGCGGCTCGGGTGGGATCAGGTCCGGCAGGCGCTCCCGCAGCGTGTCGAAGCCCGCCCGGTCGCGGGGCGTCAGGTGCAGCCGCTCGCGGGTCAGCAGAGGCTCCAGCCGCGCCGACCAGAAGAACTCGGCGGCACCCGCGGCGGACGGGTTGCGCTGCGCCAGCGACGCGAAGTAGTTGTCCGGCAGCTCCCCGAAGCACGGAGCTGGACGGGCGTGCAGCGCCGCGAGGCCGCGCCCCAGGGCGTCCTGCGCGGCGGGCGTGTCCTCGCCGGGCGGCAGCCACGACAGCAGCAGGTACGGCTGCCCGCCTGGACCACTGCCGTGCGCGATGACGTCCGGGGTGACCAGTGGCGCGGCACGCAGCAGGCTCAGGCCGTGCGCCTCGGCGGCGTAGAAGCCGTCCGGCAGACAGCGGCCGGCCTTCTGCGGCGAGGTCTTCAGGACAAAGGGGCCGCGCGTGGTGTCCAGCCGGAACGTGTCGCTGATGTCCCCGCCGTGCAGCCGCTGCGCCGAGCGGACCCCAGCGCCCAGGTGCATCTCCAGCAGCGGGGTCAGGGGCCGCACGGGCAGGTCGAGGAGCGTCATGCTCCATCGTGCCGCGCGCCGATCCCTGCAACCAAAGAGGGACGCTTCACGAAGCGCATGAGTGGTGTACTCCGGAGAGCAACACCCACCACAACCTCTCCCCCATCCCCAGGAGGCCCCATGGTTCAGACTGCCCTGACCGCCCTGCTCGGCGCGCTGCACGCCCTGCTCGACCTCGCCCTGCCCGCTGCCCTGGTACTGGCTGCACTGGCGCTGGCCCTCGCGGGGCTCGCCCTGATCGACCGGGACCGCGCCCGCCGCACGCTGCACTGGCTGGGCACCCGCGCGCCACAGCTCGGCGGGTGGGCGCTGGCCGCGCTGCTGCTGGGCGGGGCGCTGCTCGTGCTGAACGTGTCGCGCCGCGCCGTGGACGCCCGCATCGCCGCGCAGCAGAGCGCCCGCTACGCCAACGCCGCCGACCCCGACGGCGGCCAGACCGTGCAGACCGCCCCCCGCGCCAGCCTCGTCGAGAACCGCACGTACACCCGCAGCCTCCTGCTGCCGAACGACGTCGCCACGCGCGTCAGCGTCAACAACAGCCTCGAAGGGCTGCTGCCGTACCTGGGAAACCCCGGCGACACCGTGCAGGACCTCCGCGAGAACTTCACCCGGACGCCCGAAGGCCTGCGGTACACGCGAGAGGTCGTCATGCAGTCCGAACGCCCGCTGGACTTCGACCGCAGCGTCGTCCGCGCGGACCTGCGCTTCGTGGACCCCGCCGGGGGGCGCGGCACGTACTACAACGCCGCCTTCCAGGCCAGCTACCGCTTCCGCAACCCGCTGGACACGCCCGCCACGCTGCGCTTCGCGTTCCCGCTGCCCGGCGGGAGCGGCACCCTCAGCGGCTTCACCCTGACCGTGAACGGGCAGGCCCTCAGCGCCAGCGACCTCCTGAACGGCAACGTCTGGGAGGGGCAGGTCCCCGCCGGGGGCAGCGTGGACGTGCAGGTCGCGTACGCACACCAGGGCTCCCGCGCCTGGAGTTACCAGCTCAGCCGCCGCGAGGCCATCCGGGACCTCGACGTGACCGTCACCGCCGACCGCCCGGCCAAGTTCCAGCGGTACTCGCTGTTTCCCACCAGCCAGACCCGACCCGCGCTGGGCAGTTCCGGGCTGGGCGGCCCCGCCACGCTGCGCTGGCAGCTGAAGAACGCCGTCACCGCGCAGGACGTCGCCGTGGTCTTCACGCAGGGCAGCGTCCGCGAGACCCTCACCAAGGTCCACCTCACGCAGGGCCTCGCCGTCGTGCTCGCCGCCCTCCTGATCCCGCTGTGGGCCGTCACGCGCCGCACGCCCCTCGCGCCCCTCACGCTCGGCGGCGCGCTGCTGGGCCTCGCGCTGGGCTTCACCCTCGGCGGCGTCCTGACCGCGTACCTGCCCCTCCTGCTCGCCGAGATCCTCGGCAGCCTCGCGGGCGCGGCCCTCGCCTGGGTGATCCTCGGGGGTCCCAGACAGGCCCGCACGCCCCTCCTGCCCCTGCTCGCCAGCGCCGCGCTGCCCCTGGCGTTCCTGACCGGCGGTCACGCGGGCCTGATCCTCACCGTCCTGGCCGCCACGCTGCTGCTCCTGCTCCTGCCCCGCGCCCGCTGGCTCGCCCCGCCCACGGCATAATGGTGCCCGGAGCGCCCAATGTCCCAGTCACTCGAATCACGGCTCGCAGCCCACCTGCGTGAACTGCTCAGCCAGACCCAGACCGATTCAGAAGTCTCCCCGGAACTGTCCATCAGTCTCCAGGACGACCTGACGTACTTCATTCCGCAGCTGCTGCGCGAAACGTACCCAGCGTGGGAAAATGAATACCTGGACGGCACTCTGCTCACCAGCGTCCGCAAGCTGGCGGCGAACGCGGCAGAACTCTATGGCTGGGCCATTCTCCTGATCGACCCTGGCCTGACCCCCGTCTACTTCCGGCTGACCCTGGATCCGGCTCAGGACGCGCTGCATGCCTACGATCTGTTCGTGGGCGACACCGGGTATGGACGCCTCGGCATCGCCCGGCCCTTCGGAACGGCACACCTGATCGAGACGCGCCCGGCCCCAGTGGAGCAGATTTCGTGGAAGTACCGGGTGTCCCGGAAACCCCAGTAAGACCGGCTCAGCCCACACGGCAAGACAGAGCGGGGAGGGATCTCGCGACCCCTCCCCACCGTCCTGACGCGCTGCTCAGGTGAACAGGGTGCTGACGCTGGCGCCGGTGTGGATGTTCGTGATGGCGTTCGCGAACAGCGGCGCGACGTCCAGCACGGCCAGCCTGCCGTTGGACGCCTGAATCTTCGAGTCGGGCACGAGCACGGTGTTCGTGCTGGCGACCTGCGTGACGTCCAGGGCCGCGATGCGCTGGATGGCGGGGCCGGAGTACACGCCGTGCGTGACGGCGACGTACACGTCCTTGGCGCCCATGCTGCGGGCGATGTTCACGGTCTCGACGAGACTCCCGGCGGTGCTGATCTCGTCATCGACGATGAACACGGTCCGGCCGTCCACGTCGCCGATCAGGGCGCGGGGGCGGACCTCGGTGTCCGAGAGGCGTTCCTTGTCGATCATGGCGAGGCCGCTGTCGAGGCGGCGCGCGATCTGCGAGGCGCGTTTGATGCTGCCCGCGTCGGGCGCGAGGACGACACCCTCGTGCGCGTTCGGGACGCACTTCTTGAAGTGCTCGCTGAGCACGAGGTCGGCGGAGAGGTGGTCGACGGGGACCTTGAAGAAGCCGTGGACCTGCGGGGCGTGCAGGGTCATGGTCAGGATGCGGTCCGCGCCGGCTTCCTGGAGCAGGTCGGCGATCAGGCGCCCGGCGATGCTGATGCGGGGGCTGTCCTTCTTGTCGCTGCGGGCGTAGGAGTAGTAGGGGATGACGGCGGTGACGCGTCCGGCGCTGGCGCTCTTGGCGGCGTCGATCATGAGCATGAGTTCCATGATCGAGTCGCTGACGGGGTTGCTGAAGGTCTGGACGATGAACACGTCCCCTTCGCGCAGGCTTTCCTCGTAGTGCACGATGATGTTGTCGTTCGTGAACTTCTCGGTCTTGCTGCGGCCCAGCGGGACCCCCAGGTGGTCGCAGATGGCCTGGGCGAGGGGTCGGTTGCTCTGACCGGCGAACACGAGCAGGGGTGAGCGGCGGCTGTTGAGCAGGCTGGTGGGGGCGCGGTGGGGGACGGACACGGGAAATCCTCCAGAAGGGGGTGGGACGTGGGCGGGGTGTTGATACGCGCCCGGGCGGGCGCGGCTGTTGACCGCTCAGCAGCATACCTGCCCCGTGATGGGACTGTCATACCGGGGGGGCGTGCCCGGGCGGGGAACACGGGCGGTGAATGTCCGCTCAAGGGGGACGCGGGGGCGGGGGCGTTAGCCTGTGGGTATGACGCTGGACGCCGTGGTGGTGGGGGCCGGACCGAACGGCCTGTCGGCGGCCGTGACGCTGGCCCGCGCGGGGCTGCGCGTGCAGGTGCTCGAAACGCATGCCCGGGTCGGAGGTGGCCTGAGCAGCGCGCCCCTGACGCTGCCGGGCTTCACGCATGACGTGGGGTCGGCGATTCATCCGCTGGCGGCGGCCAGTCCGGCGTTCCGGGCGTGGCCGCTGCACGCGTTCGGGCTGGACTGGGTGCAGCCCGACGCCCCCGCCACCCATCCGCTGCCGGGCGGGCGGAGCGCGACTCTGGAACGGGACCTGCACGCGACCGCCGAGGCCCTGGGGCGGGATGGTCCCGCCTGGGTGCGCCTGATGGGGCCGCTCATGCACGACTGGGAGGGGCTGCTGGACGACCTGCTGCGGCCCCTGCCGCGCCTGCCCCGTCACCCGCTGTCCCTGGTGCGGTTCGGACTGCGGGGCCTCCCGAGCGCGCAGCTGGTCGGCGACACCCTCTTCCGCACGCCGGAGGGCCGCGCGCTGTGGGCGGGTCTGGCGGCGCACAGCAACCTGCCGCTGAGTGCGCCCGGCACGGCGGCCGTGACGCTGGTGCTGGCGCTGTTGGCGCATGCGGTCGGCTGGCCGTTCCCACGCGGGGGGGCGCAGGCGCTGGCGGACGCCCTGCGCGCGTACCTGGAATTCCTGGGCGGCAAGGTCCTGACCGGCGTGACCGTGAGGTCCGCGCGTGACCTGCCGCCCGCCCGCGTGACCCTGGTGGACAGCAGCCCCCACGTGCTGCTGGATGTGCTGGGGGACCGCGCGCCCGGCTGGTACCGCGCCGCGCTGGAGGGGTACCGCTACGGGCCGGGCCTTCAGAAACTCGACTACGCGCTGTCCGGCCCCATGCCCTGGGCGGACCCGCGCGTGGCGCGCGCCGCGACCGTACACCTGGGCGGCCTCGCGCCGGACGTCACCCTGTCCGAGCGGGTCGCGGGGCGGCAGGTGGCTGCGCGGCCCTACGTGCTCGCCGCGCAGCACAGCCTGTTCGACCCCAGCCGCGCACCCGCCGGGCAGCACACGTTCTGGGCGTACTCGCACGTCCCGTCCGGCTTCGCGGGCGACGCCAGCGGGCCGATGGAGGCACAGATCGACCGCTTCGCGCCCGGCTGGCGCGACCTGATCCTGGCCCGGCGCCGCACCACCGCCCCCGAGTTACAGGCGTTCAGTCCGGTCTTCCAGGGCGGGGACGTGAACGGCGGGCGCGGCGACCTGTGGGGCCTGCTGGCCCGCCCGCTGCCCACCCCCACCCCGTACCGCACCCCGGTGAAAGGGGTGTACCTCTGCTCCAGCGCCACCCCGCCCGGCGGCGGCATCCACGGCATGAGCGGATACCACGCCGCTCATGCCGCCCTGCACGACGAGTTCAGGCTCCGCGCTCCATGACAGACCGACGGCCCCCGGGATCACACCGGGAGCCGTCGAAAGCCAGCGGGTTCAGCGGCGGCGGGACTTCTTGGATTTGCTTTTCGACTTGGACACGCTGCCCATCAGGCCCTCCTGGTCGAAGTCCACGGCGCGGCCCGCTAGGAACGTTCCCTGCGCGAAGCTGCCGTCCTGGTTCTGCCAGCGGTGCACCTGACCGGCAATGGCCTGCACCGGCTGCCCCTGATCCCCGACAACCTGCTGCACCTGCACCAGCGTCATGCCGGGCATCAGGCGCGTGTATTCGTCCGGCGTGACGATCTGATCGGCGGCGCAGGCCACCAGAGTCACACTCAGAATCGCGGCGCCCAGCAGCCCCCCCCTGCGGTTCGTGTAGTTCATCATTCCCCCCGGAAGATCTTGCCGACGCGATCGAAGAAACCCTCGTGCTTCTCGTTCACCTCGTCCCCCACCGCGCGGGCATAGGCGAGCAGCGCCTCGCGCGCCTCGGGCGTCAGCTGACCCGGCCTGGGCACAATCACGTCGTACTCGACGATCAGGTCCCCGCTCCCAGACCCCTGCAGGCGCGGCATGCCCTGCCCGCGCAGGCGGTGCAGTTCGCCGTGCTGCGTTCCGGCCTTCACCTCGACCGTGTGTGGGCCGTCCAGGGTGGGCACCGTGATCTGCCCGCCCAGCGCGGCCTTCGCGAAGCCGATCTTCGCCGTGTGGATCAGGTGCTCCTGCTCGCGGCGCAGCTCGGGGTGCTTCTCCATCTCGATGTGCACGTACAGGTCGCCGTTCCCGCCGGGCCCCTCGTTGCCCGCGCCACTCACGCGGATGCGGTAGCCCTCGTCGATCCCCTTGGGCAGCTTGACCTTCACGGTCTCGGCCTTCAGGGTGCGGCCCCGGCCCTTGCAGACCGTGCAGGGGTCCTGCACGATCTGGCCCTCGCCGCGACAGGTGGGGCAGGCCTGCTGCGTCTCCACCACGCCGAAGATCGTGCGGGCCTGCGCGCGCACCGCGCCCGCCCCACCGCAGGTCGTGCAGGTCTTGGGCGGCTTCCCGCCGGGTTCGGTCTTCGAGCCGTCGCAGTGCTCGCAGGTGGTCAGGCGGTCCACCGTGACCTCGATCTCCTCGCCCGCGCGGGCCTGCGCGAGCGTCACGAACGCCTCGGTCTCCAGGTCGTCCCCGCGCGCCGGGCCGCGCCGCCCGCCACGGCCACCCATCGCGCCGCCGAACAGCTGCTCGAAGATGTCCATCGGGTCGAAACCCGCGCCGCCCATCCCACCGAACGGGTCACCGCCCGGCATGCCCGCGCCCGGCACACTGCCGAAGCGGTCGTAATGCGCGCGTTTCTCGGCGTCGCTGAGGACGGCGTACGCCTCGTTGATCTGCGTGAACTTCTCGGCCGCCCCGGCTTCCTTGTTCCGGTCCGGGTGGTACTTCAGCGCGAGTTTACGGTAGGCGGACTTGATTTCATCGGCACTCGCAGTCTTCGCGACGCCCAGCAGTTCGTAGTAATCCATATGTCGTGTCTCGCCGGGCGAGGCCCGACCTCCGGCCACAGGTTAACACGACCACACTCAGGAAAAGTGGGCACGGAACAGGGAGGCGGGATGCAGGAAGCGGTGCGCGGAGTGAGTCGGAAGTGGAGAGTGGGAAGTGGGAACCCCTGAGAGGTCCAGCTGCGCGGCGTTCACAAGACTAACCCCCCCGACACTCCCGACCCACTTCCCGCGCACCGCCTCCCGCACCCCGTTCAGAACATCGCGGCCCGCACCTGTGCCAGCGTGTGCGCGGCGATCTCGCGGCCCCGCTGGGTGCCGTCGCGTAGCAGGGTCATGACCGCCTGTGGGTCCTGCGCGTAGGTGGCGCGGCGTTCGCGGATGGGGGTCAACTCGGCGTTCAGGACGTCCAGCAGGTGGCGTTTGACGGTCACGTCGCCCAGGCCTCCGGCGCGGTAGTGGTCCTTCAGGGCCTGCACGCGGGCGGCGTCGGGGTCGAAGGCGTCCAGGTACGTGAAGACCGGGTTGCCCTCGACGGTGCCGGGGTCCGCCGCGCGCAGGTGGGTGGGGTCGGTGAACATGCCCATCACCTTGCGGCGCAGTTCGTCCGGCAGGTCGCTCAGGTATGCGGCGTTGCCGAGGCTCTTGCCCATCTTCGCGTGCCCGTCCAGGCCCGGCAGGCGCGGCGAGGCGGACAGGAGGGCCTGCGGTTCCACCAGCACGTCCGTCACGTCGGCGGCTGGCCCGTACAGCCCGTTGAAGCGCCGGACCACCTCGCGCGTCAGTTCCAGCATGGGCAGCTGATCCTCCCCGACCGGGACGACCTGCGCGCCGAACGCCGTGATGTCCGCCACCTGCGCCGCCGGGTAGATGAAGAACCCCGCCGGGACTGCGTCCCCAAAGCCTTTCTGCGCGATCTCGGTCTTCACGGTGGGGTTCTGCCGCAGCTTCGACACCGTCACGAGGTTCAGCAGGTACACGGTCAACTCGGTCAGTTCCGGCACGCCCGACTGCTGCACGAACGTCACCCGCGCCGGGTCCAGGCCCGCGCCCAGGTAGTCCAGCATCACCTCCGGGACGTTCCGACGCAGCACGTCGGGCCGGTCGAAGTGATCGGTCAGGCCCTGCACGTCCGCGACCAGCACGAACACCTCGTGCGAGTCCTGCAACGCCACCCGCGACCGCAGCGACCCCGCCAGGTGCCCCAGGTGCAACCGTCCCGTCGGGCGGTCCCCCGTCAACACGCGCACCCTCTCCCCCATCCCATTTCCTGTATTCGACATCATCCGACCTCCGCGAGAGACACGAAAAAAGCCGCGCCCGGATTCAGTGTCCGGGCGCGGCGCGACGATGAACGTCAACAGGCGAAGACACCCGGATCACCGGGCCACCACACCTGCACGAGAACGCTCATGCGAGGCAGCATGCCGCAGGGAAGCGGAGTTGGGCATCCGCCAGATGGCGAGGGGGAAACGGCGCGCGGCGCCTACACTGGGCGCAATGACCACGACGCCCGCCTGGAGGCAAGATCAGGACATCTGGCGCTGCGACCTCGCTCACGGGGTCGTCCTGCGGCTGCGTGGGCTGGGGCTCACCCTTGAACCGGTCATGGAATCGGCGCGACTGTTCTGGTCCGACCCGACCGAACCCGAATTCGAGATCGGGTTTGATCCACAGGTGAACGATGACGGCGAGGTCAGCATCGATGCCGAGGCGTTCCTGACCGGACCGCTGGCGGCCGGGGAGGCCGTTTGGTTGAGGTTGCTTCAGGCGCCGCCCGGCCCCAGCGGACGCTGGTGCGTGCCGCCCTTTCCAGCCGAACTGATGGGCGACGCCTAACCCGCATCCCCTATTCCCAGTTCAGGATGACTTTGCCGCTCTGGCCGCCGAGCATGGCGTCGAAGCCCTGCTGGTACTCGCTGATGGGGAAGTGGTGGGTGATGATGGGGGTCAGGTCGAGGCCGGACTGGATGAGGGCGGCCATCTTGTACCAGGTTTCGAACATCTCGCGGCCGTAGATGCCCTTGATGGTCAGCATCTTGAAGATGACGCCGTTCCAGTCGATATCCACGCGTCCGGCAGGGATGCCGAGCAGGGCGATCTTGCCGCCGTTGTTCATGACGTCGACCATCTGCGCGAAGGCGGGGCCGGAGCCGCTCATTTCCAGGCCGACGTCGAAGCCTTCGGTCATGCCGAGTTCGGTCATGACGGTGCGGAGGTCCTCGTGGGCGACGTTCACGGCGCGGGTGACGCCCATCTTCCGGGCGAGGTCCAGGCGGTAGTCGTTGATGTCCGTGATGACGACGTTGCGCGCGCCGACGTGCCGGGCGACGGCGGCGGCCATCACGCCGATGGGTCCGGCGCCGGTGATCAGGACGTCCTCGCCGACGAGGTCGAAGCTCAGGGCGGTGTGCACGGCGTTCCCGAAGGGATCGAAGATCGCGGCGATGTCGTCCGGGATATCGTCGGGGAGTTTGAAGGCGTTGAAGGCGGGCAGCACGAGGTACTCCGCGAAGGACCCGGGGCGGTTCACGCCGACGCCGAGGGTGTTGCGGCACAGGTGGCGGCGTCCGGCGCGGCAGTTGCGGCAGTGCCCGCAGGTGACGTGGCCCTCGCCGCTGACGCGGTCGCCGATCTGGAAGCCGCGGACCTCGCTGCCGATCGCGGCGACCGTGCCCACGTACTCGTGCCCGACGATCATGGGGACGGGAATGGTCTTCTGCGCCCAGGTGTCCCACTTGTAGATGTGCACGTCCGTGCCGCAGATGCTGCCCTTGCGGACCTTGATGAGCAGGTCGTTCGGGCCGGGCGTGGGGACGGGCGCCTCGGTCATCCAGATGCCTTCCTGGGCGTGTTGTTTGCTCAGGGCGCGCATGGTGCCGGGCAGGGTGGCGCCGGGGTGGGCGGTGTCGGTGGTCACGGGGGCAGTTCTACCGCCGCGCGGGCCGGGGCGCAACGGGCCGGGCCGCGTGGACTGGACGCCCGGCACTGAACGGGCAGGCTTAACGATTTGTGTGCGCCCCCGCGCGCGCCCCGGCGTAGGCTGGGGCGCATGATCAAGTACCGCAGGCAGAACCCCCTGGAACCCGAGAAGGACGCGGAAGTGACCGTGAACCTCACGCCCCTGCTGTTCTTCGCGGTGGGCTTCGTGGTGATCCGCGCGCTGCTGCGCACCATCCGCCGCTGAAGCCCCGGCACAGTGAGGCGCGCGGTCTGAAAGATTCCGGGAAGGGCGGTGCGCTACGCTGGGCAGGATGACTCAGCCCGTCCCTCAGCAGTTCAAGAGTGCCCTCAGTGGTCGCCTGGTCGTGCCGGGCTGGATGAACCTCGTTCCCGGCCGTGCCGACGGCATCGAAATTCAGGTGGACGTGGCCGCGGAGGACCTGGGCCGCGAGCAGGCCAGCCTCCTGATCGAGTACTGGGCCACCCCGGACGACCTGACGCTGCAGAGCGTGCTGCCCGTCCGGGCGTTCGCCGCGACCGCCGAGGGCTGGTGTGCGTTCGTGCCGCCGCAGGGCCGCGTGCTCGTGCGGGCCATCGATCCGCAGCCGAACCCGCCGGTGCTGGCCAGCCACTGGATCAACGTGGACCCCGCCACGCCCGCCGGGACGACCGTGAACGTCGCGGTGAAGTTCCCCGAGCAGACCCCGGCCATCCAGAACCTCCTGAACCCCTGATGACCGGGGAAACGCCGCACACACCCCTGACCCGCGAGGAGATCGCGGGCGTGGAATTCGACTGGTTCGCCACCGACCCGCGCGGGTTCGTGGCGCAGTTCCTGGCCGCCGGGGACGACACGGTGCCCGCCGCCGCGCTGGCGTCCGAGGAACTGCTGGAGGCCACGCACGTGTGGCTGGATACCCGCCCCGAGACCGAGGACACCAGCGTGGACGTGGGAGGGTTCGACGAGCACCTGTGCGCCCCGCAGCGCCGGGGTGCGTTCGTGTACGACCACGTGCCCGGCGAGGCTGGCGTGTACCGGCTGGTCGCCGCGCCACGCACGCCCATCACGCTGGACGCCTTTCCGGCGCACCTCCAGGCGTACCTGGGGACGCTGCGCCTGCCGGTGGCGCTGGGGTCCGCGCGCCTGTTCATCGGGCCGGACGGACAGGCGCACGCCCTGACCGACTGACCCGCCCCTCTCCCCGCAGCGTGGGCGGCGCTACAGTGGCCCGGTGAGCAAGTCCCCGCTGGGCCAGCCGCCCGCCCCACCCGAACTGAACATGACCTTCGAGGACGCCGGACCGCCCGACGCGCCCCGGCCCGCCAGTCCGAAGAAGTCCCTGCGGGCGAACACGATCATCGTGATGCTCGGCACGCTCGGCTCGCGCCTGAGCGGCATCCTGCGCCAGATGGCCCTGAACAACCTGTTCAGCGTGACGCTGGTCGAGGCGTTCAACACGGCCATCACCATCCCGAACCTGCTGCGGGAACTGCTGGCCGAGGGCGCCCTGGTGAACTCGTTCATCCCGGTCTACAAGACCCTGGACGACGCCGAGCGCAGGCGGCTGGCGCAGGCGTTCAGCGGCGTGCTGATCGCCGTGAACCTCCTGCTGATGGCGGCGGGCATCCTGGCCGCGCCGTACCTCGTGGACCTGCTGCTGGCCGGGCAGTCGAACATTGACCGGGAACTGGCGCTGTTCATGACGCGCATGGTCATGCCGTTCCTGATGCTGATCAGCCTGTCCGCCATCGCCATGGGGCTGTTGAACGCCGACGAGCACTTCCGCGAGAGCAGTTTCGCGCCCGTGGCGTTCAACATCGCCAGCATCGCGGCGCTGGTGCTGCTGCCCAAGCAGGCCGAGTGGCTGGCGTTCGGGTGGCTGCTCGGCGGGGTGGCGCAGCTGGTCGTGCAGTTGCCCGCCCTGAACCGCTTCGGGCTGCTGCCCACCCCGGCCCTGATGGGTCACCCGGCGGTGCGTCGCGTGCTGCGTCAGATGGCGCCGTTCACCCTGACCGCCGGTGCGCGGCAGTTCCTGAACGTGTACGTGCTGCGCCTGCTGTCCGACGCGCGGCTGTTCGAGTCCGGCACGCAGGCCGGGTACTTCAACGCTCAGGCGCTGTTCACCACCGTGAACGGCCTGTTCGTCGTGTCGCCCGTCCTGGCGGTTTTCCCGCGTTTCTCGCAGGCGGCCGCCGAGCAGAACTGGGCGCAGTTCCGCGCGCTGACGGCCAGTACCATCCGCACCACGACCTTCCTGGCGGCCCCCATGAGCGCGCTGATCATTGCGCTGTCCCCGTACGTGATCAGCATCATCAACACCCACGCGCCCCGCAGCGCCGAGGAGACCGTGAAATTTCTGGCCGGGGCGGGCATCCTGAGCAGCTGGTCCCTGGCGCTGGTGCCGTGGGCGCTGGTGACGGTGCTGCTGCGGACCTTCTACGCGCGGGAACGCACGCGGGAGGCCGTGACGATCAGCGCCATCGGCTTCGTGCTGGAGGTCGGCCTGTACCGGCTGCTGGTGCCACCGCTGGGATTGATTGGCTTCGGGCTGAGCACCACCATCAGCGGGCTGCTCATGACGGCGGCCCTGATCGTCCTGTACCGCCGCGCGGTGGGCTTCCCCGCGCGCGAGGTCATGGGGCACCTGCTGCGCGTCGTGCCACTGGCGGGGGTGGCCGGGGGCGCGGCGTGGCTGATCGCGCGCGCGCTGCCGATCCAGCCGGGGTTCATCCTGACCAGCCTCCCGGTCCTGGCCCTGGCGGGCGGCGCGGGCCTCGCCGTGTACCTGGGCGGCGCGCTCGCCCTGCGGATGCCGGAAGTCGCGGCGGTCACACGACGACTGAAGCGGTAGTTCGGAAAGAGAGGTGCGGGGCGCAGGGGATGACCTCCTGCGCCCCGCACCTCTCTTTCTTACAGTCGGATGCCGAGCAGCGCGTAGCCGAGCAGGGCGAATTTCTCGCGCAGGACGTACTGGCGACTGGTCTGGGGGCTCAGGGGGCTGGCGCTGACGTTGGCGTTCATGTTCATGGCGCGGGCCAGCGCGAGGGCGCGTGGGGCGTGGGCCGCGTCGGTGACGAGCGTGACGGGTGTCCCGCCGGGCAGCTGGGCGCGGGCGTTCTCGAGGTTCTGGACGGTGGTGCGGCTGCGTTCCTCGGCGATCAGGGCGCCGCTGGGGACGCCATGCTGGTACAGGTAGGTGGTGCCGACGCGGCCTTCGGTGTAGCGGTCGCCGGGCTGGCGGCCGCCGGTGACGACGACCTGCCGGACGTGGCCCTGGCGGTAGAGGCTGAGGGCGTGGTCGAGGCGGCGCTGGAAGGCGGGGCTGGGCCGTCCGTCGTACTGCGCGGCACCGAGGACGATCAGGGTGGGGTTAGGTGCGGAGTTGGGGAGTTGAAGAGGGGGCGCGGTCAGGAAGCCCGTCAGGAGCAGGGCGGTGACCGCGAGGGGAATGATGGAGAGCGTGGCGCCCCGGGCTCGCATGCGGGCAGCGTAGCATGAAGGAAATCTGAATCCTGAGGACTTTCTCGCGTGGGCCCGGGCCGTCCGGGACGGGGTCCGTTCATAAGGGGGTATTGGTCCGCTTCTCCCGGAAGCTTCTGCGGGGGCGTGCTACGCTCACCCCTGACTTCTTTAGGGGAGCACCCTTGCTTATGCCCAGATCCTCTGCCCACACGCTGGTTATCGTCGAGTCGCCTGCCAAGGCCCGCACCATCGAGAAGTACCTCGGAAAGGGGTACACGGTGGAGTCGTCCATCGGGCACATCCGTGACCTGCCGAAAAGTGCGGCGGACATTCCCGAGAAGTACAAGGGCAAGGCCTGGGCGCGCCTGGGCCTGGACGTCGAGAACGACTTCCAGCCGCTGTACGTGGTGTCGCCCGAGAAGCGCGCGCACGTGGCGAAGCTGCGCAAGCTGGCGCAGGACGCCGACGAGATCATTCTCGCGACCGACGATGACCGCGAGGGCGAGAGCATCGCGTGGCACCTGTTCCAGGAGCTGAAGCCGAAGGTGCCGGTGCGGCGCATGGTGTTCCACGAGATCACCAAGGAAGCGATCCAGGCGGCGATTGCCGCGCCGCGTCAGATCGACACGAACCTCGTGGAGGCGCAGGAGGCCCGCCGGGCGCTGGACCGCCTGTACGGGTACGAGGTCAGTCCGGTGCTGTGGAAGAAGGTCGCGCCGAAACTGTCGGCGGGGCGGGTGCAGTCGGTCGCGACGCGCATGCTGGTGCAGCGTGAACGCGAGCGGATGCGCTTCGTCAGCGCGACGTGGTGGGACCTGCTGGTCACGGCGCAGACGGCGGACGGGCAGAGCTTCCCGGCCCGCCTGACCGATCTGGCGGGGCAGAAGCTGGCGCTGGGCCGTGATTTCGACCCGCTGACCGGGCGACTGAAGGACGGCGTGGTGGCCCGCCTGCTGACCGAGGCCGAGGCGCGCGCACTGGCCGAGGGTCTGGCCGGGCAGCCGCTGACGGTCACGAGCGCGGAGGAAAAACCGTTCACGCAGCGGCCGTACCCGCCGTTCATCACGTCCACGCTGCAGCAGGAGGGGAGCCGCAAGCTGGGCTTCGCCGCGACCCGCACCATGCGCGCCGCGCAGCGCCTGTATGAGCAGGGCTACATCACCTATATGCGTACGGATTCCACGAACCTCTCCGAGGAGGCCGTGAAGGCGGCGCGGTCGCAGGTGGCGCAGATGTACGGCGCGAACTACCTGTCGCCGCAGCCGCGCGTGTACACGAAGAAGGCGAAGAACGCGCAGGAGGCCCACGAGGCGATCCGCCCGGCCGGGAGCAGCTTCCGCACGCCCGACAGCCTGAAGACCGAACTGTCCGGCGACGAGTGGCGCCTGTACGACCTGATCTGGAAGCGCACGGTCGCCTGCCAGATGGCCGACGCGCGTGGTCGTGGGCTGCGCGTCCGCCTGGGCGGCAAGGCGAAGGGGGGTGAGGAGGTGGCCCTGAGCGC
This sequence comes from Deinococcus sedimenti, assembly GCF_014648135.1. Taxonomy (NCBI): domain Bacteria; kingdom Thermotogati; phylum Deinococcota; class Deinococci; order Deinococcales; family Deinococcaceae; genus Deinococcus; species Deinococcus sedimenti. Next base: position 182,145 of record NZ_BMQN01000002.1, on the reverse strand, counting down.
GTCGGGCCGCACCATCGACTTCCCCGGCTTCCTGCGCGCGTACGTGGAGGGCAGCGACGATCCCAGCGCCGCGCTGGAGGACCGCGAGACGCCCCTGCCCCCCCTGAGTGAGGGACAGCGCGTGACGGCGGACGGCGCCAAACCCGAGGGGCACGAGACCCAGCCCCCCGCCCGTTTCACGGAGGCCAGTCTGGTGCAGTCGCTGGAGGCCGCCGGGATCGGGCGTCCGAGCACGTACGCGAGCATCCTGGGCACCATCCAGGACCGTGGGTACGCCACGAAGAAGGGGCAGGCGCTGATTCCGTCCTGGACGGCATTCGCCACGAGCGCCCTGCTGGAGCACCACTTCGGGACGCTGGTGGACTACGACTTCACCGCGAAGATGGAAGAGGACCTCGACGAGATCGCCGGGGGGCGCGAGAGCCGCGTGCCGTACCTCAAGCGCTTCTACCTGGGGGACCAGGGGCAGGGCATGGCGTTGAAACCCACCATCGAGCGGCAGATGGGCGAGATCGACGCGCGCGGCATCGCCACCATCCGCGTGCCGAAACTGGAAGGCAGCGGCGTGGAAGTCCGCGTGGGCCGCTTCGGGCCGTACATGGAACGCGGCGAGCAGAAGGCGAACCTGCCCGAGGACCTCGCGCCGGACGAACTGACCGCCGAGAAGGCCGAGGAAATCCTCGCGCGGCCCAGCGGCGACCGCCCCCTGGGCACCGACCCGGACACCGGGATGCCCGTCGTGGCCCGCGCCGGACGGTACGGCCCCTACGTGACGCTGGGCGACACGAACCCACCGGCGCGCAGCGCGAGCCTCTTCCCCGGCGACGACCTGGGCACCCTGAGCCTGGAGCGCGCCCTGCAACTCCTGACCCTGCCCCGACTGGTGGGCAGCAGCGAGGGCGAGGAAGTCTGGGCGTTCAACGGCAAGTACGGCCCGTACCTGAAACGCGGGAACGACAGCCGCAGCCTCGCCACGCACGAGCAGCTGTTCACGGTGACGCTGCCCGAGGCAGAAGCGCTGTTCCTGCAACCGCGCTTCCGGGCACGCGCCGCCGCCGCCGGACCGCTGCGCACCTTCGAGTTCCCGGGCCGCGCCGCTATCCAGCTCAAGGACGGCCGCTTCGGACCGTACCTGACCGACGGCGAACGCAACGCCACGCTGCGCAAGGGTGAGACTCCGGAAAACCTGACCGCCGAACGCGCCCTGGAAATCCTGGAGGAACGCGGCAAGGAACCCAAGAAGAAACCCGGCAAGGCGACCGCCACCAAGAAGGCTGCGCCCAAGACCGGCACGAGCAAGACCACCGCGAAGGCCGGGGCGAAGAAACCCGCCGCCAGCAAGGCGGCAATCAAAAAACCCGCTGCGAAGAAGCCAGCCGCGAAAGCCGCACCCGCCAAGACCACGTTCACCTGGGCGGACCTGCAACCCCACCTGGGCGTCCTGAGCGACCCCGAACGCCGCCTCGTGACCGCCACGCGCGGCGAGGGACGCAAGGTCGAGGACGTCGCCCCTGAACTCGGTCTGGACGTCAAGAAAGCCAAGGGCATGGCCCTCCAAGCCAGCAAGAAACTCAATCAGGCCGCGCGCGGCGAGTAAGGAGTCAGCCCATCACGTCCCGCCACCTCGCCCAGAAGTCGGCGGGATCTTTCATGCGGCCGGATCGAGTGCAGCTGAGCTGGACAGCCGTGCGCTGGGCGTTGGACGTTTCCTGGCCCTCTGCCCTCACGCGGGCCGGGGCGTGATATGACGTGCTCCACTGTGACGCCCGTGAAACCTGACGTTCCTCAATCCCTGCATCTGGCGCGGCTGGCGCAGGGCAGTCCCGGCGAGTGGGTGCGGCTGCCCGGCGGTCGCGTGCGCGTCGTGAACCTGTCCGGCACCCTGTCCGGGCCTGCCGAGACCGGCTGGCTGCTGTGTCTGAGTGGCGAGGCGGTCGTGGATCTCCCGCTGAGCAATTTCGTGCGCCTGCGCCCCGCCGAGGGCTACCGCGTCCGTGCGGAGGAACCCTGGACGGCGTTCGGAACGAAGGACGGCACGGTGCTGATCCTCACGCCGGACGAGGAGCGCCAAACGACGTCGCGCCCCAGCTGAACCGGGGCGCGATCTGCGTCGACCTTACTTCTTGCGCTTGGCGGCCTTCGCGGCTTCCTTCGCGGCCTTCTGGTCGGCTTTCTGCTTCTCGGCCAGTTCGCGGCCCATGTCCTCCATGAGCTGCGCGCCCTGGGCGTCCACGGTCCGCTGGAGTTCCAGCAGGGTCGTGGCGACCATGTTGTGCAGGACGCGCTCGACGGGTACCCGCACCCACTTGTAACGGACCTTGCCGTGCACGGTCAGGGTCACCTCGGTCCCGCCGGGCATGGGTTTGAAGATCCAGCCCTGCGTGAGTTTCTCCAGCGGGCCGACGTGCCGGACGCTTTCCCAGCCGCCGCGCTGCGGAGCCTGAAGCTGCCCGTACTTCGCGGTGAAGCTCAGGCCCAGCAGGCGGCGCGTGAACTTGAAGCGCACGAGCGAGTTGTTCGCGAGGCGGCCGCCCTCGCCCTCGTACTCGGCCTTGGCGAGGTTCGGGTCCCATTTCGCGCGGCGTTTCGGCTCCAGCGCGAGGCGGTACAGGACGTCCGGGCGGGCACGGACCACGATCGTCTGCTTGATGTGAATGGACTCCGACATGCCCCGACACTGTAGCGCGTTCCCCGCCGGGCGCGCGTCCCGCCCCCCAAACCGCTCACTCGGCGCCGGTCAGGGCAGTCCCGGTCAGTGCAGGTAGTCCCGCGCGGGCAGGTGCGTGACCCGCAGGTTGAACCGCTCGGCCGCGCCCACGCCCGCCAGGCGACCCAGGTCCACCCGCGCCGCCCGGTACTGCTCCGCCGTCCACTGCCACCTGTAGAACGCCTGATAGAAGCCCATGACCTCCGCCGCGACGTCCAGGGTGTCCGCCGTGTTCACGAACACCTCCGGGTAGGGGCTGGCGGGCGCGAAGTACTGGTAGAAACGCACCGGGTCCCGCCACGCGTCCAGGCGGCGCACGTCCTCGCCACTTTCCGGCGCGGCGTCCCCGCTCAGGTCCGGCGCAGGCGGCATTGCGGCGCCCCCCGCCTCGTTGATGATCTTCGGGATGCGCGCCAGCGTGATCGCATCGAACGCGATCTTCGCGGTCATCCGGTGATCCGGGTGCGGGTGATCGTCACTCCAGGTGATCACCGCGTTCGGCCGGAACTGCGCGTACAGCCGCGCCAGTTGCAGCGCCTCGGCGCGGCCGCCCGTCATGCGGCTGTCCCCCATGTCGAAGAAGTGATACCGCGCCCCGATCCTCTGGGCGACCCACGCGCCATGCTCGCGGCGCACGCGGGTCACCTCCTCGTGCGAGGTGTCCCCGAACTGACTGGCGAGTTCCCCCAGCGTCGTCCAGACCAGCAGCACCTCGTCCCCGCGCGCCGCGTGCTTCGCCAGCGTCCCGATGCACCCGATCTCGTCGTCCGGGTGCGCAAACACAGCCATGATCCGCATGCGGGCAGCATACCCCGGTAATGTCCTGCTTTACCCAGCGCTTTACTTCAGAAAGCGGATGCTGAGCGGGTAATGGTACGCCTGCCCCGCACTGACCCGCACCACCGCCAGGATCATGAACACGAACGGCACCAGACTCGTGATCAGCAGCACCGGCAGGAACAGCAGGAAGAACGCTCCGAACGACCCCAGGAACGCGAACGCCCCCACGTCCGGCGCGCCCGCCGCCGCGCCCACCGCACCCCCCAGCAGGCCCAGGCTGAACAGCGCGAAGCCCAGCACGCCCACCACCAGCGAGTACAGCCACCAGCTGATCTGGAAGTTCAGCGCCTCCTTGCCCTGATCGTCCAGAGCGCGGCTGCGGTCCCGGTACGCCAGCCACGCCACCAGCGGCCCCAGCAGGTTCCCCACCGTCGGGATCAGGAACCCCGCCAGCGGCGACAGGTGCGTGACAATCGCGGGTGTACGGTCCGGTTCAGGAATGGTCAGCGGCGAGCGGATCATGCTTGACAGTACGGGCCGCCCATCCCTACAGTTCCCAGGATGTCCCGCCCGCACCGCCCCCAATCTTCCGCGCAGAAAGCGCAGGCCGCCGCGCGCGACCGCCTGCCCATCAAGGCCGGCATCCAGCCAGACGCGCCCATCACCGGGGAGAACGTCGAACTGTACAGCGACGGCGCGTGCGACACCCAGGCCGGACACGGCGGCTGGGCCACCATCCTCAACTACAAGGGCAAGGAACTCGTCCTGAGCGGCAACGAGGAAGGCACCACCAACAACCGCATGGAACTGCGCGGCCTCCTCGAAGGCCTGAAGGTCCTCAAACGACCCTGCCAGGTGCGGGTCGTGACCGACAGCCAGTACCTGCGCAAGGCGTTCACGGACGGCTGGATCCTGAAGTGGCAGCGCAACGGCTGGAAGACCGCCGGGGGCGACCCCGTGAAGAACCAGGACCTGTGGGAGGAACTCATCGCGCAGGCCCGCACGCACGCCCTGACGTTCGTGTGGGTCAAGGGGCACGCCGGGCACGGCGAGAACGAACGCGTGGACGAACTCGCCGTGCAGGAACGCAAGAAACTCCGGCAGAAGTAGGTCCTTGTGGATCACCTGCACCTCTGGCCTGAGCCGCTGCGGGGTTGACGCGGGCGCGGTCTCCCGGCCTGATCACGCCTCGCGCGTGAGGGTGCAGCGGTAGCGGCGGCGGTCCCAGGGGCTGGGGATTTCCTGGACGTGGAAGCCGCTGCGGCGGTAGAAGTCGGCGGCGTCATCGTCCGTTTCGGCGGTCAGGGTGTGCAGGTGCAGGGTGTTCATCAGGGCGTGCAGGAGGGCTCGGGCGTGGCCCTGCCCGGTGTGAGTGGGGTGCGTGCCGATGTACCGGACGGTGCCGTGTGCTCCGTGGACGGTGAGTGTGGCGGCGCAGACGACCTTCCCCCCGGCCTCCCAGGTGTGCAGCTGCCAGTCGGGGTCGGTGCGGGCGCGGTGCAGCGCGGCCTGGATGCGGGCCGGGTCGGGGGACATGGCGCGGGTCAGGAGGGCGTCCGTGTCGGGGGTGGGGGTGGCGTGCAGGCGCAGCATGTGGTCAGGGTAGGGCAGGTCATCTGGCGCATGTGCGGCGCGTGGGGGCGGGCCTACGCTGGGCGCATGACCTCCCCTGCTGCCCCTGAATCCCTGTCGCCGCCGGATGGGTGGCGGACGTTCCTGTGGCTGTGGGGGTCGCAGGCGCTGAGCGTGATCGGGTCGGCCATCGCGGGGTTCGCGTTCAACATCTACCTGACGCAGACGCGGTTTCCGCTGGCGGAGCAGAAACCGCAGCTGGCGGCGGCGCTGTCGCTGACCGCGCTGGCGTGGGCGCTCACGGCGACGCTGCTGGCGCCGCTGGCGGGCGCGTGGACAGACCGGCACGACCGGCGGCGGATCATGCTGGCGTGCGACGTGGCGGGGGTCGCGTTGACGCTGGGGACGCTGCTGCTGGTGGGTTCGGCGGCGACGCCACTGTGGGCGATGGTGGTCCTCACGGCCCTGATGGGCGCGGTGTCCACCTTCCACGGGTCGGCGTTCGACGCGAGTTACACGAGTCTGGTGCCGCGCGAGCGGCTGCCGCGCGCGAACGGGATGATGCAGACGGTCTGGAGTCTGGCGGGGCTGGTGGGTCCGGCGGCGGCGGCGCTGCTGATCGGCGTGCCCGCGCTGCTGCGCGAGAATGGGAGCGGTCCGGCGTGGCTCTCGGGCCTGCATGACGGGGTGCCGTTCGCGTACGCGGTGGACGCGGTGACGTTCCTGGTGGCGGTGCTGATCCTGTCGCGGTTGCGCGTGCCGTCCCCGGTGCGGCGGGAGGGCGCGGGGCGCGGCAGTCTGCTGGCGGACATGCGCTTCGGGTGGGTGTTCATCGGGCAGCGGCGGCCGCTGCTGGCCCTGCTGCTGACCTTTGCCGTGGCGAACCTGTGCACGAGCAACCTGGGGGTGCTGGAGCCCCTGATCGTGAAGTTCGGCCTGAATGGCGACTGGGAGGCACGCGGCGGGACGCTCCAGGGCACGCTGGCGACCCTGGCCGTCGTGCAGAGCGTCGGCGGCGTGCTGGGCGGCGTGCTGATCAGCACCTGGGGCGGCCTGAAACGGAACCGGGTGCTGGGTGTGCTGGTGCCCATGATCGTCTCGGGCTTGAGTTTCGCGGCGTTCGGTGCGGCGGGCACCGTGCTGGGCGCAGCGGCGGCCCTGCTGGTCATGGGGCTGACGTTCCCGGCAATGAACGCGCACTCGCAGAGCATCTGGCAGTCGCAGGTGCCGCCCGAGTTGCAGGGGCGGGTGTTCAGCGTCCGCCGCCTGATCGCGCAGTTCACGTCCCCGGCCAGCAGCGCGCTGGCGGGCCTCCTGGCCGCGCGGTACGCACCGGGCGGCGTGGCCGTCGCGGCGGGGCTGACGCTGGCCGTCGTAGCAGGCCTGCAACTGCTGAACCCGGCGCTGCGGCGGGTGGAAGACCCGGCGCTGTCCGGGTACGCGCCCAGCGGGACGGACTGACCGGCCCCTCCCCTGCCCCCTCCGGCCGGATGGGTGGGAGGGGGTTCTGCTTCACTCGTCGGCGGTGCGCTCGCGGGAGCCCCTGCGCCAGCGGCGGCCCGGTTCGACCTGCGTGTCACCCTTGACGGGCGCGGCGATGTGGGCGCGTGCGCCGATCACGGCCAGACCGTCCGGGCCTCCGTCCACGCAGGCGGCGATGACGGCCTCCTCGTCCACGACGGCGCGGCGGACGTGCGCTCCGGCGCGGATGGTCGCGTCGCGGAGGATCACGGTGTCCTCGACGACCGCCCCGGCCTCCACGGTCACGCCGGGGGACAGCACCGAGCGGATCACTCGGCCCTGCACGTGGCAGCCGTACGACACGAGACTGTCCTCCACCCGCGCGCCCTGCGCGATCCGGGCGGGCATGCGGGGGATGCTGCTGCTCAGGACCGGCCAGTCGGGCGCGTCCAGCCGCACCGAGCGGCCCGCGAGCAGGTCCTGGTGCGCGCGGAAGTACGCGCTGGGCAGGCCCACGTCCAGCCAGTAGCCGTCCAGGGCGTACGCGTGCGCCGTCTTCGCCTTCACGAACGCGGGGATCAGCGCGTGCCCGAAGTCCCCCAGGCCCTTCCCGGCGGGCGTGGCGGCGCGCAGGTCGTCCAGGGTGCGCAGCAGCGCGGGCGCGTCGTACACGAAGACCTCGGTGGTGATGGAGCCACCCAGCGGCTCTTCGGGTTTGTACGCGAAGCGCTTCACGCGGCCCCGTTTCGTGACCTGCACGTTCCCGAAACGGCCCGCGTCCTCCCCGGCGGGCAGGTCGGTGGTGACCATCGTAACTGCCGCGCCGACCTTCAGGTGATGGCGGATGACCTCGGTGTAGTCCAGGGTGTACACGTGATCGGCGGACAGAACGACCAGCACGTCCGGCGCGAACGAGCGGATCAGGTGCCGGTGGGCGTGCAGTGCGTCCGCGTTGCCTGCGTCCTCCAGTGCGCCGGTCAGGGTGTCCGGGCTGGGGGGCAGCACCTCCAGGCCGCCGTACGTGCGGTCCAGGTCCCAGGGGCGGCCGTTGGTCAGGTGGTCGTTCAGGGTGTGCAGCTGGTATTCCTCCAGCACCCACACGTCGGGCAGGCCGCTGTGCATGCAGTTGCTCAGCGCGAAGTCGATCAGGCGGTACGTGCCGCCGAAGGTCAGGGCGGGCTTGGCGCGCTCCTGCGTCAGGACGCCCAGCCGCTCGCCCTTCCCCCCGGCGAGGATCAGGACGAGGACTTTCCGGCCGTCCACGCGGGTGCCGCGCCCGCCGGGGCCACTGCTGAGACTGCGGTTCGAGAAGCGTGCCATCTGACCGGCAGTCTGCCCGGCCCACCCCACGGGCGGCTGAGGGGCGCCTGAACGCTCTTCAGGTTCACCCCGCCGGCGGCGGTCAGGGGATCGGGGGGTCAGGGCACCGGGACCGGGTCGCTGCCGCCCTCGTGGTACGTCAGGTCGCCGGTCACGCGGACGGTCAGGGCCTCCAGCGCCGCCTGCCGCGCCCCGGCGTCCGGCGCAGTCAGGACGGCCCGGAGGTCGTGGGCGGCCTGCGGATCACGCCCAGCCAGCGTGCTCAGCCAGCGCTGCGGTTTGACCGCCCACCAGCCGCGCGCCCCGAACAGCGCCTCCACGGCCAGTCCGGCGGCGCGGCACGCCACGAGCACGTGCAGCGGGTCGTCCGCCCCGGCCAGGGCTCGGGCGTCCATGACCTCCTCGACCAGCCGGAAGCGGGCCTGCTGCCCCAGGGGGCGCGGGTCCGGCCCGGCGGCGTGCAGGGCGCGGGCCTCGGCGATCAGGGCGTCCAGGTCCGGGTGCGGCCACACGGGGCGGCCCTCGGCGTACATGGTGATGGTGTCGCCCTGCCCGGCGGCGAACATCGCGCGGACCTTCCGCACGGGGTTGTGGAACGCCTCGACCGGCACACCCTCCACGACGTAGTTCGCGCGCCAGCGGTCGTCGCCTCTCACGAGCACGTGGAAGTCGAGGTCGCTGTGCGCGTTCCCCTCGCCCCGCGCGGCACTCCCGCACCACAGGGCCGCGTAGGCGCCCGGCGTGGCCCGCAGGCGCTCCAGGGCGGCGGGCAGGGCGGCCTCCAGTCGGGCCTGCGGGTCGGCGGCAGCGTCGATCATGCCCTCCAGGGTAGCGGCCTGGGCGGTCCGCCGGTGCGGCAGGTCAGCGGCTGAGCAGGCTCCACTCGTGCCAGTGCAGCCGCACGCCGCGCGTCGCCAGCCAGTCGTTCAGGCTGTAGCGGGCGCGGGCCAGTCCGGACAGCGTGTCGTGCGCGATCTGCACGGCCCGCAGCGCCTCGCACTCGCCGATCAGCCCGGCGGCGCGTGAGGCCAGCAGTTCGTCCGTGTCCACGATCTCGGCCATCAGGCCGTCATGCACGATCAGGTCCAGGTACAGGTCCCGGACCTCCCACACGCCGTCCTGCTGGCTGATGTTCGCCACGTCCAGGTAGTAGTCGTGCTCGCGCCGCCCGTGGAAGTCGTAGCGGCACGCCACGAGGTTCAGTTTGGGCAGCAGGTGCGCCTGCCAGTGCCGGATGCGCGGGTGGCCCGCGAACGTCCGCGCGACGTACAGTCCCTGCGGCGTGCGGTGGTACGTGTGCACCGGGCGCACCCCGGTGTTCGTGTGATGCTGCCGACCCAGCACGTCGTGCCGTTCCACCTTCACCGGGTGCGCCAGGGTCGCCATGACCCAGCGTACACAGCCCCGCGCGCCGTACGTGAGAAACGAGCCGGGCCAGGAAAACGCCCCCGGCAGGGGGCATTCCGGGGGAGACAGCGCGTCCGTTTTCCTCTGCTCGGCTCAGAGACCGGGTCAGCTCAGGATGGGCAGGGCGTCCAGCAGCCCGAAGTCGTTCGGGACGAACAGGCTGCCCTCGGTGGTGCCCTGGTCCACCTGCTCGTCCAGCGCCGCCTGGAGTTGCGCGGCGGTCAGTTCGCCCCGCAGGTACGCGCGGTGGGCGTGGATGACCTCGCGGACCTGTTCGGGCGTCTCGTGCACGAATTCCAGGCGCAGGTCGCGGATGCCCGCCGCGTGCCAGTCGCGCAGGTGCGCGGCGGCCACCTGGGGGCGGCCCTCGAAGACGGTGTTGCGGCAGCCGACGTCCGCCATGACCGGGTGCGCGCGGCCCCGCTCGTCGCGCAGGGCGACGCGGTGCGATTCGCAGGGGTGACCGCAGTTCGTGTAGTCGGTGCCGCTGCTCAGGAAGCGGCAGAACACGCAGTGTTCGGTGTGGAAGACCGGCAGGTGTCCATACGCGACGGGTTCCAGTGCGGCGCCGCCCACGAGGGAGGCCAGTTCGGTGATCTGCTGCGCGTTCAGGTCGAAGGTGGGCGTCAGGCGGGTCAGGCCCAGGTCCAGCAGCGCGCGGGTGGTCAGGACGTTCGCGGCGTTCAGGCTGAAATCCCCCGTCAGTTCTGCGGTCGTCCCGGCCTCATGCAGGCCTTCCAGCAGGCCGCCGCTGCGGACCAGGATGCCCGCATCCAGGGATTCGAGGAATTTCTGGAGGTTCTGCTCGGTGGGTTTCAGGATGCGGGGGCTGGCGACCCGCACGGGGATTCCGGCGGCCCTGACGCGTTCCACGCTGGGTTTCAGGCCGTACAGTTCCAGGTAGTCCAGCGTGACCGAGTCGGGCCGGGCCGCAAGCGCGGCGTCCAGCTGTTCGGGCGTGCGGACCAGCGCGTGCAGGCGCGTCGCGGTGGGCGCGGGGGCCTGCGGGCGGGTCAGGGCGGCCAGCGCGTCGTCCAGGCGCGGGGTGACGGTGCGCTCGGGCGCGGCGGCGCGGGCGTCGGTCAGGGCGGCGGCGGCCTCGCGGCGCAGGGCGTTCAGGGCGCTGACCGGCAGGAAGCCCGCCCCGCGCAGGTCGGTGCTGAGGGCCCCGAGGTGGTACGGCGTGCCGCCCAGTTTCCCCAGCTGCTCGCGCAGGCCCGCCTCGTCCAGCGCGCGATTCCGGGCCTCCGAGAGGGGTTCGGGCAGCGTGATGGTCACGCTACGGCCCTGCCCGTCGGTCAGGGTCAGCGCCGGCGGCTGGCCCACGTGCCCGACGAAGTGCGCGTCCACCGGGCGGGTGTGCAGCGGATCGGCGGCCTCCACCAGCGGTTTCACGCGGGCGGCCAGGGTGGGGTCCTGGGTGCGCCACACCGGGTCACCCTCGCGCACGCGGCGGCCGTCGACTGCGCCGCGCCCGAAGCGCAGCTCGTACAGGCCGCCGGCGCGCACGCCGTCCAGCGCCACGTCGTCCAGCTGACGGCCGTCCTGCCACAGGCCGTACAGGAAGCCCCCCTCCTCGCGTCCCTCGGGGGTGCGCCAGTTCGCGGGGTCGAACACCAGTCCGTCGCCGGGTTTCACGACCTCGCTCAGTTCGACCAGCACGCCACGTTCGGTCACGCCGCGCACGGTGCCGACGCGCACGCCACGGTGCCTCGGCGCGCGGCCACGCACGACGGTCTGGTGGTTGGTGCCCGCCATGAAGTGCGGCCCCAACCCACGCGAGTACACCTGTTCCAGGTCGCGTTCCTCCTGCGCGGTGACGCTCAGCGGCAGGCCCGCCCAGGCCTCGTCCACCGCCCTGCGGTACGCGGCGGTCGTCAGGGCGACGAACTCGGCGTCCTTGTAACGGCCCTCGATCTTCAGGCAGTCCACGCCGATCCGCACCAGATCGGGCACCTGATGCAGCGCGTACAGGTCGCCGGGCGAGAGCAGGTAGCGGGCGTCGCCCAGGTCACGGTGCTCGCCGTCCACGAACAGCTCGTACGGGAGGCGGCACGCCTGCGCGCACTGCCCGCGGTTCGCGCTGCGCCCACCCCAGGCCTCACTGGAAAAACACTGCCCGGAGTAACTGACGCACAGCGCGCCGTGCACGAACGTCTCCAGTTCGATGTCGGTCGCGTTCTTGATCCGCTCGATGTCGCGCAGGCTCAGTTCGCGGCCCAGCACCACGCGGCTCGCCCCGAAGCGCCGCGCGAGTTCGGCGCCCTCGGCGGACGTGATGCTCATCTGCGTGCTGCCGTGAATGGGCAGGTCCGGGCAGATCTCGTGCGCCAAGCGCGCCACGCCGTGATCCTGCACGATCAGCGCGTCCACCCCGGCCTCCGCCAGGGCCATCAGCTGCCGCTCGGCCTGCCGCAGCTCCCGGTCGAACACCAGCACGTTGAACGTCACGAAGCCCAGCACGCCACGCGCGTGCAGGCCGCCCATGATGTCCGGCAGGGCCTCCAGATCGAAGCCGACCTTCGCACGGGCGTGGAAGCCCGCCCCGTCCGCGCGGCCCTCGCCCCGCGCGGGATTCACGCCGAAGAACACGGCGTCCGCGCCGGCCTCCACTGCGGCGCGCAGTTGCGCCTCACCGCCCACCGGGCTCATCACTTCTGGTTTCCTGACCGCCGCCATAACGCGCCAGTCTACCCGCCCGCCGCGGGGCAGACGGTGACCCGCGTCCCCCCCGGAACGCGAGCCACCCCCGACATCGCCTTCAGGCGACCGGGCCGCTCGGCCGTCCCCCCGGACCACCCAGCGCCCCCGGCGCGGCCCAGCGCGTCACGGGCTGCCCCTCGCGCACCAGCAGGACCGGCGCGGTGGCGTGATGCGCGACCCCCTCGGCGACGCTGCCCAGCAGCGCCCGGCCCAGCCCGCTGCGGCCGTGCGTGCCCATGACGATCAGGTCGGGGCGCAGCTCAGCGGCGGCGTCGAGGATCGCGCGGATCGTGTGCCGCCCACGCGCCAGATCCACCCTGACGACTGCGCCCGGCAGCCGCGCGGCGAGATCCTCCCGCGTGGCCTGCACCCGCGCCGCCTCGTCCGGACCGCTCACCGGCGGGATGTACGCGAACTCCCCCACGAGCATCGTGTCGTCCAGCACGACGCTCAGGACCGTCAGCTGTGCGTGCAGCGCGTCCGCCAGCGCCCGCGCGTGCGGCAGGGCCAGGTGACCGAGTTCACTGCCGTCCGTCGTGACCAGGATGTATGTCATGTCATGTCCTCCTGATCACACGGTGCGCCCCGGCACTTACGGGCGCGTTACGGCGCGGGCACGTGACGGCCGGGTGGCCGCGACACGGTAGCCTGACCGAATGATCAGGTTGCTGTTTGTGGGGGATGTGTTCGCGGCGGCGGGGCGGCGGGTGCTGGGCGCGCACCTGCCGACCCTGCGGTCGAAGGCGGATTTCATCGTGGTGAACATGGAGAACGCGGCGGGCGGCTTCGGCCTGCACCGCGAGGGCGCGGACGGCGCGCTGAAGGCCGGGGCGCACTGCATGACGCTGGGGAATCACGCGTGGCATCACAAGGACGTGTACGTGCTGATGCAGGACGAGGGCACGTACCCGATCGTGCGCCCGCTGAACTACAGCGATCCGGGCACGCCGGGGGTGGGCTGGCGCAGCTTCGACGTGAAGACCGCGCAGGGCACGGAGCGGTTGACGGTCGTGAACCTGCTGGGCCGGGTGTTCATGGAGGCGGTGGACAACCCGTTCCGCGCGATGGACACGCTGCTGGAACGCGACGATCTGGGCAGCGTGTTCGTGGATTTCCACGCCGAGGCGACCAGCGAGAAGCAGGGCATGGCCCGGTACCTGGACGGGCGGGTGGCGGCGGTGATCGGCACGCACACGCACGTGCCCACGGCGGACACACGGATCCTGCCGGGCGGCACGGCGTTCCAGGCGGACGCGGGCTTCACCGGGCCGTTCGAGTCGATCATCGGCAGTGATCCGCACGGCCCGATCGAGCGGTTCGTGACCGAGCGTCCGCACCGGTACGGCGCGGCGGACGGTCCGTCGGAACTGAACGGCGTCTTTGTCCAGATAGAGGGGAACCGCGCCGTGGGCATTGAACGGTACCGTTACGTGGAAGGGCAGGAGAGCTGAACGGGTTCCCTGCCGGTTGAAGGGAGTGAGCATGAGCATTCGGAGTGATGTGAACCTGCTGGGCCGCACGCTGGGTCAGGTGCTGAAGGAACAGGAGGGCGAGGCGTTCTTCGAGCTGGTGGAGCGCACGCGCGCCCTGGTGCGCGAGGTGCGGGCCGGGGGCAGCGACGCGGAGCTGCGCGCGATGCTGGCGGGACTGTCCGGGCAGGATGCGGGGAACCTGGCGCGGGCTTTTACGTGGTACTTCCAGCTGGTGAACCTGGCCGAGGAGTACGAGCGGGTGCGGGTGCTGCGCGCGTCGGTGGGGGTGCGCCCGCAGAGTCTGGCGCAGGCGATGCAGGAGTTGAAGGCGCAGGGCCTGAGGGCCGAGGAGGTCGAGGCGCTGCTCTCGAGGCTGGATCTGGGCCTGACGTTCACGGCGCACCCGACGGAGATGCGTCGCCGCACGGTGCGCCGTCACCTGGAGCAGGTGGCGCGGGCCCTGCCGACCCTCAGCGAGGGGGGCGTGGACGGCCCGGAGGCCGCCGCGATCGCCGCGCACGTGGAGGCGCTCTGGCGCACGCCGGAACTGCGCCGCCTGAAACCCACCGTGCTGGACGAGGTGAAGGGTGGCCTGACGTACGTGTCGAGCATCGCGCAGGCGCTCCCGGCGTTGCAGCGGGACCTGCGCGGCGCGTTCCGCGAGGTGTTCGGGCGGGACACGGCGGCGACGCTGCCGCTGAGCTTCTCGTCTTGGATGGGCGGGGACCGGGACGGGAACCCGTTCGTGACGCCGCAGGCGACGCGGGAGACGCTGGCGCTGCACGGCGAGCGGGCGCGTGAGGTGATGCTGGGCCTGATCCGGCAGGCATTCGCGGACCTCAGCCAGGAGGACGAGGGCGCGGAGGCGTACCGTGAGGAGCTGCAGAGCCTGTTCGACGCGGTGAAGGACGGTCAGACGCTGGATCTGGTCGGTCGCCTGGAGGCGCTGGAAGCGCGCCTGATCGCGGATGGGCAGCGCCGCACGGCGGAGCAGCTGCTGTCGCCGCTGCTGACGGTCGCGCGGGTGTTCGGGCAGCACCTCGTGAGCCTGGACGTGCGCGAGCACAGCGGGCAGACGGGCGCGGCGGTCGCGGAGCTGCTGCGCGCCTCGGGCGTGGAGGCCGACTACGCGGCCCTGCCCGAGCATGCCAAGCAGGAACTCCTGATCCGCGAGCTGCGCTCGCGCCGCCCGCTGTGGCCCGCCGGGGAGGCGCTGCCGGACACCCTGGAAACGGCGGTCGGTCCGGTGCGCGAGGTGCGGGACGCGGTGCGCCGCGCCGGGCCGCGCGCGTTCGGGCGGTACGTGATCAGCATGGCCGAGTCGGTCAGTGACGTGCTCGAACCTCTGATCCTGGCGCGCGAGGTCGGGCTGCGCATCCTGCCCGTGCCGCTGTTCGAGACGCTGGACGACCTGCAGCGGGCGCCGCAGGTCGTGTGGGAGCTGCTGTCGCTGCCCGAGTACCGCGCGGTGCTGGGCGGGGACGTGCAGGAGATCATGCTGGGGTACAGCGACAGCAACAAGGACACGGGGTTCCTCGCGGCGAACTGGGCGCTGCACGAGGCGCAGCGGCAGATCAGTGACGTGTGCCGCCGCGCCGGGGTGCGCTGGCGCTTCTTCCACGGGCGCGGCACCAGCATCGGCCGGGGAGGCGGCCCGGCCAGCCGCGCGATCCTCGGGCAGCCGGCGGGGACCATCGACGCGGGGCTGCGCATCACCGAGCAGGGCGAGGCGCTGGCCGACAAGTACAGCCACCCGGTCCTGGCGCGCCGTAACCTGGAGCAGGCGCTGTACGGGCTGCTGCTGTCCGCCGCGCGCCCCGCCGGGGAGCTGAAGCCCGCGTGGACGGACGCCATGACCCGCGCCGCCGCGAGCAGCGCCCGCGCGTACCGCGCGCTGGTGGACGACCCGGCGTTCCTGCCGTTCTTCGAGCACGTGACGCCCATCCACGAGATCGCCCGGCTGAACATCGCGTCCCGCCCGGTGCGTCGCCCCGGCGCGCCCACGCTGGGCAACCTGCGCGCCATTCCGTGGGTGATGAGCTGGACGCAGAACCGCGCCAACCTCCCCGGCTGGTACGGACTTCAGGAGGGCCTGCAGGAGATCGGCGTGGAGACCGCCCGCGAGATGTACGCCACGTGGCCGTTCTTCCGGACGGTGCTGGACAACGCGCAGATGAGCCTCGCCAAGAGCGACCCGCTGATCTTCGACGAGTACCTGCGCCTGCTGCCCGAGGGGGACGCGCACCCGCTCGCCACGCACCTGAAAGACGCCTATGCCCGCACGGTGGCGCTGGTGCAGGACGTGGTGGGCGCGGACCTGATGGCGAACGAGCCGCGCCTGAAGGAAAGCATCGGCCTGCGCAACCCGTACATCGACCCGATTCACCGCATCCAGGTGGAACTCCTGCGCCGCAGCCGCGGCAAGGACGGCGGCCTCGACGAGTTCGAGCGTCCCCTGCTCCTGAGCATCCAGGGCATCGCGGCGGGCGTCCGCAACACCGGTTGACGATTGGGGTGTGGGCTATCGGTTGTGGGGGGAGGTTGCGGCCTCTCCCCTTTTCCGTGCGCGGGGACTGGGGATGACCCCCTCTCTCAACTTTCAACCGTCACCCATCCACCCCGTCGCTGGAAGCGATACCATGCGGGCATGCGACACCTCGCCCTGCTGGGCGCGCTGCTGACCTCCCTCACGGGCGGGTCGGGCGCGCAGACGGCCCTGCCCATCCCCCATTTCGAGGGGCAGGTGATCTATCAGGTCATGCCCGACCGCTTCTTCGACGGGAACCCCGCGAACAACCAGGGTGTGAACCGCGACGACCCGCGCGCGTGGCACGGCGGGGACCTGCCGGGCCTCACGCAGAAACTCGCATACATCCAGCGGCTGGGGGCGACGTCCGTGTGGCTCACGCCGGTGTACCAGCAGCAGGCGGCGAACTCGTTCGGCACCGCCGGGTACCACGGGTACTGGCCCGCCGACTTCCGGAACGTGGACCCGCACTTCGGGACGCTGGCGGACTTCGGGACGTTCGTGAAGGCCGCGCAGGGCGCCGGAATGCGCGTCGTGCTCGATCAGGTCATCAACCACTACGGCTACGAGGCCGCCGCCGTGCGCGTCCGCCGGGACTGGTTCAACACGCAGGCCACCTGCGACGCCACCCAGAACAAGGACGTGGACTGCCCCCTGTCGGGCCTGCCAGACCTGCGCCAGAGCAACCCGCAGGTGCGTGACCTGCTGCTCGGCAACGCGAACTTCTGGCGTGAACAGGGTGTGAACGCGTTCCGGTACGACGCGATCAAGCACGTCGAGCGGCCCTTCCTGAACGACCTGCTGGCCGCCGACCGGCAGGCGGGCACTTGGACGCTGGGCGAGTGGTTCGGCGCGGACACCGGCACCGTCGCCGACTGGCAGAAGGCGGGCTTCGACAGCCTGTTCCTGTTCAGCCTGCAGGACGCCATGAAGGCCAGCGTGATGGGCGAGAGCAGCCTGGACGCCGTTCGCAGCGTCCTTGCCCGCCAGGGTGAACTGCCCCGCCCGGGCGAGGTGGCGCTGTTCCTCGACAACCACGACGTGCCGCGCTTCGCGCAGGGCAGCCTGTTCGAGGACGTCGGCCAGGAGCGCACCCGCTACGGCCTGCGCGCCCTGATGACCCTGCGCGGCGTGCCCGTTATCTGGCAGGGCACCGAGATCGCCATGCGCGGCGGCACGGACCCCGACAACCGCCGCGACATGCGCTTCGAGGACCAGTGGACCCCCGCCGAGCGCGCCGTGTTCGACGCCACGAAAGCCGCCATCGCCGCGCGCAAGGCCAGCCCCGCCCTCAGCAACGGCTCGCAGACCCTGCTGCCCACCCCCGACCGCGTCAGCGGACAGCTGCTGCTGTTCACCCGCGAACTGAACGGCCAGACCGTCCTCGCCGCGTGGCACAGCGGCAACGCGCGCCGCACCTACTCCCTGAAACTGAGCAGCCTGGGCGTGAAGTGGGCCGCGCTGGCCGCCACCTCCTCCCTGTACGCCGGGCAGGACGCCAAGGTCAGCGTCAGCGGCGGGTACCTGCACCTCAGCCTCCCCGCACGGGACGCCGCCGCCTTCCGCGTGCAGTGAACGGGTTGTGGGAGTGGGAACGGCGTAGGGACGCCTTCTCCTCCCCCTTCAGGGGGGAGGCCGGGAGGGGGTGAAATGGGGGGGCGAGCCGCGCAGGCCCGCCCCCTCTCCTCCATTCACGTTACGCCCGCAGGGGCCGGGGCACCGGGAGGGTGTACGTCGCGAACGGCTTCCACTGCCCGCCCGGGTGGTGCCGCGCGATGGGCTGGTCGCGGTCGTCCACGTACACCATGCGGTAGCGCACGCGGCCCAGTTCCAGCCCCCCGCGCTGCCGCCACAGCACCTGCACGTCCACGTTCGTCGCGGCCGGGTCGGTGTCCCGCGCGGACAGGATGCTGAACCCGCTCAGGGTGCCGGGGTACGCGCGGCGCACCTGCCGCACGCTGCGCCGCCGCGTCGGGAACACCCGCGCGGGGAGCGCCAGGGCCATCGCGTGGTACTGCCCACCCTGCCAGTGCGTCAGGAACGCACTCAGCGCCTCCTGCGGCGTGGAATTGGTCAGCGTGATGTCCATACCCCAGCATGCCACGCGCAGACCCCGGCGGACCATCCCACGAATGGCGCAGACCGCCGGGGGCGCCGTCGGCCAATCAGCGGATCAACGCGAACTGCCCGAGGAACAGCACCCCGGCGCCGATCAGGGCGGTGAGGATCTGCGCCCAGGGCAGTCCGGGCGCGCATGTTGCTCTCGCTCTGCGACTGGCCGTTCTGCGAGGAGATGATCGCCCCGGCCAGGAACGTCAGGATCAGGCCGCCCCAGCCCAGGGCGGTGGCGGCGCCCGCGCGGGTCAGGCCGCCCGCCAGCAGCGCGCCGATCAGGACGCACAGCGCGCCCGTGCCCAGCCCGGCGCCCAGGCCGAACAGGAGCATCTGGCCGAGTTGGGCGGCGCGCGTCTGCGTGGTCATGCGTGGACTCTACGCGCGAAGGGGACGCGACTCCAGCCGATCTGACCTAACCAGCGCGGGTGTCGTCGTGCTGTCGGATGCTGAGGACGCGGCTGGCGCCGGTCTGGTCGGTGGTGACGCCCCACAGGGCGTGCGCGACTTCCATGGTGGCTTTCTGGTGCGTGACGAGCAGGAACTGCGCGCCGCGTTCGCTGAAGCGCTTCAGGAAGGCGGTGAAGCGGCGGATGTTCGCCTCGTCCAGCGGGGCGTCCACCTCGTCCAGGACGGCCAGGGGGAGGCCCCCGGCGCTGCCTTCTCCGCCTGCGTGGTTCAGGGCGAACAGGAAGCCCAGGCCGGCCATGGTGCGTTCCCCGGCGGACAGGAGGGTCATGGAGCGGGTGCGTTTCCCGCGGGGTTGCACG
The DNA here is from genome assembly GCF_014648135.1 of Deinococcus sedimenti. Classification (NCBI taxonomy): domain Bacteria; kingdom Thermotogati; phylum Deinococcota; class Deinococci; order Deinococcales; family Deinococcaceae; genus Deinococcus; species Deinococcus sedimenti. The sequence continues at coordinate 163,314 of NZ_BMQN01000002.1, read as the reverse complement.
GCGAGGCGCAGGCCGCGCAGGATGCCCGCGTCGTCTGTTTCGGGTTCCAGGTCGCCCTGCCCGCCGAGGAGTTCGGTGCTGTATTCGCGGAAGGCGGTGTTCACGCGGTCAAAGGCGGCGCGGGTGGCGTGTTCCTCGGCCGTCTGGAGTTCCTGCAGGTGGGCGCGGAGTTCCTGCGCGGCGGCGTCCGCGTCGTGCAGTTCGGCCCGCTGGGCCTCCAGCAGTTCGGTCTCGGCGGCGTGGTCGGCCTCGGCGCGGGCGTTGACGGGCCCCAGGGCGTCCAGCGCGGCGCGGGTGCGGGTCAGTTCGGCCGTCCACTCGCGGGGCGCGCCGGGCGGGAGGCAGCCGTCGGGGATGGGTTCGAGGCTGCCCTCGCGCCGGGCGATCAGGAGGCGCAGGTCGTCCAGGCGGGCGCGGGCCTTGTTCTGCGTGCCGATGAGGTTCGCGTAGTCCTGACTGGCCTTCTCGCGGGCGTATTCGGCACGGGCGTACTCGTTCTCGTCGAGGGTGCCCAGCGCGGCCTCGCGGCGACTCACCTCGGCGCGGGCGGCGTCCAGCGCGGCGTCCTGGGCGGTCAGGGAGGTGGCGTTGGTGTCCAAGCGGGCGCGCAGATCCCCGGCGCGGGCGCGGCCGGTACGGTAGGCGCGCCACGCGGCGTCCGCCTGCTGCGCCAGGGCCAGTCCTTCGGCGGCGTGGCGTTCCTGCGCGCGGTGCGTCTCGGCATCGCTGCGGGCGGCGTGGAGGCTGGCGGTCAGGGCGTCCACGTCCGGCAGGGTCTCGCCGGGGGCCAGGGGTTCGGGTTCCGTCTCGTCGGGTCCCAGGCGGGCCGCGAGGCGGTCGTGGTTCGCCTGGAGGCTGCGGGTCTGCGCGCCCAGTTCGGTCACGCGGCGCTCTGCGCCCGCCTCCTCCTGCGCGGCGCGTTCGCGGGCGGCGAGAAGCGTGTCGTGCCGTTCGGCGCTGCCAGCCAGGGTGGCCTCGACCTTCTTCAGTTCAGCCGTCAGGCGGGTGCTCTGACGGTCGGCGTCCTCGAGTTCCGCGTCGAGTTCCTGGAAGCGGCGCTGGTCGCCGAGGACGCCGCTGCCGGTGTCGCGGGCGCGGCCCCCGGTGATCGCGCCGCCCGGTTCGACGAGTTCGCCGTCCAGCGTGACGAGGCGGGGTCGGCTGGCGTGCGCGCGGGCGATGCGGTTCGCGGCGCGCAGGTCGCGGACGACCAGGGTGTCGGCCAGGATGCTCTCGGCGACCAGGGGCGGGTCGCTGGGGCACAGGTCGGCGAGGTTGCCGATCACGCCGTCCTCGCGCAGCAGCACGCCGTCGCGGCGGGGCCGGGCGCGGATGAGGTCCAGCGGCAGGAACGTGGCGCGCCCGCCCACACGCTTCAGTTCGTCGATGATCTCGCGGGCGTCGTCCGCGCGGTTCACGACGACCTGTTCCAGTCGGCGGCCCAGCGCGGCGCCCAGCGCGACCTCGTATTCGGCGGGGACGGTCAGCAGGTCCGCGACCGAACCGACGATGCCGGGGTGGTCGAGGCGCAGGGCGTTGCGGGCGCCTTCGCCGTAGCGGGCGTAGGAGTTCAGGGTCTGTTCCAGCCGGTCGCGTTCGCGCCGCAGCGGGGCGACGCTGGCGTTCACGCGGGCCAGTTCGCCGCGCAGGTGCCGTTCGTGCTGCGTGGCGGCCTCGCGGTCGTCGCGGACGCCCAGGTAGGCGCGCTCGGCGGCCTCACGGGCGGCGCGGGCGTGCGTCAGGCGGTCCTGCGCGGCGTCCAGCGCTTCGCAGGCCTGCGTCAGGTTGCCCTGGGCGCGTTCGAACTCGGCGCGGATCGTCTCGCGGCTGGCGTCGTGGCGGGCGGCGGCCTCGGCGGCGCGGGCGGCCAGGGCGCGGGCGCGGGTCAGGTCGGCGTCCAGGCTGCGGGCGCGGCGTTCGGCGGCGTCCGCCTGCGCGCGGGCCTGGGTCAGCGCGGCGTCCAGCGCAGTCAGGTCCGGGGCCGGCTGCTCAGGGGGCGTGCGGGGCAGCGCGTCCAGCTCGGCGGTCAGGGTCCGTCGTTCGGCGTCCAGATGGGCGCGGTAGCGTTCGGCCTGCGCGGCGGCATCACGGGCGGCGCGCAGCGTGTCGAGCGCCCCGGCGTACGCGTCGCGGCGGGCGCGGGCTTCCTGCGCGGCGTCCCTTGCGGCGTCCACGGCGGTCGCGGCGGCCTGCACCTCGGCGGCCAGGGCGGCGCTGCGGGCCTCCAGTTCACTGGCCTCGCTGCGGGCGGCGAAGACCTCGCGGGCCAGGGTCAGCTGCCGGTCGCGGCGCAGGGCGTCCTCCAGCGTCAGCACCCGGCCGCTCAGGTCACGGTGCGTGCGGGCGTCCTGAGCCGCGCGCGCCAGGCGTTCCAGGGCGGCCTCGCGTTCGTTCAGCACCAGCCGCAGCGAGTCCAGGTGCGTGTCCGCCTCGCGCAGGCGCGCCTCGGTCTCCTGGCGGGCGGTGACGGCGCGGGACAGCCCGGCGGCCTCCTGCACGTAGCCCAGCAGGGTCTTCCCCTCGGCCTGCACGACGCCGCTCACCTCGCCCTGCCCGATCACGGCCAGCCCGCCAGGGCCCAGGCCGGTGCCGCGCAGCGCGCCCTGCACGTCCCGCACGCGCACGCCGCGTCCGTTCAGGTCCTGCTCGCCGGTCCCGTCGCGGTACACGCGCCGCGCGAGGTTCACGCGGTCCCCGGTGGGCGTCACGAGTTCCAGCTGCACCTCCGCGAGCCCCAGCGGGGCCTTGCCGCCGCTGCCGTGGAAGATCAGTTCGGTGCCGCGCCCGGCGCGCAGGTCCCGCGCGCGGGCCTGGTGGGTGGCCCAGCGGATGGCCTCCACGACGTTGCTCTTGCCGCTGCCGTTCGGGCCGATGACGGCGCTGACGCCCGGTCCGAACTCCAGGCGGGTGCGGTCGGCGAAACTCTTGAAGCCCTGCAGGGTGACACTCTGAAGCATAGGGGGGCCTTACTGGTCGGCGCAGTCCCCCGCCACGAACGGCTGCGTGAGGTCCATGCGGCCCAGCGCCTCGACGTTCTGCCCGCCCACCAGGAACGTCACGTCCTGGCCTTTCTGTTCGATCAGGGTGCGGGTCAGGGTGCACAGCAGCATGCGTTCGCCGCTGGCGCCGTAGCGCAGTTTGGTGTACGCGTCGGGCAGGTCCACGTAGTAGTGCTGCCCGCGCAGGTACACCTTCGGGGCGGGCGTGCCGGTCGGCACGACCCCCAGGAAGCTCTTGTCGTACGGGCCGCGCGCCCAGACGTCCACGGCGGCCTGCGCGACCGAGCGGGTGTTGGTGCGGCTGACCTGCACGGTGCGGGTCTCGGCTTTCAGGGTCTGCACCTGCGGGTCCGTGAAGTACACCTTGACCTTCAGGGTCTGCCGTTCGGTCAGGTCCAGCCTGGGCGGCTCGGGGGTGGGGGGCGTGCGCTGCACGGCCTGCAGGGCCAGGACGGACGCGGCGAGCAGCGCGGCGGCCACCACGTTGAAGGGGGAGAACAGCTTGCGGGGCACGCTCACGGGGTCACTCCCGGCACGCTGACGTTCGCGTTGTTGTTCGCGCGGGCGGTCAGGTACGTGGCGACCGAGCGGGCCACCGCGACCGAGAGGATCTTCTGCCGCGCGGCGCTGCTGAGCGTGGCGAGGTCCTGCGCGTTGTTCGCCCAGCCGAGTTCCAGCAGCAGCGCGGCCTGCGGGGCCTCGCCGAGGCTCTGCACCCGGCTGATGGTCTGCTGTCCGGCGGTCACGCCGCCGCCCTTGAGTTCCCCGCGCAGCAGTTCGCCCAGGCGGCGGGTGCTGCCGGCCCCGGCCACGATCAGGGCGCTGTAGGGGGCGCTGCTGCCGCCGCGCAGGCTGTTGATCAGCTGACTGCTGGCGCGGCCGGTCTGCTCGTACACGGTCACGCCGCTGCGTTTCGCGCCGGGCAGGCGGCCCAGGTCCAGCGCGAGGTACACGTCGCTCTGGCGGGCCAGGGTCAGGACCTCCTCGCGGTTGAGGTTGGCGCCGCTGCTGCGCGTCACGCGGACCTGCCAGCCCTTCTCGGTCAGCAGCTGCGCGGCCTGCCGGGCGACTTCCAGGGTCACGTCGCTGCTCACGCCCGGCACCACGGCGGGATCTAGGATGATCAGCGGGGCGTTGATGCGCGCCAGGAGTTCCGGCGCGCTGCTGGGCACGCCGGGTCCGGCGTCCACGACGATCCGGATGCCGCTGCCCCGCACGACCTTGAACACGCGGTAGCCGCTGCTGGCCGGGAGGGGCAGCGTGACGGTCAGGTCCGCGCCGCTGCGCGCCACCTCGGCGCTGGGCACGAACGCGCCGCGGGTGGTGTAGCGCCGCGCGTCGCCCTGGAGGCCTTTCAGGGTGAGGATCACGCGGTCGCCGCGCTGCTCGTCCGTGACCTGCACGTCGCGGCTGAGGTCCAGCACGACGCGGTCGGTGTCACGCCCGGCGCGGCTGCTGACGCTGACCAGCTTCGGCGCGGCCAGCGTGAATTTCCCCTGCTCGTACTGGGCGCCCAGCCCGCTGGCGAGCGTGTCGAGCGGCAGGTACAGGTTGCCGTTCACGCGGGTGGCGGTGCGGCCCTGCACGCGGCGCGTGTCGAGCTGCACGGTGTTGAATGAGGTGGTGGCCCGCTGCTGGTCCTCGTCGAGGGGCAGCAGCAGGATGTGCCCCAGCCCGGTCACGCGGATCACGCCGCTGTCCTCGCTGATGCTGAGCAGGCTGCTCAGGTTGCTTTCACTGGCGTACTCGGCGCCGTACAGCTGAATGCTCTGCACCTCGCGCCCGGCGAGGTTCAGGCGGGAAAAGGCGATCTGGGCGCTGGCCAGTCCGATCAGCAGGAGGCTGCCGGCCGCGGCGGCCAGGGCGGTGCGGCGCCCGGCGGGTGCTCGCCACCTCACAGTTCGCGCAGCTCCCGGCGCACGGTCTTCTCGGCCTCGGCGCGGCGCTTGTCGTGCAGTTTCTTGCCGCGCGCCAGCGCCACTTCCACCTTGAAGAACTTCCCCTTCTGGTACAGGCGGGTGGGCACCAGGGTCAGGCCCTTCTGCTCCAGGCCGCGCCTCACCTTGCCGATCTCCTCGCGGTGCAGCAGCAGACGGCGGGTGCGGCGGGGCTCGTGGTTGTTGTACGTCGCTTCCTTGTAGGTCGGGATGTACAGGCCTTCCAGGTTGATGTTGCCGCCCTGCAAGCGGGCGAAGGCGTCGCGGAAGTCCACGCCGCCCGCGCGGATGCTCTTGACTTCACTGCCGGTCAGGCTGATCCCCGCCTCGAAGCGCTCCAGCAGTTCGTACTCGTAATGAGCGCGGCGGTTCGTGTACACCCGCGCATTCTAGCAGCACGCGGAAAAGGCGTTGATGGTGCAGTTGATGATCGAAGGGTGATGGTTGATGGACGGGACGCTGGCCCCCTCCATCAACCATCGACCATCACCCATTTACTTCTTCGGCGGGCGGCTGGGGCGGACTTCCACGCGGCTGGGCAGGGTGCGCTCGGGCATGTGCAGGAGGTCCACGGTGAGCTGCGCGAGGTCCTCGGGCTGGATCTTCCAGGCGTCCTTCTCGGCGTCGGGCGTGTGCCCGCCGAAGTAGGTGGCGACGCTGCCGGGCATGATCTGCGTGACCTTGATGCCCCGGTCGCGCAGGTCGAGGTTCAGGACCTCGCTGAGGCCGTTCAGGCCGAACTTGCTGGCGTTGTACGCGCCGCCGCCCGGCAGGGGGTTCTTCCCGGCGAGGCTGGACAGCGTGAAGATGTACCCGCCGCGTTCCGTCAGGGCGGGAATGGCGGCTTTGACGGTGTAGAACGCGCCGCTGAGGTTCGTGTCGATCATGGCCTGCCACTGCTCGATGCTCAGGTCCGCGACGTTCCCGAAGTGTCCGACGCCCGCGTTCACGAACAGGACGTCCAGGCCGCCGAAGGCCGCGACGTGGGCGTCCACAGCGGCCTGCACGGCCTGCGGATCGCGGACGTCGCAGGCGGCGCCGCGCGTCCCGGCGCCCAGTTCGGCGGCAACCTGCGCGATCTCGTCGGCGTGGCGGCTGGTGATGGTCACGGCGTACCCGTCGGCGATCAGGGCCTGCGCGACGGCGTGCCCGATGCCCTTGCTGGCTCCGGTGATGAAGGCGCTCTTCTGGGGGGTCTGTGTCATGGGCGGCACCCTAACACGCGCCCGCCGGGGCGCAGTGTGAAAAGCAAAGCAGTGTGAAGCCGCCCCGCACGCTGGTGGCGGGGCGGCGGGGTCACGGGTTCAGCGGGGCAGGCGCGTGGCGAGCTGGTCGTACATGTAGTTCACGAATTCCGCGCGGTAGCGCAGCAGCACGCTGATGCCGAAGGTGTCGCTGACGGTCAGCTTCTGGCCCTGTGGCGTCTGGAGTTCCAGGCGGGCGCCCAGTTTGTTCCACGGGACCAGCGCATTGGGCGCGATGAACACCGGGCGCACCTGGATGGCGGTCGCGCTGGGCGCCGCGGCAATCGTCGCCTGCGGGTAGCGGCGTTTCAGGGCGCCGCCGCTGTCGCGCCGCATGGCGGCCAGGATGCTCTGGCGCTGCTCGGCGTTCACGAGGTTCTGGTTGCCCTCGATGACGGGGTCGAGAATCACGTAGGTGGCGGTCGCGAGCTGCTGGGCGCTGGGCGCCTGGGCAGACGCGGCGCCCAGGGTCAGCAGCGGTGCCGTCAGCAGGGTCAGCTGGGCGGCGCGGGTCAGGGTGCGGTTCATGAGGGTCAGTGCATCACACCTTTCCTGACGGGGCGTGAAGCGCGCGTGAGGGCCTGCCGGGGCCCGCGTGGCCCTGCCGCTCACGCGCGCTCTAGAGTGGTGGTATGCAGGACCTCCTCTCGATCATGCGGCGCCTGCGCGCCCCGGACGGCTGCCCCTGGGACCGCGAGCAGACGCACGAGTCCCTGCGTCCCTACCTGCTGGAGGAAGCGGCGGAGGCCGCCGACGCCGTGAGCAGCGCGGACCGCACCGAACTGGCGGACGAGCTGGGGGACGTGCTGCTGCAGGTGGCCTTTCACAGCGTGATCGCCGAGGAGGAGGGGACCTTCGCGTACTTGGATGTCGAGCGCGCCATCGTGGAGAAACTCGTGCGCCGCCACCCGCATGTGTTCGCGGGGGCGAGCGTGAGCGGCAGTGAAGAGGTCGTGACCACCTGGCAGGCGATCAAGGCGGCCGAGCGGGGCGGGCGAGTGCGGCGCCCCGAGGAGCGCGTCCCGGCCGGTCTGGGCGCCCTGGCCCGCGAGGCGAGAACGCAGAAGCTGGCGGGGCACGACAAGGCCGCGCCGGACTCGGCCCGCACGGCTCTTCTGGCAGCCGTGCAGGGAGCGGCGGATTCAGCGGACGGGGTGGCGGCCGTGCTCGCAGCTGCCGTGGTGTGGGCGCGGGCGGCGGGCGTGGAGCCAGAACTGGCGTTGCGCGAGCGGACGCTGACCACCCTGCGGGGCCTGCCGGACGACGCGGGTCTGCCGTCATGACGGACCCACTGGACGCGGTGACCGCTGACCCGTGGGCGGCCTGGCTGGGCGAACGGGAGCGCCGCGCGCTGCACCTGCCGGAGTACCGGCGCGCAGCGGTCCTGGTGGGCCTGACACGCGAGGTGGACGCCCGGGTACTGCTCACGGTGCGCTCAGCGGACCTGCCCACCCACAAGGGGCAGATCAGCTTTCCGGGTGGCAGCCTGGAACCCGGCGAGGATCCGGTGCAGGCGGCGCTGCGCGAGGCGTTCGAGGAGGTGGGGCTGGACCCCGCTCAGGTGACGGTGCTGGGCGAGCTGGACGACGTGTTCACGCCGATCGGGTTTCACGTGACGCCGGTGCTGGCCCGCCTGCCCGCGCAGCCTGCCCTGACCCTGTCGGGCGAGGTGGCGCAGCTGCTGCTGCCGACCCTGTCGGAGTTGCGCGCCACGCCCGTGACCCGGGAGACCCGCACCCTGCCGGACGGCACGCGGGTGCCGCTGTACCGGTATCCCTGGCAGGGGCACGACATCTGGGGGATGACGGCGCGGGTGCTGCACGACCTGCTGCGCGACGGCCCGGCATGACAAACCCCCACCCGTGGTGAGTGGGGGGAGCAACCGGGGTGGGGCTCAGCGGGTGGGGGTGATGGTGATCTGGCCGTTCTTCGTGATGTTGTAGTTGCTCACGAAGGTGCGGTAGCCGGGGGCGATCATCACGATCTCGTGGTTGCCGCCGCTGACTTCCAGTTCCAGGCCGCCGTTGCGGATGGTGCCGGCTTCCTGGCCATCCACGAACACGCGGGCGCCACTGACGGTGCTGCGGATCGCGACGGTGAAGTCGGAGCGCACGGGGGCGGGGGCCACGGCCTGCGCGAACTCGACGTTCACGTTGGTGGTGCTGCCGCCCTTGATGGCGACGGTGGTGGTGAAGTCACGGTAGCCGGGGGCCTGCACGCGGATGGGGTAGCTGCCGGCCTTCAGGTTGCTGTAGGTGACGTTCGCTCCGCCCAGACGCTGGCCGTTCAGGATGACGGTCGCGTTGTTGACGTTGGTGCCGACGAACAGGCTGCCGGTGCTGATGGGCGTGCGGCCGGCCACGGTGTAGAAGGCGGTGTCGCTGACCCAGCTGTTCTGGGGCAGGGGGTTCACGACAATGCTCAGCGCCTGGGCGAGGCCCGCCTGGTTCTTGGCGCTGACGGTGGCGAACTGATCCTGCGCCGTCTTGAAGGAGCTGATCTGGTCGAGGTTCAGCGGGGTCAGGCTGGCCAGGGCCAGGACCTTGTTCTGGCCGATGGGGCCGGCAACCGTGAAGTTGAACTTGTCGTCGGGGGCGGGGAACACCTTGGTGGTGTTGGCCTTGACGAGGTTGCTGTCGCTCAGGCGGTTGGGCAGGATCTGATCGACGCTGCCGTCGGGGTTGACGTTGAACAGGTACACGTACGCGTCACGGTTGACGGTGGTGCTGATGCTGATCTTGTCGCTCACGCGGTACGCGGGGTTCTGGTTGCCGCTGGTGTCCTTGTCGACGCGCACGCTGACGCTCAGGTCGGGCTGCGTGGGGTTGACGATGATGCTCTGGGCGCTGATTTTCGGGGCAGCGGCGGCGGTGCTCAGGAGCATCGCGGCCGGGATCAGAAGAAGTTTGTTCATGTGGTACCTCCGCTGATGAGCCTAAGGCGGGGCAGATGACGCGCCGTGAGTGGGCCCACCAGCAACGTTAATGGTGGTTCAGCCCTCAGTCAGCTTGCCATCCGGAGGGTGAGTCCCAGAGGAGCCCGGGCGCGGCCCAGTGGGCGTTCACACTGTGATCCAGTTCCGACAGATGAAGAATTCTTAATGTATGATCAGCTGATCATCACCTCTGGAGGTTCAGTCATGACCGCACTGCTTCGCCGACTGTTTGGCCGTCCCCGCCTCGTCGCCCCCCCGGCCGCGCCACGCCGGCCGATCTCTGAACTGGACCTCCTGCGCGCCCTGGGCTGCGACGAGTGACCTCCCGTGCCCTAGCCTGAGGGCATGACTGCTTCACCCCTGATCGTCGTCGCCACGCCGGCCGAGGCCGAGCACCTGACCGACCTTCCGGCCCGCATCGTGGTGAGCGGCGTGGGCCCGGTCGCCGGGGCGCTGGCCACCCAGCGCGCCCTGGCAAGTGCCCCGGCCGACCTGGTGATCAGCGCCGGGATCGGCGGCGCCTACCCCGGCAGCGGACTACAACCCGGGGACCTGGCGGTATCCAGCGTGGTGGTGCAGGCGGACCTGGGCGCCTGGGACGGAGCGACCTTCCTGCCGCTGACCTTACTGGGCCTGTCGGTCCGGCCCGACAGGCCTCAGGACGCCGTCTTTCCCGCCTGGGACCGGGCCGCGCAGGTGGCGACCCGCGCGGGGGCCCGGCTGGGCCCGGCCCTGACGCTGTGTGGCGTGACGGGCAGCGAGACCCAGGCACAGGCCCTTGCCACCCGCTATCCCGGCGCCCTGTGCGAGGGCATGGAGGGAGCCGGCATCGCGCACGCGGCGCTGCTGGCCGGCGTGCCGGTCCTGGAAATCCGCGGAATCAGCAATCCGGTCGGTCCGAGGGACCGCCAGGCGTGGCGCCTGCCCGAGGCGCTGGCCGCCACGCGCCGGGGCGTTCAGGCTGCACTGACGGAACTGGCCGCACGGTAGGGCGGGTCACAGCAGGCGGCCGTCGTCCGGGAAGTCCAGCGGGTCGGGGGCCTCCACCGGCACGCCGTGGGCGTTCAGGGCGTCGCGCAGCATGGGGATGTTCTTCAGCGCGTGCCCCTGGGTGGTGTTCTCGAAGAATACGTACAGTTCACTCAGGTCGTCCGTGACCAGGGCGATCTTCTGCGCCCACTCGTCCATCTCGGCGCGCGTATAGCGGTAGTCGTGACGTTCGGCGGCACTCTGTCCGTCCCACCAGTTCGCGGCGTTGCGGCCGTGCAGCCGCAGGTACCCGACGTCCGCCGTGACGTGTAGCTGCGGTTCCGGCAGGCCTCCGGCCGGGGGGTAGTCCGGGCTGACCCAGATCACGCCCCGCTCGGCCATACCCTGGCGGACGTCGGGCAGGTCCCAGCCCTCGTGCCGCATCTCGACGGCCAGTTCGTGCCCGGCGAAGCGTTCGGTGAGCATCTGCAGGTAGCGGCGGTTGGCGGGCGTGCGGTGGAACGAATACGGGAACTGCGCCAGATACGGGCCGAGCACACCGGCCTCGCGCAGGGGTTCGGGGCTCTGGAGCATGCGGTCGAAGTCCGCGTCGGTGGGCGCGCGGTCGTGGGTGAACACCCGGTGGAGTTTCACGGTGAACCGGACCTGACCGGCGCTGCGGCGCACCATGCCGCCGAAGGCCTTGATGCCCGGGATGGCGTAGAACGAGGAATTCAGTTCGGCCGCGTCGAAGTGCCGGGCGTAGGTGGCCAGGTAATCGTCCTTGCGGACGCCGTCGTAGAGGAGGCCGGGGGCGGCCCAGTCGTCGTTGCTGTAGCCGCCGCAGCCGATGTACACGCGCATGCCTGCCAGGGTAGCGTCCGGTGCGGCGGGGCTTCTTGGCGCAACCTTCAGTTGGTGCGGGGCGGGCGGTTCAGGGCGGTCCAGAAGGCCTGGATGGTGCGCAGCGCCTCGCGGAACTGCGTGAAGTCCAGCGGTTTGACCACGTAGGCGCTGGCGCCGTGAGCGTACGATTCGCGGATGTCGCGGCTTTCGCCGCTGGTGGTGAGCATCACGACCGGGATGCCCTCCAGGCCAGTCTCGGCACGGATGGCGTCCAGAACGGCCAGACCGTCCATCTGGGGCATCTTCAGGTCCAGCAGGATCAGGTCCGGCAGCTGGCCCTGGTCACGGGCGGCGCGCAGCAGGTGCAGGGCTTCGGTGCCGCTGCTGGCGACGCTGACTTCGGCGTCCCCGGCAGAGACGTCGTCCAGTGCGGTCAGGGCGAGTTCCACATCATTGGGGTTGTCGTCGACGATCAGGATCCTGCGGTCGTTCACGTGGCCTCCCGGTGGGGTGAGGTCGTCTGGCGGGCAGAGGTGGGGCGGACCGCCCCGGCAATGACCCGTAGTGTACCAAAGATGATGAGCCTCGCCTAAACCTGATTTAACGTGAGGTGCTGTGGCCGTCCCGCGCCCTTCACGCCGCGCCGGGTGGAGGCGACAGGACCGTGAAGGGCTCAGAGGCGCCCCCCACGCTGGGCAGGTTCCGGACGCGCCCACACGGCAGCGCGTAGACTGCGCGCCATGTTGACCAAGCGCATCATTCCCTGCCTGGACGTCCAGAACGGCCGGGTGGTGAAAAACGTCCGGTTCTTCGAGAACCACCGCGACGCCGGGGACCCCCTGGTCCTCGCGCAGGCCTACGAGGCCCAGCAGGCCGACGAACTGGTCTTCTACGACATCACCGCCACCCACGAGGGCCGCAGCCTGATGCTGGACGTCGCCGCCCGGGTCGCCGAGCAGGTCATGATGCCCCTCACCATCGGCGGCGGCGTGAACGCCCTGACCGACTTCCGGCAGCTGCTGCTGGCCGGCGCGGACAAGATCAGCGTCAACAGCGGCGCCCTGAGCCGCCCCGAACTGATCCGCGAGGCCAGCGACCACTACGGCGCGCAGTGCGTAATGCTCAGCATCGACGCCAAACGCCGCGAAGGCGGCGGCTGGAACGTGTTCCGCGCGGGCGGCCGCGTGGACACGGGCCTGGACCTGATCGAGTGGGCCACCCGCGGTCAGGCGCTCGGCGCGGGCGAGATCTGCCTGAACGTCATGGACGCCGACGGCACCAAAGGCGGCTTCGCGCTGGACGCCACCCGCGCCGTGGCGCGCGCCGTGGACCTGCCCGTCATCGCGTCCGGCGGCGCCGGAAAGCTGGAGGACTTCCGGGACGTCCTTCTAAGCGGCGACCTGGGCGGCAATGCCGACGCCGCGCTGGCCGCCAGCGTCTTCCACTTCGGTGAACTGACCGTCCCGCAGGTCAAGGCGTACCTGAAAGCCGAGGGGCTGCCCGTGCGGCCCGACTGGCACGACACCCTGCCCCGCTGACCGCGACCCCCGACACCTCCACCCTGGCCTCCGGAGGGGCCTGACATGACTTCCGCCACTCCTCTTTCCCTGGACTCCCTGAAATTCGACGCCCAGACCGGCCTGATCCCGGTCGTCACGCAGGACGCCCGCAGCGGCGCCGTCCTGATGCAGGCCTGGGCCGACCGCGCCGCCGTCGCCCGCACCCTGGACACCCGCGAGGCCACCTACTGGTCCCGCTCCCGCGCCGAGCAGTGGGTCAAGGGCGCCACCAGCGGCCACACCCAGCAGGTCGTGGACGTGCAGGCCGACTGCGACGGCGACAGCCTGCTGTACCGCGTGGTGCAGACCGGCCCCGCCTGCCACACCGGCGCGTACTCCTGTTACCACCAGCCCCTCCTGACCACCGACGCCCCCCAGGCCGGACTGGACGGCACGCTGGACCGCGTGTACGCCACCATCACCGAACGCCTCGCGACCCTGCCCGAGAACAGCTACGTGGCCCGCCTGCACGCCGGGGGCCTGGACCGCGTCCTGAAGAAGATCAGCGAGGAAAGCGGCGAGGTCCTGCTGGCCGCGAAGAACGCCGACCGCGCCGAACTCGCCACCGAGGTCGCCGACCTGCTCTTCCACACCCTGTTCGCCATGGCCGAGGTCGGCGTCAGTCCCGCCGACGTCGCCGCCGTCCTCCAGGAACGCGAGGGGCGCACCGGACTCAAGGGACCCAAAGAGGTGGGATGACGGGTGTGGGTTGTCGGTTGTGGGGTTGAGCTTTTCCCACAGCCCACAACCCACGTCCCACAACCATCCTCAGAACAGCATCGGCTGGCGCGCTTCCTCCTGCACCTGGGGAAGCGCGTCGACCTTCACGTATTCCAGTCCGGTGCCCTGCGCGACTTTCAGGGCGGGGACGGTGATGTCCGGCGCGGCGAGGATGCCACGCACCGGTCCCGTCACCTGAGTGCGCACCGCATCCACGTAACGGCCCAGCTGGTGCACGGCGTCGTGCCCGGCCTTGCCGCGCTTGAGTTCCACGACCACGAAGCGGCCCTGGCTGTCGCGGGCGTACAGGTCAATGCCGCCCACCCCGACGAGCAATTCGCGGTCCAGGACCGTCAGGCCGTCCTCGATCAGGTGCGGCGCGCGGGCGAGGGCCTGCTGCATCTGCGCCTCGCTGCCCTGCAGGAGGAACAGGGCCTCGTCGGCGAGGTTCAGCGCCGTGACCTGCGCGCAGCCGATCACCCGCACCCGCACGACCTCGGCGGGACTGCGGCGCTCGGCGTGCAGGACCACGCATCCGTCCTCCAGGTCCGCGGAGAGGTGATCGGTGCGCGGCTGCCAGTTCACGGGCTTCACGCCGCGCGGCCCGTGGACCTGCAACGACCCGTCGGGTTTGACGAGCAGCAGACGGTCACCGGCCTCGGCCATGCTGGTCGCCCGCCCGGCGTACAGCACCTCGACCTCACCGGCCAGGTGAAGGGTCACGCGGGCGTGCAGGTGGGCGCGCAGGAACGCCAGCAGGGCTTCGGGGGCAGGGTGGGTCAGGGACTCGATCAGCATGGTCGGGTGCGCGGTGGGCGCGGCGCAGCATAGCGCCTCTGATGCGGACTCCTCCCTGAATGGTTTGCTGAACCCGTTCAATACAGGCGGATGCGAGTGGGAGAAGAGCGGGGGCCGGGCGTGGAGTTGGCCACCCGGTGAAATTCCAGGTTGCTAGTGAACCAGACAGACTTCGTATGAGACGCCACCCGCCCAGCGGACCGCTCACCCAGGCCCACCCGGCCATGAAGAAAACGTGAATGCCCGATGTGATCCGCAGAGGCGGCCGTCGCATACCACTGAGTACAAGCCCAGATCGTCTGGGTCCAGATCGTCTGGGTCCAGATCGTCTGGGTGTCGAGCCCATCTGCCGCCCCTGTTCCTCCGGAGGTCCCCCATGAAACACGTTGCCCTGCTGGCCCTGTCCGCCCTGACCCTCGCCTCCTGCAACATGACCCGCCCGCCCGCCGACCCGCAGGGACAGGTCACGTACGGCCTGGGCAGCGGCATGCTGTACACCTTCGGCCTGGACAACCCCCAGGCCAGTCTGCGCGGCATGGCCATCACGGGCCTGACCGCCGGAGACGCCCTGGTGGACCTGGACGTCCGCAACACCGACGGCGGCCTGTACGGCGTGAGCACCAGCGGCCGGGTGTACATGATCAACCCATCCACGGGCGCCGCCACGCTGGACAGCACGATCACCCTGGCGGGCGCCACCGTCATGGCCGCCGACTTCAACCCCGCCGCGAATCGCCTGCGGGTCCTGGGCTCCATGGACATGAACTACCGCCACACCGTGACGGCCGCTCCCGTCCCCGCCACGACCGGCACGACCGCCGACGGCACCTTCGCGTACGCCCCGACTGACGTGAACGTGGCCGCGAACCCGAACCTGGTCGCTGCGGCCTACACCAATTCATTCAATGACACGGGCAAGGCCAACTCCGGGCAGCCCACCGCGCTGTACACGGTGGACGCCGACCTGAACACCCTGGTTCTGAACACGGTGTCGCCCCAGTTCAATGCGCTGACCACCGTCGGCGCGCTGGGCGTGGACGTCATGGCCGGCAAGACCGGCTTCGATGTGGCCGGAGCGGGCACGGCGGTCCTCAGCAGCGGGGGCGCCACGACCACCACGCTGTACACCGTGGACCTGAGCACCGGCAAAGTCACGCAGAAGGGCACCGTGAACACCGTGCTGAGCAGCGTCGCCCTGAAACTCGCCACGCCCTGATCTCAGCGGCAGGGGCCGACGGGACACCCGTGTCCTGACGATGAGAGTGTTGCAGCACAGCCGATTCAGCGCAGGGGCTGGCCGGGGTGACCCCCTGGTCCGCTCCCGCCTGCTGCGTCCAGGCCCCACCCCCCCAGCCCCTTCCTCATGAAGGATGACGCACGGCCTTGCGCTCAACTCTGCACCTCTGCTGGGCTCAGGAGGTGCACACTGGTGAGGACTCGTCACGGGAGGTCAGGGGCATGCAGGTGATTCAGCTCAGCGATCCGCACATCGACCACCGCTTTCCCCAGAAGGCGGCGGCGTTCGCGCGGGCGGTCGCGCACGTGAATACCATGCCCGTGCTCCCGGACGCCGTGATTCTCACGGGGGACTGCACCGAGCACGCCCGTGCCGACGAGTACGCGCTGTTCCGCGATCTGCTGGGCGCCCTCCGTGTACCGGTTTTCCTGGTGCCCGGCAATCACGACGACCGCGCCGCGCTGCTGGAGCTGTTCCCACCGCCGCCCACGCGGCTGCCGGACTTCATGCAGTACGCCGTGGAGGACTTCCCGCTGCGCCTGATCGGGCTGGACACCCAGCGCCCCGGTCACGGGGGCGGGCAGCTGGACCGGGAGCGGCTGGACTGGCTGGAGGCGCGGCTGCGCGAGGCGCCCGAGCGGCCCACGCTGCTGTTCATGCACCACCCCCCGGTGCGGACCGGGCTGGACGTCATGGACGGCATGGACCTGCGGGGGCGTGAGGCGCTGTGCGACCTGCTGCTGGAGCACCCGCAGGTGCTGCGCGTCGCCGCCGGGCACCTGCACATGAACCTCACGGCGCGCTTCGCGCACACGACGGTCATGACCTGCCCCGGCACGGACGCCACGCTGAACCCGGACCTGAACCGCGCCGCGCAGCTGGTCGTGCAGCGCCAGCCGCCCATGTGCCTGCTGCACCACTGGACGCCCGAGACGGGCCTGAACACCTTCACGCAGGTGATCGAACCCGCCCCGTGGCACACGCTGTTCGACGGGCAGGCGTGGCATGACTTCGAGCGGCCCAACGGCGCGCACCACCCCCACTGACGGTCGCTCCCGCGTCCGGCTGGCATAGTGTCGGGCGTGGCTGCCGTCCTCTCCCCCGATGCCTCCAAGTCCGAGTGGCGTGCCTGGGCGCGTGCGGTGCGCGCCGGGCTGCCCGACGTCTCCGCGCCGGTCACGGCGACCCTGCGCGACCTCCTGACGGGACTGGGGGCGCGGCGGGTGCTGGCGTACCGCGCGCTGAGCGGCGAGCCGGACGTGAGCGGCCTGAGCGTTGATTTCGAGCTGCTGGCCCCCCGCGCCCGCTTCCGGCCCGAGCCGAGGTTGACGCTGCACCCCTGGCACACCGCGACGGAGGTCAGTCGCTTCGGGGCGCTGCAACCCCCAGCCGACGCGCCGCAGGTTCCGCTGGAGACGGTGGACGCGATCCTGCTGCCGGGGCTGGCCTTCGACCATGCGGGCGTGCGCCTGGGCTACGGCGGCGGGTTCTACGACCGCCTGCTGCCCGCGTTCCGGGGCGTGACGGTCGGCGTGATCCAGCACGCACTGCTCGTGCCGGAACTGCCGCGCGACCCGCACGACGGCCCCGCGCGGTGGCTCGTCACCGAACGCGGCGCGACGGAGGTCCGGTGAAGGCGTTCCGGGCGGCGGCCACCGCGACCGTCCTGGCCGGGATGCTCGACCGGCCGCGCCCCCACCAGATCGCGGAGGCAGCCATGGTCGCCACGCTGGCCGCCGAGGTCGCCCGAGAGGCGCCGGGGCGGGACGCGCGGGACACCCTCACCCTGCTGCTGTCGCTGGGGGCCGCCGGGCTGGGCGGCGTGACCATCGCCCGCTCCACGCACCAGCCGGACCCGCGCGGGAACCCCGGCGCGTTCCGGGGCGGCGCGGCGTGGTACGCGCTGGCGCAACTCCTGACCGTCACGCTGCTGTGGCGGCGCGGCGCGCGGCCCCACACCGGACACTGGCCCGCACGCGGGGCCGGGCTGCTGCTCGGCGCGGGCCTGCTGATCCGGCACGACCCCGAAAGCCTGCCGGTCCTGAGCGGGTACGGGGCGCTGCTGAACCTCATGGCGCTGCTGGCCGCCGACCCCCGACTGGCCCGCGCGCACCCCGACGCGGCGCGCCTGCTGCGGCGGGGCGGGTGGATGTTCGTCGCGTCGGACCTGCTGATCCTCGTCCGCCGCTACCTGCTGCGGGACCGGCTGAGCCGCGCCCTGACCGAGGGCGTCATGCTCGCGCTGTACGCCGGGGCGCAACGGAACCTCACACGGGGCCTGATGCTGCTTACCCGTCGATCCTGAGTTCCGCCTGCGCCTCGCCCGCACGGTCCGCGACGATCGCGCGCGCCACCGCATCCGGCCCGAGCGCGCCGCGCGGCACGCGGCCCACCTGCGCCCACAGGCCCGTCTCCACGGCGGGCGGCAACACCAGCGTGATCCCGACGCCCCGGTGCTCCAGCCGCGCGACCTCCGCCGCGCGGGCCAGCGCCGCCTTGCTCGCCGCGTACTGACTGAAGCCCCGCGCGGTCACCAGTTCCGGCCGGGCGCCCAGCAGGTACACCCGCCCGCCCGGCGCGAGCCGCCCCAGCCCGTGCTTCAGCGTCCACAGCGCCCCGAAGTAGTTCGCGTTCCACACGCCCCGGACGTGCGTGGGGTCCGCGTCCCGCAGCGGCTCGGGGTGCGCCGCGCCCGCCGCGTACACCAGCGTGTCCAGCTCCGGCGCGCCCTCCAGCAGCGTGCGGACGTGACTCTCGAACCCCACGTCCGCCGCGCGGCCCGTCGCGCCCAGTTCTGAAGCCAGCGCCGCCAGTCGCGTCTCGTCCCGCCCGGAGAGGGTCAGCGTGTGCCCAGCCGCCGCGAAAGCCCGCGCCGTCGCCGCGCCGATCCCGCCCGTCGCGCCCAGAATCAGGGTATTCATGCCGGTAGTAAGCACCCCCCCGCGCGCCGGGACCGTCGCCAGGAACACCGAACCCGCCCGGCAACCGTCCCTCAGGCAGGCGACAGGTGATCCCGCATGGCCCGCGCCTGCGCCTCGAACCCCACCTGCACCCAGCGCACGGGCACCAGCGACGCCGCCGGGCCGTGAAAGACCTCCTCGGTGGCGTAGGCCGTGTCGCCATTCGGCAGTTGCCGCAGCGTCTGCACCCGCTCCGACCGCAGCAGGCCCCAGCGGGCCAGCGGACTGTCGTACCGCCACGCGACCAGCGCCGCGCCGCCCGCCGGAGGCTGCACGCGCGTGACCTGCTCATCGGAGTGCATGAACCGACCCTCGCGCCAGGGCAGTTTGAATCGCATCCGCACCCCCTCAGCCGCACGTTCAGCCCCCGTGACCTCCACCACGAACGGATTCCAGCTTCCATACGCGCTGAAGTCGACCAGCAGGTCGAAGACCCGCTCCAGGGGGGCCTGCACGGTGATCTCGGTCCGGGCGACACGGGGCATGAGAGCGAGTCTACCGGGTGGCACAACCCCGCTGAACCGGGACGGACCGCGCTGTTCAGCTCAGGTGAACCGGCATCAGCCTCAGTCGCAGTGCACGGCGCTGTGCGGGTCTCGCGCCAGCGCCACCACGCGCTGCACCTGATCCGGCAGGTTGCGCGGCAGGCTCAGGGGCGGCAGGGCGTCCACGGGGTAGAAGGCGCTGTCCAACGTCTCCAGGTTCTCCGCGTGCGCCGCGTCCTCCGCGCCGGTCAGGTCGCACTGCACGAACAGCTTGTACACCGCCCACAGGTCCGGCGGGTGCGGATGCTGCGCCTTGTCCATCACGGCCAGCAGCCGCGCGGCGCGCACGGTGCGCCCGGTCTCCTCGTGAACCTCGCGCACGGCGATCTGGGTGGGGCTCTCGCCGGGGTCGGCCCAGCCGCCGGGGAGGCTCCACGCGCCGTCGCTGCGTTCACGGGTCAGCAGGACCTCGCCCGCCGCGTTCAGCACGACGGCCCGCACGTCCACCTTTGGCGTCAGGTACCCCTCCTCTGCGCGCAGCAGCCCGGTGACGGTAGCGGGGCTCTGCCCGGTCTGCTCGGCCAGCAGTTCGGCGGTCAGGTCCCGCAGGCGCGCGAAGCGGGTCAGGTCGAACGGATCGCGGGAGTACGTGAGGCCCTCCTGGGCGATGGCCTGAAGTTCCCGGAGCTGCGCGAGGGTCGGCATGCCCGCCACTCTACGGGTCGGCCGTACCGCCCAGCGTCCACCCTTCGACGGGCTGGTACGCCCCGCCGGGTCCGGGCTTGCGCATCCAGACGAGGTCCGTGGCGGTGAACGTCAGCGGCTGCGGGAACGCCTGCCGCGCGGCGTCCAGCAGGGCGTGCAGGTTCACGTCCCGCCGCCCGAGGGCCAGCGTGAGGTGCGGGGTCATGTGCGGCCCCTCGTACCCGAAGCGGCGCGCGGGGCGCAGGGCGTCCAGCAGGGCGAGGTGCAACTGCACGGCAGCGGAACTGCGGGCGGGCAGGTGCAGGGCGCTGCCGTTCGGGAACACGCGCGGCGCGAGGAGTTCGACTGGGACGGGCGGGGTCGCCGCCGCCACTGCCGGGATGAGGTCCAGCCAGTGCAGGTCGTCGTTCAGGCCACTGCGGGCCTTCACGGTGACGTGCGGGACCGCCGCCGCATCGCGCACGCCGCGGGCTTCCCGGAACGCCACGATCCGGGCCTCGATCTCCGGTGGGGGCCGCAGCGCCAGCAGGTGCGACGGGCTCACGGGGCGGGCAGACGGGAAGAAACTGACGGGGTGGTCATCCCAGCGCAGCACCCTGGTTTTTCAGCCTGTGGAACGCTCTTTTTCCCGGTCGCCATGCTCCAGCGTACACCCCCCGGGCGTCCAGACGGCCCGGACGCTCTGGGGGTGGGTCGGCTACAGTTTCAGGTGTGAACCAGTCCCCCACCGAGCCGCTGAAGCGGACGC
The DNA here is from genome assembly GCF_014648135.1 of Deinococcus sedimenti. NCBI lineage: Bacteria > Thermotogati > Deinococcota > Deinococci > Deinococcales > Deinococcaceae > Deinococcus > Deinococcus sedimenti. Next base: position 143,172 of record NZ_BMQN01000002.1, on the reverse strand, counting down.
CCCTGCATGCCGCGCACCTGCGCGCCGGAGCCCGAATGGTGCCCTTCGGCGGGTGGGACATGCCCGTGCAGTACGCGGGCGTGAAAGCCGAACACGACGCCGTCCGCAACGCCGCCGGTGTGTTCGACGTGTCCCACATGGGCGAATTCCGCGTGCAGGGTGCGGGTGCGCTGGCATTCCTGCAACACGTCACCACCAACGACGTCAGCAAACTCAAGCCCGGCCGCGCGCAGTACAACTGGCTGCCCGGCGTCTCAGGCGGACTGGTGGACGACATCTACATCTACATGGTCGCGCCGGACGAGTACCTGACGGTCGTGAACGCCAGCAACATCGCCAAGGACTGGGCGCACCTCCAGCAGCACACCGAGGGTTTCGACGTGACCCTGACCGACGAGAGCGACCGCTGGGGCCTCCTCGCCGTGCAGGGACCCCAGACCGAGAGCCTGCTGCAACCCCACACCGACACCGACCTGAGCGCCAAGAAGAAGAACGCCTTCTTCCCCGCCAAACTGTTCGGCTTCGACGTCATGCTGGCCCGCACCGGGTACACCGGCGAGGACGGCTTCGAGGTCTTCACGGACGCCAGCGAGGCCGAGACCGTCTGGGACAAACTCCTGGCCGTGGGCTTCACGCCCGCCGGGCTGGGCGCGCGCGACACCCTGCGCCTCGAAGCGGGCTTCCCCCTCTACGGGCACGAATTCAGCGACACCATCCACCCGCTGAGCAGCACGTACAGCTGGGTCGTGAAGGACAAAACCCACGTCGGCCACGAACACATCCGCACGGCCCCCACCCAGACCCTCGTCGGCCTGAAGCTGGACCGCGTGCCCGTCCGCGAAGGCTACCCCGTCAAGATCGGCGGCGAAGTCGTCGGGCACGTCACCAGCGGCACCAGCAGCCCCACCTTCGGGCACCCCATCGCCATGGCCCTCGTGAACGCCGAGCACGCCACCCTCGACATCTTCGACGTCGAGGTGCGCGGCAAGGACCACCCCGCCACCCGCGTCCAACTGCCGTTTTACAAACGGTGATGGCCCATCGTTGATAGTAGAAAGAACCGATCCATCACCCATCACCCATTCACCATCAACCCTCCGGAGGAGCACCCCATGACTACCACCCCCACCGAACTGAAGTACGCCGCCTCCCACGAATGGCTCGCCGCTGACGGCACCGTCGGCATCACCGACTTCGCGCAGGACCAGCTGGGCGACGTCGTGTACGTCGAACTGCCCGAAGTGGGCCGCGTCGTCGAAGCGGGCGAAACCATCGCCGTCGTCGAGAGCGTCAAGACCGCCTCTGACATCTACGCGCCGGCCAGCGGCACCATCACCGCCGTGAACGACGCCCTGAGCGGCACGCCCGAACTCGTCAACAGCGCCCCCTACGAGGGCGGCTGGCTGTTCAAACTCGACGTGACCGGCGAGGGCGACCTGATGGACGCCGCCGCGTACGAAGCCGCGAACAACTGACCCCCCAGCGGGCCGCGCGTTCCCGCAGCACCCCCTCCCCAGCCCTCCCCCCTGAACGGGGAGGGAGCCCACAGAGGCTCACACGTCTGACTCCTTCCGCCTGACCGGGGGGAGGTCGGGAAGGGGTGAGCCGCAGCGCCGCCATGCCCCCCCGACGCCCCACCCCCAGGAGTACTTCATGACCCGTTCCCTGACTGATCTGCTGCAGACCGCTGATTTCCTCGACCGTCACGTCGGCCCGACCGAGGCCGAACAGGCCGCCATGATGGCGGAGCTGGGCGTGGGGAGCCTGGATGAACTGAGTGACACGACGCTGCCCGAAAGCATCCGCTTCACGGGGGACCTGAACGTGGGCGGCCCGGTCACGGAAGCGCAGGCGCTGGCCGACCTGAAGGCGGTCGCGGCGAAGAACAAGGTGTTCCGCAGTTACATCGGCATGGGGTACAGCGGGACGCACACGCCGGGCGTGATCCTGCGGAACATGCTGGAGAACCCCGGCTGGTACACCGCGTACACGCCGTACCAGGCGGAGATCAGCCAGGGTCGTCTGGAGATGCTGCTGAACTTCCAGCAGGCGATCATGGACCTGACCGCCATGCCCGTCTGCAACGCCAGCCTGCTGGACGAGGCGACCGCCGCCGCCGAGGCCATGACCCTCGCCAAGCGCGCGGGCAAGAGCAAGGGCAACACGCTGTACGTGGCGCAGGACGTGCACCCGCAGACCATCGACGTGATCCGCACCCGCGCGGAGTACTTCGGGTACGACATCGTCACCGGACCCGCCGACGCCGAACTGCCCGAAGGCACCTTCGCGGCGCTGGTGCAGACGCCCGGCACGTACGGCGACCTGCACGACCTCTCCCCCATCGCCGAACGCGTGCACGCCAGCGGCGGGCTGCTGATCGCCGCGACGGACCTCCTCGCCAGTGCCCTCGTGAAACCCGTCGGTGAGATGGGCGCGGACATCGTCATCGGCAGTGCGCAGCGCTTCGGCGTGCCGATGGGCTTCGGCGGGCCGCACGCGGCGTTCCTGGCGTGCCGCAGCGACTTCCAGCGCAGCATGCCCGGCCGCGTGATCGGCGTCAGCAAGGACGTCAAGGGTCGCCCCGCGCTGCGCATGGCGATGCAGACGCGCGAGCAGCACATCCGCCGCGAGAAGGCCACCAGCAACATCTGCACCGCGCAGGCCCTCCTGGCGAACATGGCCGCCGCGTACGCCGTCTACCACGGCCCCAAAGGCATCCGCACGATTGCCGAGCGCACGCACCGGATGACCGGCATCCTGGCCGCCGCGATGGGTGACGCGGGCCTGAACGTCAGCAGCAGCTTCTTCGACACCGTCACCTTCGACGGGGACAGCGCCGCCATCCGCTCCCGCGCCGAAGGGAAAGGCATCAACCTCCGCTACGGGGAGGGCCGCGTCAGCGTCAGCCTGGACGAGACGGTCACCGTGGCCGACCTCGCGGACATCATCGAGGTCATCACGGGCCGCGCCGCCGACGTGCTGGCCCTGGACGCTCAGGCTGTGGATGGCATTCCCGCCCACCTGAAGCGCACCAGCGAGTACCTCTCGCACCCGGTGTTCAACACGCATCACAGCGAGCACGGCATGCTGCGGTACCTGAAGAGCCTGGAGAACAAGGATTACAGCCTGACGCACGGCATGATCCCGCTGGGCAGCTGCACCATGAAACTGAACGCCACCACGGAAATGATTCCCGTGACGTGGCCCGAGTTCGGCCAGCTGCACCCCTTCGCGCCCAAGGATCAGACCGAAGGGTACGCCGAGATGCTGGCGGAACTGGAGGGATGGCTGGCGGACATCACCGGGTACGACGCCGTGAGCCTCCAGCCGAACAGCGGCGCGCAGGGTGAGTACGCGGGTCTGCTGGTCATCCGCAAGTACCACGAGAGTCGCGGCGAGGCGCACCGCAACATCTGCCTGATTCCCGCCAGCGCGCACGGCACGAACCCCGCGAGTGCGGCCATGATGGGCATGCAGGTCGTCGTCGTGAAGACCGACGCGGACGGCAACATCGACATGGACGACCTGAAAGCCCAGGCGGAGAAGCACAGCGAGAACCTGGGCGCGCTGATGATCACGTACCCCAGCACGCACGGCGTGTACGAGGAACGCGTCATGGAAGCGTGCGAACTGATCCACCAGCACGGCGGGCAGGTGTACCTGGACGGCGCGAACATGAACGCCCAGGTCGGCCTGACCAAACCAGGACTGATCGGCAGCGACGTTTCTCACCTGAACCTGCACAAGACCTTCGCCATTCCCCACGGGGGCGGCGGCCCCGGCATGGGCCCCATCGGCGTGAAGGCGCACCTCGCCCCGTTCCTCCCGAACCACGCCGTGCGCCCCACCAGCGACAGCAGCACGGGAGCCGTCAGCGCCGCCCCGTACGGCAGCGCCAGCATCCTCCCCATCAGCTACCTGTACATCCGCCTGCTCGGCGCACGCGGCCTGAAAGTCGCCACGCAGGTCGCCCTGCTGAACGCCAACTACATCGCCCACCACCTCAAAGGCGCGTTCCCCGTCCTCTACACCGGCCGGAACGACCGCGTCGCGCACGAGTGCATCATCGACCTGCGCCCCCTCAAGGCTGCCAGTGGCATCAGTGAGGAGGACGTCGCCAAGCGCCTCATGGACTACGGATTCCACGCGCCCACCATGAGCTTCCCCGTGCCCGGCACGCTGATGATCGAACCGACCGAGAGTGAACCCAAAGCGGAACTCGACCGGTTCATCCAGGCGATGCTCGGCATTCGCCGCGAGATTCAGGACGTGCAGGACGACCTGATCACCGCCGCCGACAGCCCGCTGAAGCACGCGCCCCACACCCAGGCCGACCTGATCGACATGGACTGGAACCGCGCGTACAGCCGCGAAACCGCCGCCTACCCCACCCCCACGCAGAAGCAGTGGAAATACTGGCCCAGCGTCAACCGCGTGGACAACGTCTACGGCGACAGAAACTTCGTGTGCAGCTGCCCACCCGTTGAGGACTACATCGAGGCGTAAGCCCGAAGCGTAAGTGAATCAGCGAGCCTCCCTGTCCGGGAGGCTTTCTGCTGTTCTGCGTCACGTCCTCACTACTGGAGGAATGCCAGCCCCGAGCCGTCGTGCGCGAAGCGCGCGGGCCTTCCAATGGGGTCGGCAGGATGGCGTCGAGGCCAGACACGTCACCGCCCATTGCAGCGACGACGCGGCAGTAGAAACTCTTGCCGAGCGCAGCGACTGCTCCCCCTGCCCCTCTGGGGTAGGGGGCTGGGGGGTGGGGCAGCACCCAGACAGACAAAATCGGCAGGCAAAAAAAATTCCGCCTTCTTTGGCGGTGTTAAAAGTAGGATACCCCGATATGCAGACGGTGTCAATGAGCGACTCTGGATTTCGATTCTGCCGTCTGGAACAGCATTTCAAGCTGAGAGACTTCGGCAGGTTCTGAATAGTCGGGCCAGCAACCACTCACTCCTGACCCGACCTCTCCCCTGTTCAGTTCAGCCCGAGGCGTTCTCGCAGGCTGGGCAGGCGGGTGGTGGCGTCCATCAGCCGCTGGTCGTGCGTGTAGTCGTCTGTCTCCTCGACCACCCAGTCGCGGTTCAGGTATCGGGCGAGGCCGCGCACGAGTTCCGGGAAGGTCAGGGCGTCGTGGGCGTTGCTGTCCAGGTGGACGGTGCCGGTGGTGCCGTCCTGCGCGAGGGCTGCGAGGGCGTTGGCGGTGTCGGTCATGGAGGAGGTGGCGGGGGTCCAGTGGCGGCTGGCGCGGATAACGCCGTGCTGGTCGTGTTGCGCCTGGAGTTGCTGGGTCATGTTGTTGCCGGTGGCGGTGGGGTGGATCTGCCAGCCGATGCGGGCAATGACGGCGCGGGGGTGGGCGGTGCGGATGGTCTGTTCGGTGCGGGCTTTCAGCTGTCCGTAGTCGTCCTGCGCGGTGGTGGGGTCGCCGGGGTGGTGTGGGCCGTCTGGGTGGTGGTCGAAGACCATGGCGGTGCTGGTGAACACGAACGGCAGGTCGTGCGTGTGGGCGTGCGTGGCGAGGGCGTGTGCCCAGGCTTCGCTGCCCAGGGCGAGGTGCAGGATGCCCTGCGGGTTCACAGCGTTCAGGTAGGCGTGGGCGGCGGGGCTGTCGTCGGCGGGGGTGGCGTGGCGGTCCCAGCCGGTGACGGTGTGCCCCTGCGTTTGCAGAGCGTGGGCGACGTGCGGGGCGAGGGTGCCGGTCAGGCCGGTGACGAGCCAGGGTCGGGTCATGGGGTGCAGTGTACGGACAGGGCTGGGCAAACAGGGTGGGGGCCGCGCCCCCTTGTGGAGAGCGGCCCCATCTAGGTCCTGCTCAGCGCTTGCTGCTGTGGTCGCCTTCCTGGAATTCTTCGATCATCTTGGCGGTGAAGGCGGGGATGTCGTCCGGGTTGCGGCTGGTGACGATGCCCCGGTCCACGACGACCTGTTCGTCGACCCAGTCGGCTCCGGTCAGGCACAGTTCGTGTTTCAGGCTGGGCCAGCTGGTCATGCGGAGGCCTTTGCTGATGCCGGTTTCGCTGAGGCTCCAGGGGCCGTGGCAGATGGCGGCGATGGGTGCGCCGTGGTCGTAGAACGCGCGGACGAACTTCATGGCGTACGCGTCCAGGCGGAGTTTGTCGGGGTTGACGGTGCCGCCGGGCAGCAGGAGGCCGTCGTAGTCGCTGGGGTTGGCTTGCGTGACGGTGTGGTCGACGTCGTATTTGTCCTGGGGTTCGAGGTCGCCTTTCATGCTCTGGATCTGCCCGGGTTTGAGGCTGATGAGGTGCGTGGTGGCTCCGGCGGCTTCCAGGGCTTCGCGGGGTTTCACGAGTTCGACCTGTTCGACGCCGTCGGCGGCGAGGATGGCGATGGTTTTGCCTTTGAGGGGTTGGTCGGTCATGCGTTCAGCGTGCCGTGTGGGTGGGCGTGGGGCGTGATGGGGGTCTGAAGGGGCGTTGAGCGGGGGTTGAGGGGGGCTTGAGTTGGTGTGGGTTCATGCCTTGCGGGGTGGGTGGGCGTGGTGGTGTGGGGGCATGACATTGACTGAGGAGTTCGCGAGGGAGTTGCGGGTGGCGGAGGAGTCCGGGGACGTGTCGGGGTTGCTGGCCCTGCACGCGGGGGACGTGACGTTGCGGAACCTGACGCAGCAGACGTGGGAGGGCATTGCGGGTGCGCGGGCGTTCTGGGAGGCGTACCTGGGGAGTTTCGAGGTGGTGCGCAGTGAGTTCACCCGTGTGCAGGAGGTGGGGGGTCTGGGTGTGCTGGAGTGGGTGGCGTCGGGTCGCCTGCCAGGTGGTCGGGAGTTCTCGTACCGGGGCGTGAGCCTGCTGGACGTGCAGGGTGGGAAGGTGGGGGCGTTCCGGACGTATTACGACAGTGCGGCGTTCGTGGTGGCGACCCCCGCCTGACCATCGAGTGAAGAACGCGCCCGCCCCGGCACAGAGGCCTGGGGCGGGCAGTCGTTGTCCCCCTCCGCTGGGGAGAGGGACTCGCAGGGTGCGGGGTGCTTACTTGTCCGTGCCGGGGGTGTTCACTTCGACGGCGGTGAGGGTCTCGGTGATGCGGTACGTGTGGGGGGCGTTGGCGGGTACGCAGTAGGAGTCGCCGGGGCGCAGGGTGATGGTTTCGCCGTTCACGGTGAGGTCCATCTGCCCTTCGGTGACGTACCCGAGGGTTTCGTAGGGGTTGCTGCTCTCAGGTTTGGCGCCTGCGGGTTCTTCGCGGTGCCACAGGCGCATGCTGCTCTGCTGGCCTTTGATGAGGTGGTGCTCGCCGTCTTTGCCGTGGGTGGTGTCGCTCTGGCTGACCTTGTATTGGCTCATGCGGTTCAGCGTGCGCCGCGTGGGTGGGTGCGGGCGTGATGGACGCCTGAAGGTGGGTTCACGCGGAGTTGGCCGGAACTTGAGGCGAGAGGTTCGCTCCGCCCGTGGTTCTACTTCTCCCCCGCGAGGCGGGAGGCCGGGCGGCGCGTCGGTTTTACTCCTCCCCCTTGAGGGGGGAGGCCGGGTGGGGGTGTCCACGGGCCCCGCCCGTCTCTTTTTCCCCGCGTGCGCCTGTGCTCGCGTCATGCCTTCCGCGTGTGTCGGCGTCCTGTCGTGCGCCTGCCTGTGCCGGGTGTCGTGGGTGGGTCGTGCGGCGTTCCCGTGCTGGACGTATGCCCCGGTGACTGTGTTTTTTTTACCGTCCTGGCGGTCATTTTTTCCCTCTGGCGGGTTGGGCGGGTGTGGGGTACACTGGGCGTCTCCGGGTGCCCTGTGGGGTGGCCGCTTGAAAGGGGGTGAGGGTGCATGGGAACGAAAGAAGAGGTTCGTTCACGCTTGAACATTGCGGATGTGGTGGGGGAGTACGTGCAGCTCTCCCCTGCCGGGCGCGGTCGCCTGAAGGGGTTGTGCCCGTTCCATAAGGAGAAGTCGCCGTCGTTCCAGGTGGATACGGAGCAGGGGTACTTCTATTGTTTCGGGTGTAAGGCGGGCGGGGACGTGTTCAGTTTCGTGCAGCGTACGGAGAACCTGAGTTTCGGGGATGCGATGCGGAAGCTCGCGGAGCGGGCGGGGATTCAGGTGGAGGCGCGGTACGGGGAGCGGTCGAGCCGGGACGTGTTCGATGTGAACGCGTTCGCGCTGGCGTACTTCCGTGAGCATCTGCACGGGCCTGCGGGTGAGGCGGCGTTGGCGTACCTGCGGCGGCGTGGTCTGACGGACGCGACGATCGAGTCGTTCGAGGTGGGCTTCGCGCCGGACGGCTGGGATGGGCTGCTGAAGCACGCGCGGGTGAAGGGCGTGTCGGAACGGCAGCTGCTGGAGGCGGGGCTCCTGATCGAGAACCCGGAGTCCGGGCGGGTGTACGACCGCTTCCGCGCGCGGGTGATGTTCCCCATCCGTGATCACCTGGGGCGGCTGGTGGGCTTCGGGGGGCGCGTGCTGGATGACAGCAAGCCGAAGTACCTGAACACTCCGGAGACGGACGTGTTCAGGAAGGGTGAGCTGCTGTACGGGCTGGACAAGGCGCGGCTGGGCCTGAAGAACGGCGGGGAACTGGTGGTGGTGGAAGGGTACATGGACGTGATCACCATGCACCAGCACGGGTTCACGGGGGCGGTGGCGAGTCTGGGGACGGCGTTGACGGCGGAGCACGCGACGCTGCTGGAGCGGCTGGGCGCGCAGAGTCTGGTGCTGCTGTTCGACCGTGACGAGGCGGGGTTGAAGGCGACCCTGTCGGGGCTGGATCAGGTGCTGGGCGCGAAGTTCCGCGTGCGCGCCACGAGCGTGCCCAGCGGGAAGGACCCGGCGGACACCCTCCTGGCCGGGGATACCGAGCTGCTGCAACGCGCGCTGAGCAGCGGTCTGGACGAGGTCCGGTACCGCGTGCAGGCCGCCATCGAACGGCACGGGGTGGGCACCAGCGAGGGCAAACGCCGCATCCTGATGGAGTTGCTGCCGCGCATGCAGAACCTCGATCCCCTGGACGAGATCGCCGAGGGTGTGCGCGGCGCGGCGTGCGAGACGCTGGGCATCAAGCCCGAGGCGCTCATGGAGTGGATCGCCAGCAAGGCCAAGCGCCGCACCCTGACGGACACGCACCTGGCGGGCATGACCACCGCGCGCGGCGAGGAGGACCGCGAGATGGCCCTCCTGAAGCAGCTGCTCGTGGACCCGTCCCTGCTGGCGAAACTGGACGGCAGCATGCCGTGGCGCAACGAATCGGTGCGCAAGGTGATGCTGGCCGCGCGCGGCGCGCAGACACCCGACGACATTCTGGACGTGTTCCGCGGCCAGCCCGAGGAGCAGATGCTGATCCGCCTGATGTTCGAGGGCCGCGACTCCGGCACGATCGGCCGGGAGAACAGCCACCAGTACGAGCAGAAAGTGAACGGGTACGCGGCGGCCGCCGTGGACGACATCCAGGTGACCCTCAGCATCGACGCGCTGCGCGCCGAGGTGGACCTCCTGAAAAAACAGGTGCCTTCCGCTGCACCGACCGAGCAGCTGGGCCTCCTGCGGCAGATTCAGGACCTCCAGCGCGCCATCGAAGCCGAAAAACGCGTGCGCGGGGCTGCGAGAGCCTAAGCGCCATGCCCCTCTCCCCTCATGGGAGAGGGTGCCCCGCAGGGGCGGGTGAGGGGGCGTGTGACCACCCGCCCCGCCCACCATCCTTTGCTCCTCCCCCTTGACCTGCAGAGCTGCGGAGCAGAGGGGGGCCTGATCTTTTCTCCTCCCCCTTGAGGGGGGAGGCCGGGAGGGGGTGTCGCCCTTACACTTCCCCGCCCCATTCCAGCCCGTGCTGCGTCCACGCGGCTTCGATGTGTGTGAGGACGTCGAGCGGCAGCGGGCCCTGCTGGACGAGGTCGATGTTCCGTTCGAGGTTCTGGATGTTGGCGGTGCCGACGATGGCGCTGTGGACGCCGGGGGCGTAGGCGGTGAAGCGGAGGGCGAGGTCGAACCAGTCGAGTCCGGCGTTCTGTCGGATGGTGTCGATGTTCAGGGTGCGGAGGCGGTCCCAGTACGTTTCGGCGTAGTCGCCGACTGGGCGTTCATGGAAGCGCCAGGCGGCGTTAGCGATGGGGCGTTTGGCGATGACGCCCATGCCGCTCTCGGTGGCGGCGGGGAGGAGTTGGCGGCGGCTGAACTGGTCGGCGAGGTTGACGCTGGTTTCGATGCTGCCGAAGCGGCCGCTCTGGATGGCCCAGGCGAGGGCTTCGTTCTCGCCGCTGTACGCGGCGACGCGGATGAGTCCGGCGGTGCGGGCGTCGTCGAGTGCGCCGAGGAGGTCGTCGCGGCGCAGGGTGTCGGCGGGGCAGGAGTGCAGGTGGAAGATGTCGATCCAGTCGCAGCGTAGTCGCGTGAGGGCCTGTTCGATGCCGAGGCGGATGGCCTGCGGCGTCCAGTCCTCGGCGCCGTCGACGCTGTACCCGCCTTTGCTGCTGAGGATGAAGTCGTGGCGGCGGTAGGCGAGGTGCCGTCCGATGCGTTCCTCGCTGAGGCCGTAGCCGCGCGCGGTGTCCACCAGGGTGATGCCCCGGTCGATGGCGCGGTTCAGGAGGGTGCCCGCGTGGTCTTCACTGAGGGTGCCGTCGCCGATCTGCCCGGCGCCGAGGCCGAGGACGCTGACGCGCAGGCCGGTGTTGCCGAAGTCCCGTTGTTCCATGACGGGTATTGTGCGTCGCCCATCTTCCTCAGGGATGAACTTGAATCCTGTGACCTTTGATCGATTTCCATATTCCCCTCTCCCCTCGTGGGGCTCGCAGAGCTGCGCAGCAGAGAGGGAGGGAGTCGCAAAGCGACGGAAGGGTGAGGGGGCCACCGGGCGGCCCGCTCGGGTCAGCCTTCGTCTGCGTCCCGGTTCAGCTGGTGGTGAGGTTCAGGTCGGCGTGGGCGTCCTGTTCGGCGCGGAACTGGAGTTCGTACAGGTCGCGGTACAGGCCCCCGGCGGCGAGGAGTTGCGCGTGGGTGCCGTCCTCGGTGACGCGTCCGGCGTCCATGACGAGGATGCGGTCGGCGTTCCGGATGGTGCTGAGGCGGTGGGCGATGACGAAGGTGGTGCGGCCCTGCATGAGGCGTTCCAGCGCGGCCTGCACGAGGGATTCGGATTCGTTGTCCAGGGCGCTGGTGGCCTCGTCGAGGATGAGAATGCGGGGGTCTTTCAGGATGGCGCGGGCAATGGCGACCCGCTGGCGTTGCCCGCCGCTGAGTTTCACGCCGCGTTCCCCCACGACCGTGTCGTACCCGTGCGGGAAGGCGCTGATGAACTCGTGGGCGTTGGCGGCGCGGGCGGCGGCCTCGACCTCGTCGGGTCTCGCGTCGGGGCGGCCGTACAGGATGTTCTCGCGGATGCTGCCGCTGAACAGCAGGGTCTCCTGCGGCACGAGGCCCACCTGGGCGCGCAGGTCGGTCAGGGCGTAGTCGCGCACGTCCCGCCCGTCGACGCGCAGGGTGCCGCCGGTGACGTCCCAGAAGCGCGGGATGAGGTTTACGAGGGTGGTCTTCCCCGCCCCGCTCGGCCCGACGAGTGCGACGACCTGCCCGGCGGGAACGTCCAGCGTCACGTCCCGCAGCACGGCGACCCGCGTCCCCTCGGCGCCACTGTCGGGGTCGCCGTCGTACGTGAAGGACACGCCGCCGAAGGACACGCGGCCCTCGGCGCGGGCCAGCGGGGCGGGCTGCGCGGGCTGCGGCAGGTCGCTGCGTTCGTCCAGCAGTTCGAAGATGCGGCCCGACGCGCCCAGCGCCTCCTGGAACTGGTTGAACACGCCGGTCAGCGCGACGACCGTGCCACCCACCTGCAAGGCGTAGAACAGGAACGTCACGAGGTTCCCCGGCGTGAGGCTGCCCGCCATGACCAGCCGCCCCCCGTACCACAGCACCACGGCCAGCGCGCCGAAGGTCAGGAAGCTCATCACGCCCGCCATGAGTGCCTGCAAGCGGGCGCGTTTCAGCGCGGCGAGGAAGCTCTGCGTGACGCCCTGCCCGTAGCGGCCCTCCTCCAGACCTTCAGCGGTGAAGCTCTGCACGACGCGCACGCCGCTGATGGCCTCCTCGGCGCTGGCGTTCGCGCCCGCCACGGCGTCCTGCACCTCGCGGCTCACGCGGCGGATGCGTTGCCCGATCGTCACCGCTGTCCCGATCACCAGCGGGATAACGGCCAGGGTCAGCAGGCTCAGGCGCGGACTGGTCGTCACGAGCAGCACCACCGCACCCACCAGACTCACGGACTGCGCCGCCAGTTGCCCCAGCGCCGTGCTCGTCACCGTGTACACCGTGCCCACGTCCGACGTGAGGCGGCTGGTCAGGTCCCCGGTCTTGTGCTCCCCGAAGAAGCGCGGCGAGAGCGTCAGCAGGTGCGCGAACACCGCCCGGCGCAGGTCCGCCACCACACCCGCCCCCACCCGCGACAGCAGGAACGACTGCGCCGCCCCGAACAGTGCCGACAGCGCGAAGATGCCCAGCAGCGCCACCACCGTCCGGTCCAGCTGCGACGTGTCCGTCGACCCGACCTTCAGGAACGACGCGTCGATCAATCGCCCGAACAACGCCGGGAACACCAGATTCAACCCACTCGATACCAGCGTCGCCACCACACCCAGCGCGAACACCCACCGGTACGGCCGCGCGAACGCCAGCAGGCGCATCAGCTGGCGCGGATCGCGTTTCACGCGCGGCGCGTCCGGAGTCAGGGGTGGGGCGGCACGACCGGGGCGGGAGAACATGCGTACAGGGTACGCGTCACTTCAGGCCCTGACCGATCAGGCTGCTCGTCAGGGGCCGCACCCAGCACTCGCCACCGTCCTCGGCGTCCTTCCCGGCCGCTCTACTGATGACGCTGCCGATCACGCGGTTGGTCAGGTAGATGCCCGGGCTCTGGAACTGGTCCAGTTTCGCGATGCCCATGTCCCGGCCCTGCTCGACCACGCAGGCCGTCAGGTCGCCCGCGTCGTTTTTCAGCAGGAAGTACACCTGCTCGTCCTTCGTTCCGGCCTTGGACCGCCAGACGTTCATGACGCCGCTCGACGGGCCGAACCAGCCGCCCACGAACGAGCCGGGTTCACCGGCGGTGTCGCCCAGCAGGCCCCGGAAGGTGCCCTGGGGCAGCTGCACCTCCCACAGCTGGCCCACGTTCAGGGGCAGCGGCCAGCGGGGCACGGTGCTCACGGCCTGCGGGGCGCCGCTGCGGGCGGAGCGCAGGATGCACTCCCCCAGGCTACCCTCCACGGCCGTGTCCTGGCCGTTCATGTAGCGGCCGACGAGGAAGGCGGTTCCGGTCTGGTCCTCGCGGCTGACCGTGCAGTAGCGCCAGACGTTCGTGGTCTTCCCTTCGAGCAGGGCGAGCGTGAAGCTCTTGTCGTCCCGGACAGTCAGGACCCGGCCGGCTGCGTTGGCGGTGGTCAGGTTCGCCAGGCCCGACCGGCCCCAGCTGCCGGGCTGGTCGTTGCCGGTCAGGCGTACGGCCAGCGGGCCGTCGGGCGTGTCCAGTTCCCATTCCAGCGTGGAGGGCACGGCCGTCCAGTTCAGGGGGCGGGTGGCGGGCAGCGCGTCGGCGGTGTACAGGCGGCAGGGTCCCGCGCCGTTGGTTTCCTTGGGGGTGGAGAGGTTCACGAGCGACTCGCCGGTCAGTTCCCGCACGCCGGAGCGGAGCTGCGCGGCGGGAATGTCGCACGTCCAGCGGACCTTGCCGTCCACGCCCAGCAGGCGCAGCCGGTCGGCGGAGTGAATCACGAACGCGGTCATGGCGCGCCCGCCGCCGGTCAGCGTGCCGACGGAGTCGCCATCCTTGTCGGTTTCCCGCGCGACGTACTGCATGACCTGCCCGGCGATGATGGCGGTCCAGGTGGTGCCGGGCTGCGGGTGCGGCTGGGCGTTCTGTGCGCCCGACATGCCGCTCAGGCCGAGGGTGACGGTCAGGGCCAGGCGGGTCAGGGGGCGGATCGCGGTGGGGTGTGCCACAGGGGTCTCCTTTGTCCGCCCGTTCCGGGCGGTGGCCCGCATGATGCGTGCAGGCCGGGGACACTTGTGAGGACACTTGCAGGCGAACCGGGTCCGGGGCGCGCAGCAGGACCGGCAGGCCGTCCCCTGATCGGGACGACCTGCCGGTCGGTGTGGAAGGTCAGGCCAGCGCGGTTTCGGGCGCCACGTAGGGCAGTTCGAACGCGTCGGCGACGCCCTGGTACGTGAGTTTGCCCTGGTGGGTGTTCAGGCCGAGCATCAGGGCCTTGTTGCGGTGCAGGGCGCTGGCGCCGTGGTCGGCGAGGAGCAGCGCGTACGGGAGGGTCTGGTTGGTCAGCGCGAAGGTGCTGGTGCGGGGGACGGCGCCGGGCATGTTGGCCACGCCGTAGTGGATGACGCCGTCGACGGTGTAGGTGGGGTCGTCGTGGGTGGTGGCGTGGATGGTCTCGACGCAGCCGCCCTGGTCGACGGCGACGTCGACGATGACGCTGCCTTCGGGCATGAGTTTCAGCATGTCGCGGGTGACGAGGTGGGGCGCTTTGGCACCGGGGATGAGGACGCCGCCGATGAGGAGGTCGGTGGTGGGGAGCAGGTCGCGGATGTTGGCTTCGCTGCTCATCATGGTGGTGATCTTGCCGAAGAAGACGTCGTCGAGGTACGCGAGGCGGCGCTGGCTCACGTCGAGGATGGTGACTTTGGCGCCGAGGCCCATGGCCATCTTGGCGGCGTTGGTGCCCACCACCCCGCCGCCGATGATGGTGACGTGGCCGGGTTGCACGCCGGGGACGCCGCCGAGGAGGACGCCGCGTCCGCCGACGGGTTTCTGGAGGTGGTACGCGCCGGCCTGGACGCTGAGGCGGCCTGCGACCTCGCTCATGGGGGTCAGCAGCGGCAGGCTGCCGTCGTCGAGCTGGACGGTCTCGTAGGCGACGCCGGTGGTGCCGCTCTGCAGCAGGGCGTCGGTGAGGGGGCGGTCGGCGGCGAGGTGCAGGTACGTGAACAGCAGGAGGTCGGGGCGGAGGTAGTGGTATTCGCTCTGGATGGGTTCCTTGACCTTCACGACCATCTCGGCGGCCCAGGCGTCGTCGGCGCTGCCGAGGGTAGCGCCGGCGCTCACGTAGTCCTGGTCGGCGATGCCGCTGCCGAGGCCTGCGCCGTGCTGGACGGTGACGGTGTGGCCGCGGCGGACGAGGGTGGCGACGCCGCCGGGGGTGAGGGCGACGCGGTTTTCCTTGACCTTGATTTCTTTCGGGAGTCCGATGTGCATGGTGTGACCTCGCGGGCCGTGCAGGTGTCTCCTGCCGGCGGGTTGATGCTGTGTTGAACGCAAGATTAACAGTTAGTGACGCAATCAGGATTGCCCGCATATGCCCTTTTCGGGCCATACCCCGCAACGGGGTTGCGCCGATCTGCTAGAATGCGCCTTATCATGTCTCAGAGTGATCTGGATGCCATCGACCGGCAGATTCTGGGGATCCTGCAACGGGACGCCCGCATTCCGAACACGGAACTCGCGGACGAGATCGGCCTGACCCCCGCCCCCACCCTCCGCCGCGTACGCCGCCTGGAAGAGGAGGGCGTCATTCAACGGTACGTGGCGCTGCTCGACCCGAAGACCGTCGGGCGCGAACTGATGGTCATCGTGCGCGTCACGCTGGACAAGCAGACCAAGGCGGGCTTCGAGGAGTTCGCGAAGAAGATGCAGGACCGCCCCGAGGTGCTCGAATGCTTCCTGTGCCTGGGGGACATCGACTACCTGCTGAAAGTGTCCGTGCCGGATCTGGACGCGTACCAGCACTTCCTGGTGAACACCCTGGCCGCCATTCCCGGCGTGCGGAACACCGCCAGCACGATCGTCGTGAAGCAGGAGAAGTACACGACCAGCCTCCCGCTGGAGTGAAGCCCAACCGACGTTGGGCCGCCTGTGCCGCGCCTCTCATGGACGCTGTGGAAGACTGGGGCATGTCCCGACGTGCCCTGATCGCCACTTCCGTCCTGCTGGGTGCCGCGCTGGTCGCCTGCGCGCCCGCCGCCACCACCGCCCCGGCCACCACGCCGCCGGTGACCGCCGCTCCGGCTCCGGTCACGCCCGTGCCGGTCTCCCCTGCCCCGGTGCTGAGCTTCCAGCCCATGAAGGAACTGACGCAGGCCCCGGTGCGCTCGTTCAGCAGTGCGCCCGCGCGGATCATCGACCCGAACAAGCGCTACCGCGCGGTCCTGAAGACCAGTCAGGGCGACGTGACCCTGGACCTGTACCCGAAGGTCGCGCCGGTCGCCGTGAACAACTTCGTGTTCCTCGCGCTGAACCACTTCTACGACGGCACGCGCTTCCACCGCGTGATCGACGGGTTCATGGCGCAGGGCGGCGACCCCCTGAGCGCCGACCCAGCGCAGCAGGCCCGCTGGGGGACGGGTGGCCCCGGTTACCAGTTCAGCGCGGAACTCGTCAACGGCGTGCGCTTCGACAGGGCGGGCGTGCTGGGCATGGCGCGATCGCAGAGCCTCGACTCGCAGGGCAGCCAGTTCTTCATCACGGTCGCGCCCGCCGACTTCCTCAGCAGCAGCTACACGGTGTTCGGGCAGGTCATCGCCGGGCAGGACGTCCTGAACCGCCTGCAACGCAACTACACCGGCAGTGGCGCGATTGCCGGGACAGGTGCGGACACGCTGCTGGGCGTGCAGATCCTCCAGGAGCAGTAAGGCCTGCTCATCCCCAAGATTCTCTCTCCCCGGCGCGGCGCGCGTGCCCTTTAGACTGTGGGCATGCGTGTTCGCCGTCTGATTCCTGTTGCGTTGGCTGCTGGCGCGGCCCTGTACCTGCGGGGCGTGTACCGCTACCGTGACCCGGTGCGCCTCCCGAAGGTGAACGAGGGTGAGGTCCTGAGTGCCGCCGACGGCGTGGTGGGCTTCGTGCGGCGTGTGGAGGATGGCCGCGCGGACGGGCTGGACGTTCCGGCGCTGCTGGGCACGCCGGGCGCGGCGGACGGCTGGCTGATCGGGGTGCCCGTGGGGCCGCTGGACGTGCACTACGTGTTCCAGCCGGTGTCGGGCGCGGTGTCGTACGCGACGCACGTGGGCGCGCGGGTGAACGTGCCGCTGCTGAACACGGCGGGCACGCTGGGCGTGCTGGCGGGCCGCGCGGTGGACGCCCTGTCGTCGCGCGGGGCGCTGGAGAACGAGCGGCAGGCGGCGGTGGTGGGCACGCCGGGCGGGGACGTGACGGTGACGCTGGTGGCGGGCCGCGCGGGCCTGAGCGGCACGTCGTTCACGCGGGAGGGG
Source organism: Deinococcus sedimenti (assembly GCF_014648135.1). Taxonomy (NCBI): domain Bacteria; kingdom Thermotogati; phylum Deinococcota; class Deinococci; order Deinococcales; family Deinococcaceae; genus Deinococcus; species Deinococcus sedimenti. The sequence goes on along the minus strand of NZ_BMQN01000002.1, from coordinate 125,974 downwards.
GACGAGGTGCGCGCCGGGTACAAGGCCGCGTTCCTGCAGCAGGGTGGGTTGGTGCTGCTGCACGTGCCGCTGGCGTTCACGCCTGCCGTGAGCGTGGGGGACCGCGTGACGGGCGCGGAGACGGTCGTGGCCCGCCGGAGCTGAACGGCCAGGACTGAACAGGCGGGGCTGAACGCCGCAGCGGTCACGGAGCGTACAGGGCGGGGTGGGGTATGCTGCCCGGCCCGGCCGGAACCGGGAAGAGGGGGGTGACGTGATGACGGAAGCAGGCAGGGAGAGGTCGGAGCGGCACTCGCCGGAACGGGTCGCGGAGCGGCTGGTGGCCGACCGCAAGGTGCGCGCCGTGGCGCAGGCGGGCAGTTTCGGCACGGAGTTCCAGTGGGCGGGGAGCGTGCCGACGTTCGTGACGTTCGAGCGGGGCCTGCTGAGTGCCCATTCGGACGCGCGGGCGGGCGTGATCGTCGAGCGCTTCCCGTTCGAGCAGCTGGAGGCGTGGCGGGACTGGGACGCGGCCCGCGCGGAGGCGCCGCTGGCGCTGCTGGCGACCAGCCGCGTGCTGTACGACCCGACCGGGCATTACGGGCGCATCCAGCGGACGCTGTGGAACCTCAGCGCGTCGCAGCGGGCGGCGCACCGCGCGGAGCTGCTGCTGGGCGCGCAGGACGCCCTGAGCGCCGCGCGGGCCGCGCATACGGGCGCGGGGCATGGCGTGCAGGAGCAGCTGCTGGCCCTCGCGGACGCCCGCGACATCGCCCTGACGCGCCTGTACCCGGCGCTGCTGACCTGGGTGCACCTCTGGCCGGAGTTCGAGATCCGCCTGCCGCACGCGTGGCGCGCCTCGGCGGGCCTGCGCTTCCCGAAGGCCGTGAATCACCTGGAGAGCCTGTACGCGTTCGGCGGCGAACCCGAGGCGCGGCGGGTGCTGCTCGCCACGCGCGGCCTGGGCCTCGTCGAACAGGAACGCCGCGCGCGGTCCGCGTTCCAGGCCGGGTACTACGACGGCGCGGTGCGCTACCTGCGTGACGAGACCGCCCGCACGCACCGCGCCGACCTGCACAACTGGCTGAACCTCACGCCCGCGCGGCGCGAGAAGCTCGGCACGCTGATGGGCGTCACGCGCTCCCCGCTGGGCCCGGCGGCGCTGAACATCGTGCAGGAGCTGCTGGAAGCCGTCCGTGAAGGCGAGTGAGTGGGAAGTGGTGAGTGGGAAGTGGAACGGCGACCCATCCACTTCCCACTTCCTACTCCCCACTGACAGAACAGGCAGGGCGAGCCGATCAAATGGCTCGCCCTGCTGCTGAGTTCGGGCTTACGCGCTGGCGGTGTCGGTGTCGAGGACGTGGCCGGTGCGGACGGTGATGGTGCGTTTCTGCGCGGCCTCGCTGCGGGGCACACGGAGGGTCAGGGTGCCGTGTTGCAGGTCCGCCTCGACCTTCGTCAGGTCGTACTTGGCGGGGACGCTGAAGGTGCGGGCGAGGGTGCCGTGGGCGCGTTCGACGCGGTGGGCGGTGCGGCCCTCGCGGCGGTCGTAGGTGCGGGTGGCCTGGACGGTCAGGGTCTGGTTTTCCGCTTCGATCTGCACCTGGTCGGGGCTGACGCCGGGCAGGTCGAGGGTGAGTTCGAGGCCGTGCTCGTCCTCGTGGACGTCGACGGGCGGGGCGAAGCGGGCGGGCGCGGTGGGCTGGCCGAAGGCGCGGTCCATGCGCTGGGTGAGTTCCTCGATTTCACGGAAGGGATCGAATCGCATCATCACTGTACCTCCTGAGACTGGAAGCGCGCCGCACTCTTGCATGACATCTGAGTGCCTTGCGCTCAACTGCAGTCATAGTAAAACCTGAGTGCCATCATGTCAAGTTTGGTGCGCCGCACCCTCCCCCGCCGGGCCGGACAGGCGACATGACACCCCGGCGCCCGGCGGTGTACACTCCACGAGGCCCGCCGCCTGGCGCGACCCACAACTCCACACCACGTCCCTTTCCCGGCAGTCCCGTGAGGCTGCACCCGCCCCGTGAGGCAGGAGAAGGAGCCCCATGAACCACCCAACCCCGACCCGTCAGCCCGCGCTGCACGGCCTTTTTTTTATGGCCCGCACCGGAGGACACCGTGACGCCTAAAGCCACGATCCTCACCGCCGACGAGGTCCGCCGCGCCCTGACCCGCATCGCGCACGAGATCATCGAACGCAACAAGGGCGCCGAGAACCTCGCCCTGATCGGCGTGCACACCCGCGGCATCCCCCTGGCCCGCCGCCTCGCCGAGAAACTCAGCGCGCTCGAAGGCGTGGACGTCCCCACCGGCATGCTGGACATCACCCTGTACCGCGACGACCTCAGCGAGGTCGCCCAGCAGCCCATCATCCGCGAAACGCAGGTGCCGTTCGACCTGCGCGACCGCCGCGTGATCCTCGTGGATGACGTGCTGTACACCGGCCGCACCGTCCGCGCCGCACTCGACGCCCTGATCGACCTCGGCCGCCCCGCCGGGATCCAGCTGGCCGTCCTCGTGGACCGCGGGCACCGCGAACTGCCGATCCGCGCGGACTACGTCGGCAAGAACCTCCCCACCGCCGCCACCGAGGTCGTCAAGGTCAAACTGCAGGAAAGTGACGGCGTGGACAGCGTCGAACTGTGGGACATGGAGGCGCTGCGATGAACGCGCCGACCAGCATGGGCCCCCGCCCCCCCCACCTCCTGGACTTCCAGGAATGGACGCCCGAACGCCTGAACGCCATCCTCGACAACGCCGACACCATGCTCCAGGTGCTCGACCGGCCCGTGAAGAAGGTCCCGGCCCTGCAGGGCCTGACGGTCTGCAACGCGTTCTTCGAGAACAGCACCCGCACCCGCACCAGCTTCGAACTGGCCGCGCGGCGCATGAGCGCCGACGTCCTCACGTTCGCCGCCGGGGCCAGCAGCGTCAGCAAGGGCGAATCCTTACGCGACACGCTGGAAGTCCTGACCTCCTACAAGGTCGACGCGTACATCGTCCGCCACCACGCCGCCGGTGCCGCGCACCTGGTGGCGCGCTACAGCGGCAAACCCGTCATCAACGCCGGGGACGGCCGCCGCGCCCACCCCACCCAGGCGCTGCTCGACGCGTACACCATCCGCCAGGAATACGGCAGCCTGGAAGGCAAGAAAGTCGCCATCCTCGGCGACGTCCGCCACAGCCGCGTCGCCCGCAGCAACGCCGAACTGCTGCCCAAACTGGGCGCGCAGGTCGTCCTGTGCGGCCCCGCCACCCTCCTCCCCGCCGGCCTCGCCAGCATGCCCGGCGTGACCCTCACCACCGACCCCAAGGAAGCCGTGCGCGGCGCCCACGCCGTCATGGCCCTGCGCCTCCAGCGCGAACGCATGAGCGGCGGGTTCCTCGGCAGCCTCCAGGAATACGCCGACACCTACCAGGTCAACGACGCCCTGCTGAAAGAAGCCGAGAGCGGCGCGATCGTCCTGCACCCCGGCCCCATGAACCGCGACCTGGAAATCAGCAGCGACGCCGCCGACGGCCCCCAGAGCCGCATCCTGAAACAGGTCGAGAACGGCCAGGCCATCCGCATGAGCGTCCTCTACCACCTGCTCGTCGGACGGAACTGACCCTTGCCGGGCGCGCCCTCCATCGTGGTGCCGGACATCCACGGCTGCTCCCACTTCCTGGAGTGGGTGGAGGCGCGCTTCCCGGACCGTTCGCTGATCCTGCTGGGCGACCTGCTGCACCGGGGCCCGGATTCACGCGCGGCCCTGCGGCGCGCCCTGAACTGGGCCGAGTCGGGCCGCGCGACGCTGCTGTGGGGCAACCACGAACACTGGGTCTGCACCGAGGGCCTGAACCTGACGGGCCGAGCCCGCACCGCGTGGTTCCGCGAGCACGAGACCGAGGTCGTCGCCCAGTACGAGGCGGCCGGGGATGACCTGAACGCCTTCATCACCGATCTGGAACGCTTCCGGGCGCTGGCGCGGCCGTACGTCGTGGAAGGGCCGATGCTGTGCGCGCACGCGGCCCGTCCCAGCCTGGGCGCGCACGCCGACGACCTGCTGGACACCGGGTACCTGTGGGACACGCCCGACATGGGCCTGCACCCCCTACCCACGCACCTGCACCCTGCCCTGACGTACTCGGTGCACGGCCACAAACCGCAGCGCGAACCGGTCGTGGACCTGCGCGGCGAGGGCGTGGTGTACCTCGATCTCGGCTCGGCGTCCACCGGTCGCTTCGGCGTGTGGGACGCCCAGTCCAGATCCATTCATCTGTACGACGAGTCCTGAGGCTCGCTGGAGGACACATGATCACGATTACGAATATCAAGCGCGTCGGGTCGGAGAAGACCGAGAGCGTCACCATCGAGGGCGGCCTGATCAAGGGCTGGAACCTTCCGGAAGAAGGGCAGGTCATCGACGGGCAGGGCGGCACGGTCGCGCCCGCGCTGATCGAGCTGCACGCGCACCTGCGGGAGCCGGGGCAGACGGAGAAGGAGGACCTGAGCAGTGGTCTGGCGGCGGCGGCGGCCGGTGGGTACGGCACGGTGGTCAGCATGCCGAACACGAGCCCCGTGGTGGACGATCCGGCGATCGTGCGGACGCTGATTGAGAAGGCGGCGGGGCTGGGCTTCGCGCGCCTGCGTCCGGCGGCGGCGCTGACGAAGGGGCAGAAGGGCGAAGAACTGGCCGAACTGACCTACCTGAAGGAGGCAGGTGCGGCGATGTTCACGGATGACGGGCGCACGAACGAGAACGCCCGCACGCTGCGCCTGGGTCTGGAGACCGCCGGGAGCCTGGGGATGGTGATCAGCGTGCACGCCGAGGACGCCACCCTGCGCGCGGACGGCGTGATGAACGAGGGGCCGGTCAGTGAGGCGCTGGGCCTGCCGGGCAACCCGGCCTCGGCGGAGGCGGCGCGCGTGGCGCGGGATATCGAGATCGTGGCGGGCCTGCACGCGCAGGGCGTCCCCGCGCGGCTGCACATCCAGCACCTGAGCACGGCGCGCGCGCTGGATCTGGTGCGCGCCGCGAAGGCGCAGGGCCTCCCGGTGACCTGCGAGGTCTGCCCGCACCACCTGACCCTGACGGACGAGGCGCTGCGCTCCTTCGACGCGATCTACAAGGTCGCGCCGCCCCTGCGCACGCAGGCGGACGCCGACCACCTGCTGGAGGGCCTGCGGGACGGCAGCGTGGACTGCATCGCGACGGATCACGCGCCGCACACCCGCGCGGAGAAGGAACGCGACCTGCTGGACGCCCCCAGCGGCATCGCGTACATCGAACTGGCGTTCCCGCTGATGTACACCCGCTTCGCGGACACGCTGGGCCTGGACCGCATCCTGGACCTGATGACCGCCGCCCCGGCGCGCGTCATGGGCTGGGACGAACCCACCCTGGACGCGGGCGCGAAGGCCGATCTGGTCATCCTCGACCTGACCACCGAACGCCCCGTCAACCCCGCCGAATTCAAAAGCAAGGCGAAATTCACCCCCTGGGCGGGCGAGACCCTGAAAGGCTGGCCGGTCCTGACCATCGTGGACGGCCGGGTCGCGTACCAGCGGTAAGGTCCGCAGAGGGCCGGGGGGCGTTCCAGGTCACGCGGCCGGAACGCCCCTCCTCTCTTGGTCCGGAACTGTCCCCGTAAGTGTCCCGGCCCGTCCGTAGGCTGTGAGCATGCGAAGACACGGTGCCGCCGCCCTGCTGACCCTCGCCCTGACCGCCTGCACCGGTGGGGGTGGAGGTGGCCCCACGCCCACCCCGCAGGCGCCCGCCACGCCCCAGTACACGGGGACAGTACTGGACACGCTGAGCGTACCGGCCGGGTGCGTCCTCGACTCGAACTCGGAGATCAGCAGCTGGCACCCGGCCGGCTTCCAGCCGGATGGCCGGGGCGGCGCGCTGCTGGGCCTGCGCTGCCGCGCCGCCGACGGACAAGAGTACCTGCGGACGGTGTACCGCCTGAACGCGGCGGGCGTGCAGGTGGCAGCCGAGGCCCCAGCCGACATGACCGGGTACGGCGTGAACGGCGCGGGGCTGTACTTCATGGGTAGCCAGCTCGACTTCGGGCCGGTGCCTTATGTCACAGCCCAGGGCGAACGGTTCTTGACGCCATACTTGTACGAACCGGATATCGTCAACGGCTTCCTGAGTAACCGCGCATCCCTGAACCGCGTGGACGAGGACGGCACCGTGCACGGCTCGCACCGCTACCGGAAACTGAACGACGACGCCCCGTCCGAAGACCGGGGGGGCTACAGCTGGACGTGGCGGCCCGGCCAGGAGCGGCGGCAGGTGCGGGCCTTCGAGTACAAGTCCACCTCCGCTTCCCATCCCTACGTGGACGTGGTGCCGGGCCAGCCGGGCAGCGGCGAGGAGATCGCATTCATGCCGCACGGCAACACGGTGGCGCTGCGGGGCCTGCTGGTGCGCGCCGACGGCTCCTTCGAGACCCTGCCCACGAAGTCCATCAAGGAGCGCGAACTCAGCGTGGAGCGCTGGACGCCTGGCGGCTACGTGGTCACGTACGCGAACGAACTCAACGGCGCGCTCGTGTACAGCGGGTACTTCCTGTGGCACGGCGGCGTGCGCAGCGACCGCGTGGGCGTGCTGGAACACGTCGCCGCCGACGGAGACGCCGTGGTGTCCGTGAACAACCGGACGCTGCTGCGGCGGCCCGGCGGTGAGGAGTACGAGCTTCCGCGGGTCGACCGCGATGTCTCGGCGAGCGAACTCCAGTACGTCGCCGCGGGCGGCGGGATCGCCTACGCCGTGGCGGGCACCCGCGTGTACCGCTACGCGGCCCCGAACCTGAGCCCGAGCGGCACCCTGACCCTGAGTGGGGTGACGCCAGCCGATCAGCTGGCAGCGGATCCCCTGCCTGGTGCCGGGGCGCGGGCCACGCGCCGCGCGGACGGGTCGCACCTGAGCGTGAAGCTCTCCGCGCCGGTGGCGGGGCACCAGCGGACACTGTTCCTGACGCTGCACGGGTCGCTCGCGGCGGGGCAGACGTTCACGCTGGGCGGCGCGTCCGGCGCGCAGGTCACCGGGGCGACGTTTACCGACATCCGCACGAGTCCGGTCAAGGTGAACACGCTGTTCGCCCGGAGTGGCACGGTCACGCTGGACGGCTGGACGGGCGGCAGTGCGAAACTCACCCTGCGGAACGTGGTGCTGGGCGGGAACGCCGGGCAGTCGGTGACGCTGAGCGGCACGCTGACGCTGCCCGAGGTGGAGCTGGAATAGTCGTCAGCGGTCCAGCCGGAAGATCCGCAGGTCGTCACTCTCCTCTCCCTGGATCAGTCCGGTGAGGAGGCGGGCGGCCTGCACGCTGTACGTGATGCCGTTTCCGCCGTACCCGAGGGCGAACAGTAGGCGGTCGCCCTTGTCACGGGGGCCGATGTATGCGAGGCCGTCCTTGGTTTCGCCGAAGGTGCCGGCCCAGGCGAAGGCCGTTTCGGGGTGGAGGTGAGGGAGGAGCTTCCCGAGTTTGCGTTCGAGGCGTTTCTGCTTGGCGTTCAGGGCGCGTTCGCGGCGGACGGGGTTGTGGTGGTTGTCGTCCTCGCCGCCGATGACGACGCGGCCGTCCCCGGTGGTGCGGGCGTACAGGTACGGGCGGGCGGTTTCCCAGATGAGGCAGCCGGTGGGCCACAGTTCGCCGTCCGTCTGTTCGATGGGTTCGGTCGCCAGGGCGTAGGAGTTCTTCAGCTGCGCGAGGCGTTTCCCGAGGAATTTCTCGGCCTCGTACCCGGTGGCGACGATGACCCAGCGGGCCTGGATCTTCGCGTGCCGGTCGGTGTGGGCGGTGAATTCGGTGCGGTGCTCGTCCAGGCGGGTGACCTCGGTGCGGTCGTACACCCGCGCGCCGCGCGACTGCGCGCGTTGCAGGAGGTGCTGCGCGAGGCGGTACGGGTCGACCTCGCCGCCGTCGGGGCTGAACAGCGCGGCGGGCGCGGTGATCCCGAAACGAGCCTTGAGGCTGCGGGCGTCGAGGTGTTCGACGTTCAGTCCGGCGCGGGTGCGGGCGGCGTGTTCCTGCGCGAGCATGCGGGCGTCGCGGCGGGTGCTGGCGTAGTACAGGCTGCCCCGTTCGCGGAAGCCGCAGTCGTCGGGCAGTTCGGCGGTCAGGTCGCGGACCAGGTCGATGGCGTCGCGGCACAGGTGGTAGGCGCGTTCCGCGTCGGCCTGCCCGATCATGGGGATCAGGTCCACGAGGTTCGTGTCGATCTCGTACTGCAGCAGGGCGGTGCTGGCGCTGGTGCTGCCGAACGCGGCGTCGCGCAGGTCGGTCACGACGACGTCCAGCCCGGCGGCACTCAGACGGTCGGCGAGCAGAGCGCCGGTGATGCCCGCCCCGATGACGAGCACGTCGGCGCGTTCGTCGCCGCTCAGGGGCGGGTAGGTGTGCATGAGGCCGTTCGTGAGGGGCCAGAACGCTCGTCCGCTGCGCAGATCCATACGCCCGATTCTGGGGGGGTGGATCTGGGTGCGGGTGGGCGCGCGGCTACGGTTTCACCGCGCGGGATGTTCAGGGTTCGTTGGGGATCTACTGCTGCTTCTGCGGCAGTTCCGGTTTCGTGCCGCGGAAGGCGTCGCGTTTCGTGTGGGTGGGCAGGCGCACGACCTGCCCGGTGCGGGCGCTCTCGTACAGGGCGTCCATGATGACGTGGTCCTGCACGCCCTCCTCGCCGGGCGTCCACGGGGTGTCGCCGCGGCGGATGCACCGCGCGAAGTGGTCGAATTCCAGCGTGAACTGGTCGTAGTCCGGGAAGCTGGGCTGGCGGGTGCCGTCGTTGTCGGACAGGCTGAGCTTCAGGCCGTCGTACGGGAAGGCGGGGTCCATATGCAGGCTCCCCTGCTCGCCCATGACGCGCAGGGTGCCGGTGCGGTGCGCGGCGTAACTCGTCTGGATGGTGGCACTCACGCCGCCAGGGAAGCCCAGCAGGGCGCTCATGGAGGCCTCGACCTCCTGGAATCTCGGGTCGCCGCCGGGCTGGTGCTGCGTGGCGAACACCCACTCGGGTTCCTGCCCGGTCAGAAAACGCAGGGTGTTCAGGCTGTAGATGCCCACGTCCGGCAGCGGCCCGCCGCCCGCCAGCTCGCGTTTCAGGCGCCACGCGTCGGGGTCGTCCTCGACCTGCGCGTGAATGGAATGCAGCAGCCGCAGGTCGCCCAGCATGCCGTCCTGCACGGCGTCCCGGGCCGCCCAGTGTTCCGGGGTGTACTGGCAGCGGTACGCGGTCATCAGGAGCACCCCGGCTTCCCGGCAGGCGTCCACGATGGCCTGGGCGTCCTCGGCGTTCACGCCCAGCGGTTTCTCGCACAGGACGTGTTTGCCCAGGCGGGCGGCGCGGGTGGCGTACTCGCGGTGCAGGCTGTTCGGGGTGACGATGTACACCGCCTGGACGTCCTCACGGTCCGCCAGTTCGTCGAACTGCTCGTAGGTGTACGCGTCCTGCTCGGTCAAGCCCAGGGCGCGCGCGAAGCCCTGCGCCTTGTCCGCCTCGCCGCTCACGAGCGCGGCCACGTACGCGTGCTCGCTGGTGCGCGCGGCGGGAATGAGTTCCTCGGCGGTCAGCTTGCCGATGCCGACCAGGGCGAACCCCACCCGCGTGTCCTGCGCTTCGGGGGGCGTGATGTCCGGTTTCAGGGGCATGCGCCCCACGCTAGCCGCGCGCTCCGCCCGGCAGGTGGGCCGCAGGTTGAGGGGCCCTTATGGACGTCCGGCCCGAACGCTGGCGCTGCCCAGCACGCTATGTCCAGCAGCGGGCGCCAGGGGGCCTCCCCGGTGGTCTGCCAGGATCAGCGGGCCGGACCGGGCGGGTCCTGATCAGTGCACACCTGGCCGCTCCCGGCGGCCTTCGCGGCGTACAGCAGGTGCTGGGCGCGGTCGAGCATGTCGTCGGGGTGCGCGCAGGCGGTGTCGGTGCACAGGCCCACGCTGAGCGTCAGGTGCGTCCCGGGCAGGTCTGGCCAGCGCGTGTCGGTCACGGTCCGCTGCAGGCGCCGGCACAGGTGCAGCGCGCCCGGCAGGTCCGTGCGGGGCAGCAGCAGCGCGAACGTCCCGTCATCCAGGCTGGCCAGGACGTCCTGGGTGCGCAGCGCGGCGCGCAGGGCGGCGCTCACGTCCCGGCGCACGCGGTCGGCCGTGGCCCGGTCCATGGTGTCGCGGGTCATGGGGGCGCGGTCGGCTGTCGCGCGCCCTTCGAGATCCAGTGTGGCCACCGCGAGCGGGTGGTGCTGCGCCCGCGCCTGCTCGAATTCCGCCTGCAGCTGCTGACGCGCGAAGCGGTCGTTGACCAGTCCGGTCAGGGGGTCCAGGTTCGCCTGCCGCGTCAGGTGCCCCTGCAGGGCCGCGGCGGACCCCGGGGGGTGGGTCAGGGCGGCGCTGGCCTGGTGCAGTTGTTCGATCAGGTGCCGCTGCGCGGCCGCCACCTGCCGGCTGCGTTCGGTTTCATGCTCGATGACGCGCACGGCGCTGCTGCGTTCGGCGGCGGCGCGGTTCACGGCGACGGTCAGGCGCAGGTGCTCACGCAGGTGGTGCAGCGCGCCGCGCAGGTCCCCGGTCTGCTCGTGCAGGGCCGTCAGGTGCTCGTGCGTTTCGCTGCTGATCGCGTCGGCCTGGACGCGCGCGGCGAGGGTCAGGGCGCGGTTCAGGGCGCCGCGCGCCGCCTCGTGGTCCTGCAGGGCCAGGAGGGTCTGGCCGCGCCTGAGTTGCAGTTGCGCTTCCAGGTAGAAGTCCCCCATGCGGTCCACCAGTTCCAGCGCGTGGGCGTACGCGGCCAGGGCGTCGGCCAGTTCACCGGAGCGCCGGTGGATGTTGCCGCGTTCGGCCTGCACCTCCACCAGGTTGTCCAGGTCGCTGTACGCCCGCGCCAGGTCGTCGGCGCGCGCCAGGTACGGCAGGGCGGCGCTGAACTGCTCCATGCGGCCGTGCAGGTTCCCCAGGTTCGTCAGGGCGACGATCTCGTTGTACGGGCTGCCGTGCACGCGCGCCAGGTGCAGCGCCTCGGTCTGGTAGGACAGGGCGTCCTCGTAGCGGTGGAGTTCCATGGCGACGTTCCCGACGTTGTTCGTCGCGGCGATCCGCACGACGGTGTTCCCGGCGCCGGTGGCGAGCCGCAGGGCACTCAGGGCGTAGTTCATGGCGGTGACGTTGTCGTCCAGCCGCTGGTAGGCGACGCCCAGGTTGTTCAGGCAGGCGCTGAGGTACCAGTCGCTGCCCTGCCGCTCGAAGAGAATCTGGGCACTGAAGTGCGCCTCGAGTGCCTGGGGCAGTTCGCCCAGGTTAGAGCGGACGGTACCCAGACCCATCCAGCTGCGGGCGAGCCCCAGGTCGTCGCCGAGCTGTTCGTGCAGGGTCACGGCGTCGTGCAGCGCGGCGCGGGCAGCGGCGTACTGACCCAGGCGCAGCTGCCCACGGCCGAGTTCCAGCGTGGCGCGCGCCAGCGCGGCGGGATCCTGCACCCGCCGGGCCAGCTGGGCGGCCTGCTGGGCGTACGCGACGGCCTCGACCGGGTTCTTATCCCACAGTTCAGCGGCGAGGGCCAGCAGGGGCCGCAGCCGCGCGCGGCCCCGGGCGCGGCGCAGATCGCGTTCCAGCTGTTCGGGCGTGTGACTCATGACGGTACCTCGCAGTGTAGAGCGGCGTCCGGGCTGGATCGGCCGGGCACCCGGGTGCCGGGGCGAGCGCGCGGAGCGGTGGAGTACGATGCAGGGGTGAACACTGTGGGCAGCAGGGCGGTGGAGGCGCCGGACATTCCGACGCTGGAACGGCCGCTGTACCTGCTGACGTTCTTCACGCCGCGCGAACCGCAGTGGACGCTCGCGCACCTGACGCGCGCCAGTGGCCTGCCGAAAGCCAGCTGCCTGCGGGCGCTGCGCGTGCTGGAGAAGTACGACCTGCTGCAGCGCGAGGGCGACCGGTACCGGCTGGGCAGCGGCTTCATTGCCATGAAGGCGCACGTTCAGGTGCACGCGCCGCCCCTGAACGTGGCGCTGGCGCACCTGGAGCACCTGCGGGAGCGCACGGGACTCAGCGTGGCGTGGGCGGTGCTAGACGCGCAGGACACCCTGTACACGGAGGTGCTGGCCGGACCCGGCGGCACCCCGGCCGGGGTGGGCGAGCGGCGGCGCGTGGTGCTGGACGCGTCGGGCCGGTTGCTGCTGGCGTTCGGGACGCTGTCCCTGCGCGAGGCGATGTTCGCAGCGTCCGGAGACCGGGGACCGCTGGAACTGCTGGATCAGGTGACGCGCCGCGCGTGGCTGTCCCCGCCGCTGCCGTCCGACGAGCCGGGCGGCGTGACGCAGGTGGCCGCCCCGGTGTTCCGCGCGGGCGGGACGCTGGTCGCGGCCCTGAGCGTCTCGTGGCCGGGCAGGCCAGTGTGGACGGAGGCGGAGGACGACCTGAGGGCACTCTCCGACGCGGCGCGGCGCGTGTCGCAGGAGATGGGGTACGTGCGTCCCTGGGCGGGCGACGCGGCGTTCTTCCTGCAGGTCTTGGATCGTCTGCCGCGCTGATGCGCCGCCCGGCTACCGTGACCCCACGCTGCTGAGTCGCCCGGGCGGAACGGGAGGGGGCCAGACCACCTGACGCAGTCTGGCCCTACCTCCCGGCTGGATCTCGTGCGGGCGCGGCGCGGGCTGGGCCGCGTCTGCGCTCCGCTGACGTTACCTGTTCTCGACCAGGGTGTACGCGCCGCTGCCGCTGTACGCGTAGATTTCCCAGCGGTACTTGCCGCTGCCCGCTCGGTAGCTCACGTTCTCGGTGCTGGTGCTGCTCTCCCCGGCGGCCACGTCGACCCAGTACGCTCCGTTCCATTTCTGCAGGTACAGGTCGAAGTCGGTGCCACTGGGGCCGGTCAGGGCGCCTTTCAGAGTGCCGCCCGCGTACTGGAAGGATCCGGCACTTTTGGGTTCGTAGGCGCTGGTTCCAGCGTTGACGGTGCCGGTGTACGTTCCGGGGGCCGGGGTGGGAGTCGGCGTCGGGGTGGGCGTTGGGGTGGGCGTGCTCCCACCACCAGGGTTGGTGAACAGCAGTTTGTTGGGGCTGCCGGAGCCGACGCTGCTGATCTTGTCGGCCGAGGCGGCGTTCAGCAGCGCGCTGGAGATTTGACTGGTGGTGAAGCTCGTGTTCTGCGCCAGGACCAGTGCGGCAGCCCCGGCGACATGCGGGGTGGCCATGCTGGTGCCGCTGATGGTCTTGGTCGCGCTGTTGTCCGTGTTCCAGGCGCTGGTGATGTCCGTGCCGGGGGCGAAGATCTTCACGCAGCTGCCGTAGTTGCTGAAGGTGCTGCGGACGTCACTCTTGTCCGTGGCGCCGACCGTGAATGCGCCAGAGGCGCTGGCGGGGCTGGTGTTGCAGGCGTCCTTGTTGTCGTTGCCTGCGGCGATAGCCATGAACAGGCCCTTGCTGTTGGCATTGGTCACTGCGTCGTTGATGGACTGGTCGAAGCTGCCGCCCAAGCTCATGTTGGCGATGGCGGTGGCGCTGCCCTTGTTGCTGACGGCCCAGTCGATGCCGGAGATGACGCCGGAGTTGCTGCCTGACCCCTGGCAGTCGAGCACTTTCACGGCGATCAGACTGGCGCCCTTGGCGACGCCGTAGGTGCTGCCGCCGACGGTGCCCGCGACGTGCGTGCCGTGACCCTGGCAGTCGCTGTTGTTGCCGTCGCCGGTGGTGTTGGTGCCCCAGGTGGCGCGCCCGCCGAATTCGCTGTGGCTGGTGCGGATGCCCGTATCGATGATGTAGACCTTCACGCCGCTGGCGGTGGTGTCGTACGTGTACGAGCCGTTGAGGGGCCGGTCACGTTGATCGAGCCGGTCGAGGCCCCAGGTGGCGCCGGACTGGGTGGCGGTGGCGTGGCTGATGGAGTCCTGCTGGATGTACTTGACGCGGGGATCGGCCTGCAACCGGGTGAGGTTCTGCGCGCTCAGTTTCACGGCGAATCCGTTGAGCGCCTGGCTGTAGACGCTCAGGATGCTGACGCCCTGCGGGTCGAGCCCGAGGGCCTGCACGAGGCCGCCGCTCTGGCTGGCCAGGGTGGTGGCGGTCGTTCCGGCCTTCATGACGACGATGTACTGGCCGGGGATGGCTTCCGGGCTGCTCTGCCCGAGGATGGGCGCCTGGGTGCGGGCGCGGGTGGTGGCGTCGGTGGTGGGCAGGGGCAGGGTGGCCTGGGGCTGGGTCTGCTGCCCGCAGGAGGCGAGAAGACCGGTCAAGGTGAGGATGGCGGCGGCGTGACGTGCATTCATGCGAGTCCTCCTGAGCGTCCGGCGCCGTTTGGTCGGCAGCGGACGGCCTGCCCTGCGGGCGGCGGCATATGACATTGAGCAGACAGGATAGTTCTGGTCGTTTCACTCAGTGGAACAAAATGGTTGTATATACATATCGTGTGCCGCCAGACGAACCCAGAAGCCTGACCCATCCTCCCGGTGGCTCCTTTGCTCTGGTTCACGCCGTCCCCACGGCACCAAGCTGATGCTCGGAAGCTCACCGTGTGATGGCGCCCCACAGACCACCGCGGCCAGTGGCCTGCGGGTCACCCAGCCGACCAGTCACCTCGGGGATCGCCCGGACGGCCCAGCACACGACCCGCAGGTGGCGCACGGTCACTGTCTTCCCCAACGCGCAACAGCACAGAGGGAAGGTCTGGGCGACTGCACCCAACCTCCCCCCTCAAGAGCCCCGTGGCCTCTCCTCGCATCCTGTGGTCTGCCGGATCAGCTGAGGCCCACTGGACCGGTCACCCCGCCGCTGATCAGAACCAGCGGCGCTTGCCGGGCTTCCCGACAGCCCGCTGCGCGTGGCCCAGCAGCGAGTCGATCACGCGGTCGCGCTTGCGGGCGCGGGTGTACCTGCCGCGCTTCTTCTGGCCGTTGCGGGCGGCGACCAGCAGTTCCAGAACGACGGGAGCGGCGGCCAGGATGAGGCCCAGCTTGCCGGACTTGCTCTTCATGCGGGTGCGGTTCTTCATGCTCCTCAGTACGACACAGCGGGCAGGAAAGTTGCTGAGGCGCAGCTCAGGTTCCTTCAGGGTCGGGGTCCGCGCGCGGGCTCCGGCCCATGTTGAGCGGCCGGGCACGTCCACCGGACCGGGATGAGGCGCCCGGGGGACTGACCCTCCGGTGCCGGAGGCGCTAGGCTGGGGCATGACCGCAACTCAGGACCGGGTGGAGGACCTTCGCGAGCAGCTCGTGGCGTGGCGACGGCACCTGCACATGAACCCCGAAGTGGGTTTCGCCGAGCATGAAACTGCCGCGTACATCGAGGCCGAACTGCGGAAGATGCCGGGCCTGACCGTATCGCGCCCTACCCCCACCAGCGTCCTGGCCGTCCTGCGGGGCGGGCAGCCGGGCCGGACCGTGCTGCTGCGCGCGGACATCGACGCGCTGCCCATCCACGAGGAGAACACCTTCGACTTCGCCTCCTTGAAACCCGGCGTGATGCACGCCTGCGGGCACGACGGCCACACGGCCATCCTGCTGGGCGTGGCGCAGCTGCTCTCGGGGGAAGCGGCGAACGTGCCGGGCGAGATCCGCATGATCTTCCAGCACGCCGAGGAGATCGGCCCCGGCGGCGCCGAGGAACTCGTCATGAACACCCCGCTGATGGACGGCGTGGACGTCGTCACGGGCCTGCACCTGAACAGCCAGCTGCCCGCCGGGGTGGTTGCCGTGAAAGCCGGCGCGTTCATGGCGGCGCCCGACACCATCGAACTCACCATCCGCGGGAAGGGCGGGCACGGCGCTCACCCCGAGGAGACCGTGGACCCCATCGCGGTGGGGGCGCAGGTCGTCACGAACCTCCAGCATGTCGTGAGCCGCATGGTGGCCGCGCAGGACGCGCTGGTGGTCAGCGTCACGAAGTTCACGAGCGGCACCACGCACAACGTCATTCCCGACACGGCCGAACTGATGGGCACCGTCCGCACGTTCGACCCGGCGCTGCGCGAGCGGGCGCCGCAGCTGATCGAACGGGTCGTGCGGGGCATCTGCGACGCGCACGGCGCCACGTACGACCTGCGCTACGAGTTCGGGTACCGGCCCGTCATCAACACCGACCACGTGGCGGCGCAGCTGCGGGAGATCGCGCTGGACGTGGTCGGCGAGGGCTGGTACCGCGACGCCAAACCCACCATGGGCGGCGAGGACTTCAGCGCCTACCTGGAAAAAGCCCCGGGCGCGTACTTCAACGTCGGGTCCGGCAGTGACGACGCCGACAGCCGCTGGCCGCACCACCACCCGCGCTTCACGATCGACGAGGCCAGCCTGGACACCGGGGTGCGGATGCTGCGCGCCGCCGCGCTGCGTCTCGCCCAGCCGGAGTAACGCCATGGCGCTGCCCGAGGCAGTCGCCCGGCAGATCATCGCGGACCACCAGCGCCGCCCCCGCCACACCGGGCCCCTGAACGGCGTGGCGGGAGTCACGCTGGACAACCCGGGCTGCGGGGATCAGGTGACCGTCTGGGCGGACGTGCAGGCCGGCCGCGTGGCGCAGCTGAACTTCAGCGGGAAGGGCTGCGCGATCAGTCAGAGCAGCGCCAGCCTGATGACCGTCACCCTGACCGGAAAGACGCTGGAGGAGGCCCACGCGCTGGCCGGGCAGTTCCGCGCGATGGTCATGGGCGACGCCGACGGCACACCCGAGCTGGGCGACCTGCTGGCCCTCGCGGGCGTCAGTCGCCTGCACGCGCGGCGCAAGTGCGCGCTGCTGCCGTGGCGGGCGCTGGAACAGGCGCTGGGCGGCCCCTGATCAGTTCCCCACCGGCGCGCGGGGCGTGACCACGCGGCAGAACACGTCCAGCAGGTCCGGATCGAACTGCGTGCCGCGGCCCTCCCGCAGGACGTCCAGGGCGGCGGCGTGCGACATGGCCCGCTTGTAGGGCCGCTCGCTGGTCAGGGCGTCGTACACGTCGCACAGCGCGAACACACGGGCCAGCAGCGGCGTCTGCGTACCGGCCAGACCATCCGGGTAACCGCGTCCGTCCCAGCGTTCGTGGTGGTGGCGGACCACCTGCTGCGCCTCCGGATCCAGGAAGGGAATCCGCGCCACGAGCGCCGCGCCCAGCGGCGCGTGGCGTTCCACCACCTCCCGCTCCTCAGGCGTCAGGGCTCCCGGCTTCAGCAGCACCGTGTCCGGAATGCACAGTTTCCCGATGTCGTGCAGCGCCGCGCCGCGCCGCAGCGCCGTGAGCTGCTCTGCCGGCAGGTGAAGGGCCTCTCCCACGCGCCGCGCGAGGTCCTGCACCCGCTGCGTATGGCCCTGCGTCTCGAAGTCCCGCGCCTCCAGCGCCACGCCCAGCATGTTCAGCGCGGCGTCCAGCGTGGCCTCCAGGTCCGTGACGTGCGCGCGGCCCTCCATGACGCGGGCGCCCACGCCAGCCAGCATCTGCGCCAGCGCCTCGTCCGGCGCGCGGAACGGCCGGTGCTCGTCGCGCAGCAGACACAGGGCGCCCAGCGGCTCACCGGTCCGCGACAGCAGCGGCACCACCATCAGCGCGCGCCGTTCCGGATGGCTGGTCTTCGGCCGGAACGCGCCCCGCGCACTCAGGATGTCATCCACGCGAATGACCGCGCCGGTCGTCAGGGCCCGCCAGGACAGGCCCTCGCCGCGCTGCAGGGTGGGGGGCACCTCCAGCGGGTTCAGGAACACCCCGGCCTCCGCCGCCGGGACCAGCGCGTCAGCGTACGGGTCGTAGCGCAGCAGCAACGTGTACGTGGTGCGCAGCAGATCGTGCGCCGTCTCGGCCAGGTGGGCGCCCAGCTGCTCGTCCCCGGCGCGACTCAGGTCACTGTGCAGATGAGACAGCTGATCCAGTTCCCGCCAGCGGTCCTGCAACTGCAGCAGCGCAGCGATCTGCTGCGCGAACAGCTGCGCGTCCTGCAGCACGCCCGGCGTGAACGCCTCGTCCCGCGAGTGAGAATCCAGGTTCAGGTGCGCGACCACCTCGCCGTCCAGCACCACCGGCACGCACAGGTTCGTGCGCAGCCGGTCACGGTGACCGGCGCGGCGCAGCACCATCCCGCCCTCCTCGCCCAGCACGTCGTCCTCGTCCACCCAGGCGCGCTGCATGTCGGTCATGTTCGCCACGCGCGGACGGCCCCGCAGCCACTCGGCCAGCGGACCCCCGTACCAGCGCAGCTGCGCCTGCTCCGAGAATTCCAGTCCCAGCAGGTCCGGGTCATACCCGACCACCGCGCACATCCGGAAGCGGTTGCCCTCACGAATGTTCAGGCTGGCCGCCTCGACCTCATCCAGGGTATCCACCGCGCTGCGCAGCACCTCCAGCCAGTCCGCGTCGGTCAGCGGGCGGCGCTGCGTCATGAGGTTCACCGTGATCCGCTGCGCCTGCCACAGCGAGTGCCTGGGCCGGATCTCGGTCACGGTCGCGCCGGCCGGCACCGGCTCGCGCGGCACGTTCGGACTGAGGACCAGCCGGTTGCGGCCATTGGCCTTCGCCAGGTACAGCGCCTCGTCCGCACGGTGCCGCAGTTCCCCAGGCTGTTCGCGCGGCAGACGGGTCGCCAGGCCCGCCGAGACGCTCAGGTTCGCCCAGGGCACCTCGCCCGGCTCCGACAGGCGCGCCTGCACCCGCTCCACGACCGCCCGCGCCTGCGTCTCGCTGCCCTGCTCGAGCAGCAATCCGAACTCCTCGCCACTCAGGCGGTACGCACCGAGCGGCACCTCGTCCCGCAGGACCTGAGCGACGTACTGCAGCGCCCGGTCCCCCACGGCCGACCCGTGCAGATCGTTCACCAGCCGGAACTGATCCACGTCCATCAGGACCAGTTGGTGCCCGGCCTCCAGGCGGGCCAGATGCTCGTCGAACGCCTGGCGGTTCCCCAGGCCCGTCAGCTCGTCCCGCCGCGACTGCTGCCGCGCCTCGAACGTCAGGTGCAGCAGTTGCAGCCGCGCCTGCAACACCCCCAGTACCGCCAGCGTCGCCACGCCCTGAAGCGCCAGCATGCCCACGTACAGCCACGGTGCCAGCGGCCGCGCGCCCGGCACCACGAACACGGCCAGTCCCACCCCCAGGTACGGCACGAGCAGCAGCGGCCAGTGCCGCCACTGCAACTCGTGCAGACTGAGCCGCGCGCGCAGCGCCCCCGCCAGCGCCAGCACACTCACGGCGTTGGCCAGCGCCACCAGACCGCCCACCTCGGAGTCCAGCAGGCGCCACATGACCGGCCCGGCCGCCACCAGAGCCCCGGCCCCCACTCCGTAGCGCAGCGTGACCAGCACCACCGGCACGAACCGCAGGTCCACCTTCAGGTCCCCCAGCGGCGCGCTGTGCCACACCAGCAGCAGCGCCGTGACAGCCGCGAACAGCACCCGCCCCAGGTGCGGCACCCAGGCACGGCGGACCGGCCACTCCCGGTAGGAGAGGCTCAGCAGGAACGTGCAGGTGAGCAGCAGGCAGAGATTCAGCAGCACAACGACCCCAACTGTCAACGAAGCGTAACTTCCCGTGCCTTACACCGATCCAACGCATCACCCAGATAAACCCATCCAGCATAGAAGGCCGGGCAGAACGCACGCGACCCCCCCCCTCTGACTCTGCGCTTCCTACAGAGACACTCACAGCAGACTTCAGAGATATCGAGTGGTTCCCTCGAGACCCGAGAAGGACAGCGGTTGGACGTGGACAGGGCGTGGTGTGGGCCAACGAACCTGAAGACCGCTGTCAGCACAACTGGTCCGCCCCCACACGGGCAGGAGCGTGGGAGCAGATCGCCACAACAACAGGAGTCACAGCAGAATTCAGAGGTATCGAGGGTATCCCTCAATACCTCTGATTCGAGCGGAGCGCGGACCTGAAAAGGACAGGGGGTGGAAGTGGAGTTGAAGGGCGTGGTGTTGGCCCTTCAGTGGAACTGAACACCGCTGTCAGTCGAGCCGGTCCTCAGCGGCCCCGCAGGGTGCCCTGCACGGCGCTCATGAACTCCGCGCGGGTGCGGGCGTCACTCTTGAACAGGCCGCGCATGGCGCTGGTGGAGGTGCTGCTGTTCTGCTTCTGCACGCCGCGCATCGCCATGCACAGGTGCACGCCCTCCATCATGACCGCCACGCCCTTGGGTTCCAGCAGTTCCTGCACGGCGTCCGCGATCTGCGTCGTGATGCGCTCCTGCACCTGAAGCCGCCGGGAGTACAGGTCCACGATCCGCGCGAACTTGCTCAGGCCCAGGATCTTCCCGTCCGGGATGTACGCCACGTGCGCCCGCCCGTAGAAGGGCAGCATGTGATGCTCGCACATGGAGTAGAACTCGATGTCCTTCACGATGACCATCTCGCTGCCGTCCGCCGCGAACACCGCGTCCCCGACGGCGTCCTGCAGGGACTTGTGGTACCCGGCGGTCAGGAACCCCCAGGCTTTCGCCACGCGGTGCGGGGTCTTCAGGAGGCCCTCGCGGTCCGGGTCCTCCCCGATTGCGCCCAGCCATTCGTGCGTCAGGGCGCGCAGGCCCGGCACCTCCTGTTTCTCGTCAGCGGCGCTGATCAGCGGTTCGGTCGTCATCAGGTCTCCTTCTCGCCGCCCGGCGGCGAACTCGAATGCGCGGAGTGTAGGCTTGCGTTCACCCCGCCAACTGTCAAATGGCTTGCAGGACAGGAGCGGGAGGAGCCCCCCCGGTCAGGGAACCCCTCCCGCCTCACCGTGAAGACTTTACGTCCAGCTGACCTCACCGTACGTCTGCTCGCGTGCAGGCCCGGCCGAGAAGATCACCACGGGGCAGCCCACGGTCTCCTCGATGAGGTCCAGGTACGCCTGCGCTTCTTTGGCCAGGGTCGCGCGGCTGTCGGCGCCGTCGGTGGTCGCCCAGCCCTTCATCTTCTTCCAGACGGGCTGGCCGTCCGCGTCGTACGCGACGCACACCGGGATCTCGTCCAGTCCCGCCAGGATGTCCATTTTGTTGATGACCAGCCCGTCCAGGCCGTTCACGTCCACCGCGTACTTCAGCAGCGCCAGGTCCAGCCAGCCCACCCGGCGGGCGCGGCCCGTCGTCGTGCCGAACTCGTCCCAGGGTTTGCTGCCGTCGCCGCGCAGGCGCAGGATGCCCGCGTCGTCGTGCACCTCGGTCACGAACGGCCCGTGCCCGACGCGGGTGTTGAAGGCCTTCGCCACGCCGTACACCTTGTGGATGGCCTTGTGGTTCACGCCCGCCCCCACCAGGATGCCGCCCACCGTGGGGTGGCTGCTGGTCACGAAGGGGTACGTGCCGTAGTTCAGGTCCAGCAGGGTCGCCTGCGCGCCCTCGAACAGGACGTTCCGGCCTTCCCTGATCGCGTCGCGCAGCTGCGCGCCGGTGTCCTGCACGAACGGCGACAGGGCCTCACGCGTGGGGGCCAGGGCGTCCATGGCGACCTGCACGCTCGTCCAGCCCGCGTCACGGGTGCTGTTCGGCTTGGCCTCCAGCAGACGCTCCACACGCTCGGTCAGCACGCCGTCGTCCAGCAGGTCCCCGAAGCGGATACCGACGCGCCGCGCGCGGTCCGCGTACGCCGGGCCGATCCCGCGCCCCGTCGTGCCCACGAAGTCCTTGCGGCCATCCACGAACTTGTGGTGCGGCAGCACCAGATGCGCCCGGTCACTGATCCGCAGGTCCGGGTTCAGGCCACCCGCGATCAGGTTCCGGCGTTCCTCCAGGAACTTGTCCGGGTCGATCACCATGCCGTCACCCAGGACGCTGACGGTCCCGTCGTGCAGCACGCCGCTGGGCAGGAGGTTCAGCTTGAACGTCTGCCCCTTGGCGGTCACCGTATGCCCGGCGTTCGCACCACCCTGGTAGCGCACCACGAACTCGGCTTCCGGCGCGAGGAAATCCGTGATCTTCCCCTTGCCCTCATCGCCCCACTGGGCGCCCACAATTGCGATTCCAGGCATCTCAGCCCTCCGGCCACGCGCACAGACTTGCCCCTTCCGCCCGGCCTGAAGCCCGGCAAAAAAAACACGGCGCGCAGCACCGTGCCTCAGTGTAGGGGAAACGTCAGGCCACCCGGCGGGACTTGTTTACCGTGGGTGGACGGACCGTCACAACGCCTCACCGTTCAACGTGAGGATCAGTCGCCTGGGGCCGCCGTGGTCGCGGTGTTCGCAGAGGTACACGCCCTGCCAGGTGCCCAGCGCGAGGCGGCCCTGCTGGACCGGAAGGGTCAGGCTGGGGCCGAGGAGGCTGGCCTTGATGTGCGCGGCCATGTCGTCCTCCCCTTCCAGGGTGTGCATGAAGGGCGCCCAGCCGTCGGGCACGGCGTGGTTGAAGTACGTCTCGAAGTCGGCGCGGACGTCGGGGCTGGCGTTCTCGTTGAGGGTGAGGCTGGCGCTGGTGTGCTGGATGAAGACGTGCAGCAGTCCGGTGCGGGTGCGCGCCAGTTCCGGGACGGCCCCGGTGATCTCGCGGGTGATGAGGTGGAAGCCGCGTCGCCGCGCGGGCAGGGTGAGGGTGTGCTGGGCCCACATGCCCTTCAGGGTACGTTCAGCGGCGCGGGCGTCTCGGTGGTCAGCGGGCGAGGCCGACGGTCAGGGTGGCCGAGTAGCCCCTGGTGGCGTTCCCGGTGATGGTGGGCAGCTGGGCGGCGGAGCCGTCGCTGAAGATGTTGTCGCGGCTCAGGCTGGTCTGCGAGAGAAAGCGGGCGCTGCTGCCGTACGCGGGCTGGGTGTAGGCCTGCTGGCACATGGCCTGCGGGAGCGCCAGCTGTGACGTCTGGATTCGGTTGCGGGCGTTCGTGGCGCTGGCGAGGGTGGGGTACACCTCGAAGTGGATGTGGGGCCAGCGGCCGGGGTAGCAGCCGGGCACGATGGTCTGGAAGGTGACGTTGCCGCCCGCGTCGCTGGCCTGCACGCCGCGCAGGTAGTCCTCGCCGACGACGGGGGCGCTGTACATGCTGTAGTTCCCGTCGGCGGTGCAGTGCCAGGCGTACACGGCGTACCCGCGCAGGGGCGCGCACCCGCCGTTCGTGTTGACGAGTTTCAGCGTCAGGGTCAGGGACACGCCGGGGGCCACGTTGCCGGTGCCGAGGCTGCGGCGCAGGTCGCGGCGGACGACGCCGCTGCGCGTCAGGACGTTGAGGCTCTGGCCGCTGGCGACCGACCCGTCGGCGGGGTACGGCCCGGCGGTCTCGCCGGGGATGGGAGTGCAGGCGGCCCCGGTGGCAGCGCTGACGCGGTTGCTGGCCAGCAGGCCGATGCCGAGCAGGCCCAGGCCCAGCACGTGGCGGCGGTCGAGGACGCTTCGCGCGAGCATGTTCGTGTCGGCCTGCAGGCCCAGGTTGTTCAGGTCGTCGTGGTGGTCGTGGTCGTCGGCGGGGTACGGGCGGATCGGCTCGGTCATGGGGTGCTCCTGTGCGCGCCCGGTTGAGGCTCCGGCGCTGCACAGTGAGGGTAGTCACGGTTGGTTAATCCGCCGGGAAAGGCTCATGCGGGCCGGGTAGCGTCTGGGGGATGTCCGCCTCTTCCCTGCTCCGCTCCTCCGTTCGCCTGATGCGTGGTCTCACGCCTGTAGTGTTGACTGCCCTTATGTCTGTTCCTGCTGCGCTGGCTGCTCCTGCTCCCTCGACGGTCACGGTGCCGGTGTCGGTGCCAATGGCGGGGGTGCAGGGCGCGGCGAACGCGCGGGTGCCGCTGGAGTTCGCGCGGGTGAACGAGGACCGGTCATTCCTGGGCGGCCTGCTGCGGGTGTCGCTGGCGGGGACGGTGACGCGGGCGGGCCACGTGCAGGTGCAGGCGTTGCCGGACGGGTCGGGGCTGCGGATCAGCGTGCCGATCCGCGCGGCGTTCCGGGCCGAGCCGGGCGGGGTGGGGGCGTTCCTGGCGCGGGACTTCGGGGGTGAGGCGACCGTGACCCTGACGGTGGTGCCGACCGTGACGCCGGAGTGGGAGGCGGACGTGACCGTGCGCGGTGATTACGCGTGGACGGACCCGCTGAGCGTGGAGCTGGCGCAGGGCGTGCGGGTCAGCGTGCAGTCGCTGGTGGACGCGCAGGTGCGCGCGCAGCTGGACGCGCTGGCGGCGCAGGTGCGCACGGCGGTGCGGGAGCAGGCGCGGTTGCGCGAGCGGGCGGGGACGCTGTGGGCCCGGGCGCAGCAGCCGTGGGCACTGCCCACCCCGGACCCCGCGTATGCGCGGGTCACGCCACTGAACCTGAGCGTGTCGCCGTTCCGGTTCACGCCGGACGCCCTGAAGGTGACGCTGGGCGCGCAGTTGCGCCTGGACGCCGGGCTGGGCCGCGCGCCCACGCAGGCGGCGCTCCCGCTCCCGGCCCTGCGCCGCAGTGACACGCTGACCCCGGACGTGAACCTGAGCGTGCCGGTGCGTCTCCCCTACCCGGAACTGTCGGCGGCCGCCACGCGGGAGGCGGCGCGGCGCACGTTGACGCTGCCGGTGCCGACCTCGCCGACGCTGCGGGTCACGGGCGTGACGCTGACCCCGCAGGGGGCGCAGCTGAACGCCGCGGTGCAGGTGCAGATCAGCGGGCCGCTGGGCGTGCGGCTCAGCGCCACGACGGACGTGCGCGGCACGCCCACCCTGGACGCGGCGGGGCAGGTGCTGACGCTGCGGAACGTGACGGTCACGACGCGCCGCGCGGGCCTGACCGGGCGGGTGCTGGCGTGGCTGGCGGACGCCCGCGCGCAGGCGTACGTGACGCAGGCGGCCCGGTTCGACCTGCGCCCCCGCCTGGACGGGGTGCGGGCGCAGCTTCAGGCGCGGCTGCCGTTCAGGCCTGCGCCAGGCGTGACCCTGGGTGGCGTGGTGCGGGCGCTGCGGGTCACGGACGTGCGCGTCACGCCGGACGCCCTGGTCGTGACCGGCGAGGCGCTGGGCACGCTGGACGCCGCGGTGGACGTGTCTGCCGCACGCTGAAGCGGGGGTCGCGCACACCGGGTCGAAATGATGTATACTCCGTCTTGTAGTTTTCCAAGTACGCATGATTTAACCGCGCACGAGGCAAGAGCTCGTGCGTGTTTTGCGTGTTGCGAAGACAAGGAGTGGAGTATGGCAGTAGGAGTTGTGAAGTGGTTCAACGCGGAAAAGGGTTTCGGCTTCATTCAGTCTGAGGGCAGCCCCGACATCTTCGCGCACTTCAGCGCGATCCAGGGCAGCGGCTTCAAGAAGCTGAACGAGGGCGACGAAGTCGAGTTCGACATCGAAGACGGCCAGCGTGGCAAAGGCCCCCAGGCCAAGAACATCGTCGTGACGAAGGCCGCCCCGGCCAGCGATTACGGCAATGCGCCCCGCCGCAACGACCGCTGGTAACACCAGAGGTTGATCAGGGAGTCCCGTCAAGGGGCTCCTTTTTTTTTGTGCCTTCCTGCGTGGTCTGCAACCGGTGCAGGCACGCCCCCGCAGGGGTTCGCGGGCGGCCTGTAAGATGTCAAGGTTGACGTGCCCCCCACCCGGGCGGCGCGGGGAGGACGCATGGACGAGACGATGAAGGCGCCGCGCAGCCGGGCGCGCATGCTGGAACTGGTGTTCCCGAAGGACACGAACTACCACGGGACCGCGTTCGGCGGCTGGGTGCTGTCCCTGATGGACAAGGCGGCGAGTATCGCGGCGGTACGGCACGCTGGGGGGAACGTCGTGACGGCCCGCATGGACGGCGTGGATTTCCACGTGCCGATCCGCGTGGCGGACGCCGTGGCGCTGGACGCGCAGGTGGTCCGGGTGGGCCGGACGAGCATGACGATCCGCGTGGACGTGTACCGCGAGCACATGCCGACCGGGGATCAGGAACTCGCCACGACGGGGTTCTTCGTGTTCGTGGCGCTCGATGAGCACGGCAAGCCCCGTCCGGTGCCGTCCCTTCCGGCGGGTCAGGATACGAGTGCCGCCGAGCCGGATTTCGAGGCGCGCCCGTGACTGACGGGTTGCACCTGACGCTGGTGCGGCACGGCGCGACCGACTGGAACGGCGCGGGCCGCTGGCAGGGCTGGTCCGACACGCCGCTGGGCGCGGTCGGGGAGGATCAGGCGGCGCGGCTGCGGTCCCGGCTGGCCGGGCGGGCGTTCGACCGGGTGTTCAGCAGTGATCTGGCCCGCGCGGCCCGCACGGCGGAACTGGGCCTCCCCGCGGGCACGCCCCTGACGCTGGACGCCCGTCTGCGCGAACTGCACTTTGGGGTGTTCGAGGGCGTGACCACCGACGAGGCGCAGCGGGACGACCGGTACGCGCGATGGCAGCTGGACCCGTGGGGCACGTCCGCCCCGGACGGCGAGAGCCTGTCGCAGGTGGGCGCCCGCCTGCGCGACTGGGCGGACGGACTGCCGGGCGGGCGCGTGATCGCGTTCACGCACGGCGCAGCGATCCGCGCGCTGCTGTGCGACCTGTTCGGCTGGCCTGCCCGGCCGCAGCCGGGGTACGTCCTGCCGTTCCCGTACCAGCTGTCCCACACGAGCCTGACCACCCTGACCCGCACCGGACAGAGTGAGGGGGCGCGCTGGGCGCTCGTGACGTACAACGACCACGCGCATCTGGAGTAGATCGATGAAGGTTGATGGTTGATAGAGGTTGCCTTCTATCAACCATCAACCGTTCACCATCACCCCTGCGGCGGCGCGACTTCGAGTTCGCTGGCGAGTTCGGCGAGGAACGCGCGCATGGTCAGGGTGCGGCGTCTGGCCTCGGCCTGCCCGGCGGGGGTCAGGAACGTGCCGTCCAGGCGCAGGAGTTTCGTGAAGAAGTGGTCGATGGTGTACGCGAGGTCGTCGGGGGCGCGGTTCTCGGCCCAGGGGTCTCCTGGGTGCATCAGGGCGCGGCCCAGCTGCCCGCCGACGCCCGCGACGCGCAGGACACCCAGCGCGCCCAGAGCGTCGAGGCGGTCGGCGTCCTGCAGCGCGCGGCCCAGCGGGGTGGTGGGCGTCGCGCCGCGTGAGTAGCTGTGGTCGCGCACGGCGTCCGCGATGCAGCGCGCGTCGTCCCCGGTGAAGCCCAGGCTGGGCAGCTGTTTCAGGACGGCCTGGGCGCTCAGGTCGCTGGCGTGGGCGCGGTCGGGGTGGTTCTTGGGGAGGTTCACGACGTCGTGCGTCAGGGCGGCAGCGACGGCCAGCGCGGGAGGCTGGTCCGGGGCGCAGCGGATCGTCCAGCGGGCCACGCGGGCCAGGTGCGCGTCGTCGTGCGCCGCGTCGGGCCGCATGCTGGCCTGCACCCACGTCCACACGCCGGGCAGGCGCGGGTCGAGGGCCAGCAGGGGCTGCAGGGCGTTCAGGGGGTCCCCGTCAGGGCCAGCCTCGCCTGGGCGAGGTGGTGGCGCAGGTGCCAGTCGTGCTTGGCGGTCAGGTTCCAGAGGGTCTGCGGGCCTTCCTGCGGGTGCGTGAGGGTCGTGTCGAGCTGCTCGGGGTTCAGGGTGCGCAGCAGGGTGGTCCAGCGGCGCTTCGTGACGCGCAGCAGGTCCAGGGCGTCCCCCACGGGCAGCGTGGCGTCGGGGAGGGTCAGCCAGGCGTCCTGGTCGAAGGGCTGCACGACGTACCCGGAAGTGGTCAGGGCGTACTTCAGGCGGCTCAGGCCGTGGGCGTGCGCGTCGGCGGTGTGGTGCGCGAGCTGCGCGACCGTCCAGCCGTGCGGGTGGGGTCGGGCGGTCAGTCGCTCGTGGGGCGTGGCGGCCAGCAGGTCGTGCCAGTCCTGCACGGCGGCGTCCATACGCGCCGCGACCTCAGTGGGGGTGCCCGGCGTGCGGGCCAGCAGCGGGATAGGCCCGATGGGCAACCGGGGGTCGGGGTGGGTCATGCGGGCAGGATATCGGGCCGTCTGGCGGGTGTGGACGTGGACTGCTGGGCTGGGCGGTAGGCTGAGGGAATGACGGCTTCTGCTGCCCGGCGTCCCACGATCCTGATCGTGGATGACAGCCCGGCGGTCCTGCAGAACCTCGAGTACCTGCTGGCCCCGCACGTGAACGTCGTGCTGGCCGAGAGTGGTGCGGCAGCCCTGCAGGCCGTGTCGGCCGACACGGCGCTGGTCCTGTCGGACGTGCGGATGCCCGGGATGAGCGGGGTGGAACTGGCGCGGACCCTGCGGCGGGAGCATCCGCAGCTGCCCGTGGTGTTCATGACCGGCATGATCGAGGCGGACCTGCGCGCCGAGGCTGCGGCGCTGGGGGTGCTGGACATCCTGCGCAAGCCGCTGCGACCCGGCGTACTGTTCCCCGCGCTGCAGAAGTGGCTGGGGCGACGTGACGCTCCTCGCCCTGCGCCGAGTTCGCCGGTCACGTCGGCCGCCCCTCCGCTCCCGGGTGGCCGTGGCCTGCCGCAGTCGGGCACGGTGATCTCGGCGCCACCGGTGAGCAGGGGGAACACGCCGGACCGGGTGTGGCAGCAGGCGCAGATGTTCGCTGCGGGCCTCAGTGTGCTGCCGGGCGTGACCGCGGCGGGGGTATTCGATACCCAGGGTGATCCCCTCACGCCGACGGATCTGCTCGGTGCGCAGGTCGGAACGTACGTGCGGTTCCTGCTGACGTCCGCGCAGACGCTCGCCCCTCACCTGCAGGTCGGCGGGGCGCTCAGGGCCGCGCAGCTGGAATTTCAGGACCGGGTGCTGGTCGTCTGCCCGTTCGAGGGCGGCGTCGTGGCCGTGCTGGTGCGGGATACGCCGGGCGCGAGCAGCGTGAAGGCGTGGATGCGCAGCCGCCTGCGCTGAGCGGGGCCTATGCTGCGGGCATGCTGACCTTCGCGGAGGCCCGCGCTCCTCACCCGCTGCCCCCGGCCGAGCTGGCCGAGGTGACCCGCCTATTGACGGTGGGCACGCCGGGCGTGATCGTCCCGCCCGCGTTCGAGGAGGCCTTCTACCGGGGGGGGAACCTGCCCGAGCAGCTGCGGCGGCTCTTCGCCCCGATCCGCCCGGCCCGCATCGACGAGGACGCCCTGGAACCCCTGGCGGTGCAGGCGCAGGCGCTGATCCGCACGTCTTACCTGATGGATGACGCGGTGCAGGCGTTCTACCGGACGCTGGCCCGCGCGAACCTTCCGGCGGGCGGCGTGGTGCGGGTGCGCCGTGCGGACGGGGCGCAGGCCGAGGACGCGCCGCTGCTGCCACCGGGCACGGCGGTCCTGCAGGCGGTCAAGCGGGTGTGGGCGCAGGACTGGACCTTCGACGCGGTGGTGGACCGTCTGGACCGGACGGGCAGCATCGCGCTGGAGGCCCGCAGCACCCTGCTGCACCCGGCCTGAGCTTCCCTGGGCTGCGGCTGGCCGTGACGCGGACCGCCTGCCCGCACGCGTGGGTGCAGCGGTCAGACGGCTCCCGTCGGGTTCGCTCGGCCCACGGAGGCACCGGGGGGGGCAACTTCACTGCCGCACGCCTCTTCGTTCTGCGCGGCTCGAGGGTTTCAACGGAGCATTCATGTGGGGGGCAGGTTCAGTTGATGCGCAGCCAGTAGTAGTCGTACTTCCCGAGGATCATGGGGTAGGGCGTCTCGCCGATGGCGGGGAAGGGACTGGCGCCGGACAGCGTGACCGGCACCCGTCCGGCGTACTGGGACAGGTCGAGGTGGACGGACTGGGCGTTGCCGGCGAAGTTGCTGACGATCAGCAGCGTCTCGTCGTCGGTGCGGCGCGTGAATGCCAGGATGGCGGGGTTGTCGGTGTCCACGAACGCCAGTTCGCCGGTGGCGAAGGCCGGGTGACGGCGGCGCAGTTCCAGCTGGCGGCTGGTCCACTTCAGGAGGCTGCTGGGGTCCTGCTCCTGACTCTGCACGTTCACGCGGCCGTAGCCGTACACGGCGTCCCCGATGGGCGGGAAGAAACATTGGTCGGGTGTGGCGGTCGAGAAGCCGCCGCTCATGCCCGCGTTCCACTGCATGGGGGTGCGCACGCCGTTGCGGTCGGCCAGGGACAGGTCGTCGCCCATACCGATCTCGTCGCCGTAGTACAGGATGGGGCTGCCGGGCAGGGCCAGCAGAACGGTGGTCAGGAGTTCCACGCGGCGCCGGTCGTTGTCCAGCAGCGGGGCGAGGCGGCGGCGGATGCCGACGTTGATCTTCATGCGGGTGTCCGGGGCGTACGCGGCGTACATGAAGGCCCGTTCGTCGTCGGTGACCATCTCCAGGGTCAGTTCGTCGTGGTTGCGCAGGAACGTCACCCACTGCCCGAACGCGGGGATGGCCGGCAGGCGTTCCATGATCTCGCGGATAGAGGTGGTGTCCTCCTTCTTCAGGCTCATATACAGGCGGGGCATGACCGGGAAGTTGAAGCACATGTGGAATTCGGGGTCGGCGTCGGTCCCGAAGTACTCGGCGACCTCCTCGGGCCACTGGTTCGCCTCGGCCAGCAGGACGCGGCCGGGGTAGTCCTGATCGACCATCTTCCGGAAGCGTTTGAGGATGTCGTGCGTTTCGGGCAGGTTCTCGCAGTTGGTGCCCTCGCGTTCGATCAGGTAGGGCACGGCGTCCACGCGGAAGCCGTCCACGCCGAGGTCCAGCCAGAAGCGTGCGGCCTGGAGGATCTCCTCGACGACCCGGGGGTTGTCGTAGTTCAGGTCCGGCTGACTGGAGAAGAAGCGGTGCCAGTAGTAGCGGCCGCTCTGCTCGTCCAGGGTCCAGTTGCTGGTCTCGGTGTCGGTGAAGATGATCCTGGCCCCGGCGTACTCGCTGCCGGTGTCGCTCCAGACGTAGTAGTCGTGGTACTCGTTGGGCGTGCCGTCCGGGAGGGTCGGTCCGCGCCGTGCCGCCTGGAACCAGGGGTGGTCGCTCGAGGTGTGATTGGTCACGAAGTCCGTGATGACGCGCAGGCCGCGCGCATGGGATTCACGCAGGAAGACCTTGAAGTCGTCCAGGGTGCCCAGGTCCGGGTGGATACCCACGTAGTCGGCGACGTCGTAGCCGTCGTCACGCAGGGGGCTGGGGTAGCACGGCAGGATCCACAGGACGTCCACGCCCAGGCCGCGCAGGTAGTCGAGTTTGCCGGTCAGGCCGGGAAAGTCGCCCTTGCCGTCGCCGTTGCCGTCCGCGAAGGTGCGGACCGAGAGTTCGTAGAAGACGGCGCTCTTGTACCACTCGGGGACAGGGGTCTGCGTCATGCTCCGGAGTCTAAGACACCGGCGATGTGGCAGCGCTTCCACGCCGTTGGGGGTGATCTCACCCACACTCACGGCAGGCGACAAAACAAAACCCACCCTTGCGGGTGGGTGTGCTGGCTGGGGCACTAGGACTCGAACCTAGATCGACAGTGTCAGAGACTGGTGTCCTGCCATTAGACGATGCCCCAACACGGGTCCTGCTCTGACGTGCTTCGCCATCAGGTGAAGCGTGAGGGAGTATAGAGGCACGCCAGCTGACTCGTCAAGCACCCCCCCTGACCTGCGTGGGAGCGGATTCCTTGACGTGAAGCTGTACAACCCGTCTGGACCGCGTTCACAGCGCAGTTGCCGCAACACTCTGAACTCTGGTACACTGAGGTGTTGCCGCCCCCGCCCACCCCCGCGCCCCAGGGCTCGGGAGACCCGGGACGGAAGCAGGTATCAGGCCGGTACGGACGCCGCAAAGCGCCCGCACCCAGGAGGACAGGAGTTCATGGAAGACAACACCCAGACCCCCGCCCAGCAAGGCGGGACTCAGCCCGCGACGGGCACCACCCCCAGCACCCCCACCCCCGTGGAGGAGCGCGAGTACCCCGCGATGACCATGGAGGACATCCTCGCCAGTGAGGCGCAGGAACCCCAGAACGTCAGCCGCGGCGACATCGTCGACGGCACCATCGTGTTCATCGGTCAGGAAGGCATCGCCGTGGACATCGGCGCCAAGGTCGAGGGCATCATCCCCCTGAACCAGCTGGGCGACGAGCCCGTCACGCTGGAACAGGCCCAGGAGATGTACAAGTCCGGCGAGCAGATCGAAGCGTACGTCGTGCGCGTCGACCTGCCCAACAGCCAGATCGTCCTGAGCAAGAAACGGGCCGATCAGGACAAGGGCTGGCGCGTCCTGGAGAAGATGCAGGAAGCCGAGGAAGCCTTCGAAGTCGACGTGCTGGAGAAAGTTCGCGGCGGTCTGGTCGCGCAGGTCGAGGGCATCCGCGCCTTCCTGCCCGCCTCACAGGTGGACACCCGCCGCGTGAACGACCTGGACCCCTACGTCGGCAAGCCGCTGATGGTCAAGCTCATCGAGCTGAACCGCAAGCGCAACCGCGTGATCATCAGCCACCGCGCCATCCTGGAAGCCCAGAAGGCCAAAGCCCGTGAAGCCACGGTCGGCCAGCTGGAATCCGGCGCGCAGTTCGAAGGCGAAGTCGTGGAAATCACCGACTTCGGCGTGTTCGTGAACCTGGGCGGCATCGACGGCCTCGTTCACCGCAGCGAACTGACCTACGGCCGCTTCAACCACCCCCGCGACGTGGTCAAGGTGGGCGACAAGGTGCAGGTGCAGGTCATGGACGTCGACAACGACCGTGAACGCATCAACCTGAGCATGAAGGCCCTCACCCAGGACCCCTGGGAAGGCGCCACCGACCGCTACAGCATCGGCCAGAAGGTCACCGGCAAGGTCACGAACCTCACCAACTTCGGTGCGTTCGTCGAACTGGAAAGCGGCCTCGAAGGTCTGGTGCACGTCAGCGAGATGAGCTGGACCAAGCGCGTCCGTCACCCCAACGAAGTGATGAAGGAAGGCGACGAAGTCGAGGCGATCATCCTGCGCATCGAGCCGAAGGACCGCCGCATCTCCCTGGGTATTCGTCAGACCACCGACGATCCCTGGAGCGCGCTGCCCGACCGCTACCCGCCCGGCACCCCCGTGAAGGGCAAGATCACCGGCATGACCGACTTCGGCGTGTTCATGGAGATCGAGGAAGGCATCGAGGGCCTGATCCACATCAGCGAACTCGACCTGAACCGCGTCAACAACCCCGCCGACCTGTTCAAGAAGGGCGACGAGATCGAAGCCGTCATCCTGAACATCGATCCCGTCGAGCAGCGCGCCAGCCTCAGCCGTCGCCGCTTCCTCGGTGGTAGCCCGGCCCCCACCCAGCGTGACTACGTCAGCCAGGGTGGCGGCGCCCGCAGCGACCGCTACAGCGGCGGCCAGGGTGGCCAGCGCAGCGGCGGCGGCCGTCGTCGCGAAGGCGGCGCGGACTACGCCTACAACGCCAAGGACGCCCAGCAGGGCGGCAAGATCAGCACCAAGCTCGGCGACGTGTACGCCGACCTGTTCGCCCAGTTCGGTCTGGCTGGCGACAAGAAGACCGAAGAAGAGCAGGGCTAAACCCCCGCACTTCCAGGGCCCCCGGTGTTCGCACCGGGGGTTTCTTATCGCCCTGCACCACATACGAGAGAAAAGGAGGGGAGCGGTCAATGCCGTCTCCCCTCCCCGCAGACGGAGGTGCGTTACAGCGGGTGACGTGCCGCCGCGAAGGTGGCCTGCGCGCTGAAATCCCCCGGGATCTTCATGTACTCGCCGTCCGCGTTCAGTTCCCACGACCCGCGCGTATCCGACCACTCGGTATCCAGGATGCTCAGGAAGGCCTCGCGGTGCCGGTCGTCCAGCACCGGAGCGATCACCTCGACCCGGCGGTCCAGGTTGCGGCTCATCCAGTCGGCACTGCCGAAATACACCTCTGGACCGCCACCGTTCCCGAACGCGTACACGCGGGCGTGCTCCAGGTACCGGCCCAGGAGGCTGCGCACCCGCACGTTCTGCGACACGCCCGGCACGCCGGGCCGCAGGCAGCACACCCCACGGATTATCAGTTCCACCCGCACGCCCGCCTGCGACGCCCGGCTGAGCGCCTCGACCATGCCCGGATCGGTCAGCTGGTTGACCTTCACGCGCACCCAGGCGTCCTGACCGTCGCGGGCATGCGCGGCCTCCCGCTCCAGCAGCGCCTCGAAGCCCGTCCGGGCCGTATCCGGCGCGACCAGCAGCTGCGTGTACTCGGCCTCGGCGTAGCCGGTCAGGTGGTTGAACAGTTCCGCGACGTCCGCACCCAGATCCGGGTTGGCGGACAGCAGGCTCAGATCGGTGTACAACCGCGCCGTCTTCGCGTTGTAGTTCCCAGTGCCGATGTGCACGTAGCGGCGCAGCCCGCCCTCCTCGCGGCGGACGATCATGGTGACCTTCGCGTGCGTCTTCAAGCCCGCCACGCCGTACACGACGTGCGCCCCGGCCCGTTCCAGTTTCCTGGCCCAGGAGATGTTGCGCTGCTCGTCGAACCGGGCCTTGAGTTCAATCAGCGCCACGACCTGCTTGCCGTTCTCGGCCGCCGTACGCAGCGCCGCCAGGAGCCTGGGGTCGTCCCCAGTGCGGTACAGCGTCTGCTTGATCGCCAGCACCTGCGGGTCCCGGCTGGCCTCTTCAAGGAAATCCAGGATGTTCGTGAAGCCGTCGTACGGGTGGTGCAGCAGCACGTCCCCCTGCCGCAACGTGTCGAAGATCCCGCTGTCCTCGTCACCGTCCAGATCGGGGACGGCCGGCGCGTACTCCGGGAAGCCGAGATCCGGGCGTTTCACGGGCAGGCCCATCAGGTCCGCCGACCCGAGGGGACCGTCCAGCTGGAAGATGTCCTCCGGCGCGAGCCGCAGCCGCTCCTGCAGGAACGCCGTGATACCGCCCGGCGTGTCCCGCATCACCTCCAGGCGCACCGCCGACCCGAACCGCCGCCGCCGCAACCCGTCCTCGATGGTGGCCAGCAGGTCCTCGGCTTCCTCCTCCTCGAACTCGTAGTCAGTGTTGCGGGTCACGCGGAAGGCATGCGCGGCCAGCACCTCGCGACCCTTGAACAACTCCCCGATGTGCGCGGCGATCACGTCTTCCAGCAGCACAATCGTGTCACCCACGCACACCGCGCGCGGCAACACGCCCACCGGCACCTTCACCCGCGCGAACTCCGGATCCTCACCCTCGCCCCCGTCCAGCAGCACCGCGAGGTTCAGGCTCAGGTTGCTCAGGTATGGGAATGGGTGGCTGGGATCCACGACCAGCGGCGTCAGCACCGGCTGAATCTCGGCGAGGTAATGCTCCCGCAGCTGCGCCCGCGCGCGCTTGCCCAGGTCCGCCACGCGCGCGAACCGTACGCCCGCCGCGTTCAGATCCCGCAGGGTCTTACGGGTGACGCGCTCGATCTCGCGCAGCATCACCTGCGTCCGCTCGCGCACCAGCGCCAGGGTCTCGCGCGGCAGCAGGCCATCCGGGCCCGGCGTGTTCACGCCCGCCGCAATCTGCCGGTGCACCCCCGCCACACGCACCATGAAGAACTCATCCAGGTTGCTGCCGCAGATCGCCGCGTACTTCAGTCGTTCCAGCGGCGGGTTGCGCTCATCGCGCGCCTCGGCCAGCACCCGCTCGTTGAACGCCAGCCACGACAGTTCCCGGTTCAGGAAGGGACTGTCCGGATTGGCGACCGTGCTGTACGTCCGCACTTCGCCCTTCCCGGATTCCTCCTTTCGCCGCAAGCGGACGCGCGAGGAACCAGAACGAACGGACAGAGACTTATCAGCAGGCACAGTCATGACTCCTTGAGCAGTAAACGGGACGAACGTCAGCGGGCCGTCACCGCATTACAGCACGGTCACCCACCAGGGAGTCCTCAACCCGGGTTCACCGGGCGCTGCGCGATCGCAATCAGGTCACGCGACTCAGGCCTGCGCGCCGCCCGGCACGATCCGCGACGCGTCCACACCCAGCCGGTCCAGCGCCGACTGCCAGCGGTCCCCTGCGGGCACGTCCCACAGCAGCTCCGGCGTGGTCTGCTCCACCCACACCCACGTTCCCTCGCGCGCCTCGTCGGTCAGCTGGCCCGCACCCCACCCGGCGTACCCCAGCACCAGCATGAACGGCTGCCCGCTGCGCTCCACCGCCCGCAGCACATCCAGACTGCTGGACACCGTCAGGCCCGGCAGCAGGCGCAGTTCACCCTCCATATCCACCGGCTGCGCGTACAGACACCAGCCGAGCGTCGGGTCCACCGGCCCGCCCAGCCACGCCACCTCCGGGTGCCCCGCAAGTTCCGGCATGAGGTCCTGCACGCTCTGGGTCATGGGCGCGTTCACGATCAATCCCATCGCACCCTTCGTGTCGTGCTCCAGCAGCAGGATCACGGTTCCCTCGAACAGGCTGCCGCGCAGGTGCGGGCTGGCCACCAGGAACGTCACAGGCGCACTCATACGCATAGGATAGCGCGCCCCACGCGTCCGTTCAGGCCCATTCAGTACGTGATGCGGCGCGTGATGGTCGCGACAAGCGCCTTGCCGAGGCGGTATTCGTGCGTGATCCAGTTACCATGCGTATCCCTGGTGAAAGTATGTCGTTCACGAACCGCGTTGTCTCCCTCGCCGATCTGGACGGTGTATCCCGTGATCTGCCCGGACGTGAGGGTGTACGCGAAGGTGGAGTTCGCCTGCCCAGCAACGCTGAAAACGGACCGGCTTAATGTGCCGTTGTCGTATGTGAAGGTCTCTGCCGTGGGGATCAGGGGTGAGTTGGAGCCGTCAAGGGTGGTTCCGGTGCTGCTGAGGCTCAGCAGTTCACCGGCGGGGCCGAACTGGGCGTCCGTGACGCTGCGGGTGCGTCGGGCCAGACTCACGACCTCGCGCACGGTTCGCTGAGCGGAGGCGTACGCGCAGCTGACCTGCACCTCGTCCATCAGGCCAGCTTCGGGATTCAGGACGACCCCCTTGTACTGCGTCAGGCGACCCTGCGCGTCCAGCGTGATGCTGATGGGTGACGCCTTCTCGGCGGCGAGGTCAGCCGCGGTGATCTGAGGCACCGGACCGGTCAGGCTCCCCCGAATCACGAAGCGCCAGCTGCCAGCCAGGGTCGTGGCGGGGCTGGCCAGTGCACCCGACGGGCGGATGGTCGCCTGGAAGAGCGTGGTGCGAGGAAAGGACGGGTCATCGGGGGTCAGGCGGTGGGTCACCTGAATAGCCTGCGTGCCCTGGTAGGTGTACAAGGACGTACGGGCCGTGATGAAATCCAGTGTTCGGAAGGCCGGTTCGACGGTGATCTGCTCCTCGATCTGCCTAGGCGCGCCGCTGAGTCTGGGGTAAAGCGTCAGATCCGTGCGGGGGTGCTGGAAACAGTACGCGGCGTGGGCGGTGGTCAGGGTGGTCAGGAGGAGCAGAGGAAGCAGGCGGCGCATGTCCTGGCAGGATAGTGCGGCTGGTCACGCGTCGAGTGCAGCAAAAAACTCCCCGTCCGGCGTGGACGGGGAGCAGCGGGAAGTTCGGTTACGCGTGGGCGTCGCTGCGGCGGGCGCTCTTGCGTTTGGGGGCGGGGAGGGTGGGGGCGGGGCTACCGTCGCGGGGCGTCTCCAGGGCTTTCAGGCCGCCGACGAGGGCCACGTCCAGCACCTGATCCACGGTTTCGCAGGGGTGGAAGCGCATGGTGGTGCGCAGGTGCAGGGGGATGTCGCGCAGGTCGCCCTCGTTCGCTTTGGGCAGGATGATGTGCTTGATCCCGGCGCGGCGGGCGCCCAGCACTTTCTCTTTCAGGCCGCCGATGGGCAGGTAGCGGCCGGTGAGGGTCATCTCGCCGGTCATGGCGACGTCGTGGCGGGCGGGGATGCCGGTCAGGGCGCTGATGAGGCTGGTGACCATGGCGCCGCCGGCGCTGGGGCCTTCCTTGGGGATCGCTCCGGCGGGGACGTGCACGTGGATTTCGCTGTCGTCGATGCGGGCCTTGTCGATGTGGAAGCGTTCGGCGTTCGCCTTGATGTACGTCAGGGCGGCGCGGGCGCTTTCTTTCATGACGTCGCCGAGCTGGCCGGTCAGGACGAGGCCCTTGCCGGGGCTGGTGCTGGTCTCGACGAACAGGATGTCACCGCCGACCGGGGTGTAGAACATGCCCGTGCTGACGCCGACCATGTCTTCCTTGCCTTCGGTTTCGGGGATGTGGCGGGCCTGTCCGAGGTAACGGTCGAGTTCTTTGTCGGTGACCTTGACGCGTTTGACCTCGCCGGTGGCGATGCGGCGGGCGACCTTGCGGGCGACCGTGCCGATCTCGCGTTCCAGGTTGCGCACACCAGCCTCGCGGGTGTAGTGGCTGATCAGTTTTTCCAGCGCGGAGTCGGTGAACGCGATCTGGTTGGCTTTCAGGCCGTTCGCCATGAGCTGGCGGGGCAGCAGGTAGCGTTTGGCGATCTCCAGCTTTTCCTGTTCGATGTAGCTGTTGAAGTCGATGACTTCCATGCGGTCCATCAGCGCCGGGGGGATCTGTTCGGGGTAGTTGGCGGTGGCGATGAACATGACCTCGCTCAGGTCGAACGGCACGCCGAGGTAGTGGTCGGTGAAGTGCTGGTTCTGCGAGGGGTCGAGCACTTCCAGCAGGGCCGCCGAGGGGTCGCCCTGGTAGCTGCTGCCGAGCTTGTCGACCTCGTCGAGGAGGATGACGGGGTTCTTGGTGCCCGCGGTGCGGATGCCCTGGATGAGGCGGCCGGGCATCGCGCCGATGTACGTGCGGCGGTGACCACGGATGTCGCTCTCGTCGCGGGCGCCGCCGAGGGCGATGCGTACGTACTTGCGGCCCAGCGCCTTGGCGATGCTCTGCGCGATGCTGGTCTTGCCGACGCCGGGAGGGCCGGTGAACACCAGGATGGGGCCCTTGTTGACGTCCTCGGCGCTGAGTTCGCCGCGTTCGGCGCGTTCCTTGCGCAGGCGGCGCACGGCCAGGAATTCCAGGACGCGGTCCTTGACCTTTTCCAGGCCGTAGTGGTCGTCGTCGAGGATCTGGGAGGCCTGCATGACGTCCAGCTGGTCGTCGCTGCGGGTGTTCCAGGGCAGTTCGGTGATCCAGGTGAGGTACGTGCGGATGACGCTGGCCTCGGCGGCGTCGGGGTGCATGCGCGCCAGACGGTTCACTTCACGGTCGATGTCCTTGCGGACCTCGGGGCGCAGGTCGAGGGTGTCGAGCTTGGCGCGGAAGGCTTCGGCCTCGTCGCCTTCCTCGCCGTCCTCGCCGCCCTGGAGTTCCTTCTGGATGACCTTCATCTGTTCGCGCAGGTAGTACTCGCGCTGGTTCTTGTCGATCTCTTCCTTGACCTGCGCGCGGATCTTGGCCTGCACGGCCTGCACTTCCTGTTCGGTGTCGAGCAGGGTCAGCAGTTTGCGGATGCGGGCGGTCAGGCTGGGCAGTTCCAGCAGCGCCTGCTTGTCGTCCAGTTTGAAGTCGAGGTTGAAGGCGATGTGGTCGGCCATCTCGCCCAGGTCTTCCTTGCTGTGGATGGTCTGGACAGTCTCGGCGTTCAGTTTGCCGCCGCTGGCCAGGGCGTCGAAGCGTTCGCGCAGCTCGCGGCCCAGCGCCTGGAGTTCGACGGGGTTGTCGTCCTCGGCGGCCAGGGGGGTGATGTCGGCGCTGAGGTGGTCACCGCGCTGGTAGTTGGTGGCGCGGACGCGGGCGACGGCGGACACGAGCATCTGCACGGTGCCGTCGGGGTTCTTGCGGACGCGCAGGACGTTGCAGGCGGTGCCGACGTCGTACAGGTCGCTGCCCTTGGGGTCGTCGATGTCCTTATCGCGCTGCGAGACGATCAGGATGACCTTGTCGCTCTGCATGGCCGCCTCGATCGCGCCGATGGACAGCGCGCGGCTGGCGTCGATGTGCTGGACCATCGTGGGGTAGATCACGCTGCCGCGGACCGGGCAGACGGGGACGTTGCTGGGGAGGGTGTTGGTGGGCATCTCGGAACTCCTTTTCGCCCGGGTGGGGTCTTGGTGAGAGCGGGTTCCTGAAACTCCTGCATCCAGGAAACTTGAGTGCGACTATATCAAGTTTCCGGGGTGGGGGCAAGCCGCAGCCGACCCGGACGGGATCACTTCAAACCTCGTCCTCCACGACAAAAGCCTACCCCCGCGCACCTGACACAACCCTCACCCGAAGCTGACGAGACCTTCACCCGTACCGGACCCTCCTAGACTGACCGCATGCCCCGCGTGACCTTCCAGCTGACCCTGCCGCCCGGCACCCCACCGGGGACGCTGTTCCTGACCGGCGACCACCGCGCCTGGAGCGACGACCCCACGGACTGGACGTTCCAGGCTGGGGTGCTGCACGCCGACCTGCCGGACGGCCTGCTGGCGCAGATGAAGGTCCGCCGCGTGAACCCGGACGGCACGACCGCCGAGGAGGGCGACGCCTGGGGCGGCCGCGCCCGCGCGCACCGCGTCGCCGTGCTTGGCGACACCACTGTGCTCCTGACCGTGGCGGGCTGGCAGGACGCCAGCGGCGGGGCCACCCGTCCACCGCGCAGCGCCCCACCGCGCGAGGAGACCGTACTGGACGCCCCCTGGGGCGCGCAGTCCGTGCGCCTGTGGTGGCCCGAAGGACACGAGGGACCGCTGCCGCTGCTGATCCTGCACGACGGCCAGAACGTGTTCGACGAGGCCCCGACCTTCGCCGGGGACAGCTGGGACGCCGCCGGGGCCGCGCAGGCCCTCGCAGACGCCGGGCACCCGGTCCGGATTACCGCGCTGCCCGTGAACGACGACCGCAGCCGCCGCTACGTGCCGTTCCCCTTCGAACTGAACGGCTTCGACAGCGGCGCGGACGAGTACGCCGACTGGATCAAAGGCACCCTCCTGCCGCACCTGCACGCCCGCTTCGGCGCGGTGCCCGCGCAGGACACCGCGCTGGCCGGATCCTCCTTCGGCGGGCTGATCACCGCGTACGCGGGTCTGCGTGACCCCGGCACGTACGGCACGCTGGGCGTGTTCAGTCCCGCCGTGTGGCCCGCCGACTTCGCGTTCCTGCGCTGGATGGACGGGCGCGGCGACCCGCACTCGCGCGTGTGGGTGGATATGGGCGACCACGAGGGCAACAGCATTCAGAGCGCGCAGGAGGTCATCACGCTGGCCCGCAACCTGACCTTGCAGCTCGCCCCGCACGTCCACGAGGCGCGCTTCACGGTCGGCGAGGGCCACTGGCACGACGAACCCGCGTGGCGTGAACGCCTGCCCGCCTTCCTGCGCTGGTGGCGAGGCGCTTAGCGCAGCAGGTCGCCCGCGATGATGAGTTTCTGGATCTCGCTGGTGCCCTCGTAGATGCGCAGGAGGCGCTGGTCGCGGTAGTAGCGTTCGACGGGGCTGTCTTTCATGTAGCCCATGCCGCCCGCGACCTGCACGGCCTTGTCCGCGACCTGCGAGAGGGCCTCGGTGGCGTGGTACTTGGCGACGCTGGCCATGCGGCGGACGTCCTGGCCCTCGTCGACCATCCAGGCGACTTTCTGCCACAGGACGCGGCTGGTCTGGATGGCGATGTCCATCTCGGCGAGCATGAACTGCACGGCCTGGAAATCCGCGATGGGTTTCCCGAACTGCTCGCGGGTCTTGGCGTGCGCGACGGACAGGTCCAGCAGGCGCTGCATGGCGCCTGTCGAGCGGGCGGCGATGCCGACGCGGCCGTTGGTGAGGATGCCCAGCGCCTCGCGGTACCCGAGGTGTTCAGGCCCCAGGAGGTTCGCGGCGGGGACCACGGCGTCCTG
Organism: Deinococcus sedimenti; assembly: GCF_014648135.1. Lineage (NCBI taxonomy): Bacteria > Thermotogati > Deinococcota > Deinococci > Deinococcales > Deinococcaceae > Deinococcus > Deinococcus sedimenti. The sequence goes on along the minus strand of NZ_BMQN01000002.1, from coordinate 84,625 downwards.
GAAGATGACCTCGGCGCTCAGGGCGCCCTTCTGGCCCATCTTCTCGTCGATCTTGCCGATGGTGACGCCGGGCGTGCTCTGCGGTTCGACGAGGAACGCGCTCATGCCCTTGCTGCCGCGGGCGGGGTCGGTGACGGCGATGACGGTCAGCAGGCCTGCGATGGGCGCGTTGCTGATGTAGTGCTTGGTGCCGTTCAGGACGTACGCGTCGCCCCGCCGCTCGGCGCGGGTGCGGATGTTCGCGGCGTCGCTGCCGCTGCTGGGTTCGGTGATGGCGAAGCCCGCGACGCACTCGCCCGACGCCATGCGCGGCAGGAACCGGGCCTTCTGCTCGTCGGTGCCGAGTTTCACGAGGCCGCTGGTGCCGATGCTGGCGTGCGCGCTGATCACGCCGCCGAAGCCCATGTGGCCCATGCCCATCGCCTCGTACACGGCGCAGCGGCCCAGGGCGCCCAGGCCGACGCCGCCGTACTCCTCGGGGATGCTCAGGCCGAATAGGCCCAGCCCGGCGGCCTCGCGCAGCAGGTCCTCGGGGACGTGGTTGGTCTCCTCGATCTCGTGCGCGCGGGCTTCGACGCGCGTGAGCATGAAATCGCGGATGATCGCCTGCATGTCGCGCAGGTCGCCGGGCAGCTCGAAGTTCATGTGCCCCCAGCGTACTCCCTGCGGGCGGGACACCTGCGCGCGCCTGTACGTGGCACCATGGGGGCAGGAGGTGGCGGGCATGACGGACGGGGACAGGCAGAATGGGGACTGGCTGCTGCGCACGCTGGGACAGGCGGAGGTGCTGCGCGGCGGCGTGCCGGTCGCGTGGCCCGCGCGCAGTGCGGAGGAACTGCTGTGGTATCTGCACGCGCACCCGGACGGCCGCTACCGGCACGACCTGCTGCGGGACCTGTGGGATCTGGAGGACACCCCGGCCGCCGCGAACCGCTTCCGGGTGGCGCTGCACCGGCTGCGGCACGCGCTGGACTTCCCGGAGGCGGTGACCGAGCGGGGCGGGCGGTACGCGCTGAACCCGGACCTGCTGGCGGCCAGTGACACGGCGGCGCTGCGCCGGGCGCTGGCGTGCGCGGACGGCGAGTACCTGCCGCACCTGACGGGCGAGTGGGTGCAGGAGGCGCGGCAGGCGCACCGCGCGGCGGTCGTGGAGGCGCACCTGACCCTGTCTCAGCTGCACTGCGCGGCGCGCGAGTGCCCGTTGGCCGCGCAGGACCTCGTGCGGGCCGCGCAGACCGACCCGCTGATCGGGGAGGACCACCACCAGCGGCTGATGGCGTGTCTGGCGATGACCCGGGACCGGTACGCGGCGACCGAGTACTACCGCCGCTACCGGCAGTACCTCCTGACCGAGATCGGGGACACGCCGCTGCCGGAAACGGTGGCGTTCGCGGAGCAGCTCAAGGGCGGCGAGTTGCCCTGCGTGAATGCTCCCTTCCGACCGGCAGGCGCCACAAGCGACAAGTAGCGCGCTTGGCATGAAGGGCCCCGGAGTTCACCGGGGCCCCATTTTTTGTCGTCCTGGCCGACCCTGGCCAACTCGGACCCTTCCGTAATGCCTTCGTAATGCCCTCACTGGACCCTCACGGCATGGAGGTGTTCCATGCGAGTACTTGATCTGATGACGGCCCCGGTGATCACGGCGGCCCCGACCCTGTCCCTGCCGGACGCGGCGCACCTGATGCGCTCGCGCGGCATCCGGCGCCTGCCAGTGATGGACGGCGCGGCGCTCGTGGGCATCGTCACCGACCGTGACGTGCGCGAGGCGATGCCCAGCCGCGTGTCCAGCCTGTCCCCCTGGGAGGCCACGACGCGGCTGGCGGCCGTGACGGTGGCGGACGTGATGCGCCGCTCGGTGCTCACGACCCGCCCTGACGCGGACGCGCGGGACGCGGCGCACACCATGCTCACCCACCGGGTGGGCGCGCTGCCGGTCGTGGATGATCAGGGGCGCGTGGTGGGCGTCGTGACCGTCAGTGACGTGCTGCGCGACTACGCGCACGAGGATGCCCTGAAGCCGGACGGGTCGCAGACGGGCGCGGAGGTGCAGGCATGAGCGGCCCGCACCACCCGCCGGAGGGCGGTGAGGCCCCCAGGGGCGCGCTGGTCGTGGTGATCACCCTGGCGCTGAGCATCCTGAGCCTGTGGCTGCTGGTGCTGGGCGTCCTGCACGGGCGGGCCTGACGTGGGGGCGGACACCCCTCCGGCCCGGCTGGATCACCACGCGCTGGAACGCTCCGAGACCGCGTGGCTGGGCGTGGCGGTCGTCATGACGGCGCTGCTGTTCGTGGGCGTGCTCGCCAGCGTGGTCAGTGGCACGTACCCCAGCCTGAAGGCGGACGCCGGGCACGCGCACGTGGGCGGCATCGTGCGGGGCCGCGTGGACCCGAAGAATCTCGCCGCGACGCCCTTTGCGAAGCCGGGGCTGGTCGTGGACGCCGCCGGGCAGCCCATGGTGAATGACCAGGGGACGCTGGACGCGTACCTCGTGGCGGGGAACTTCACGTTCCAGCCCGCCGTGCTGCGCGTCCCGGCGGGCGTGCCCGTCACGTTGCACGTCACCGCGACAGACGTCGCGCACGGCTTCCAGGTGACGGGCACGACCATCAACGCCGAGATCCTGCCCGGTCACGTCGCCGCGCTGACCGTCACGTTCCGCCACCCGGGCGAGCAGCACGCCATCTGCAACGAGTACTGCGGGGTGGGGCATCACAACATGATCACCCGCTTCATCGTCGAGCCGCCCACCCAGCCCACCAGCAAGGAGACGAAGTGACCACCGCCCTCCCCTCCCAGTCCAGTTCGCGCGCGGCGCTGCCAGGCCTGGATGCCGCCACGCTGAGCAGCCTGAAGAAACTGACGCAGTACTACGCCGTGACCGCCTTCATCGCCCTGATGATCGGCGTGCTGCTGGGGCCGCTCCAGGCACTGAACTACGGCGGCATCAACGTGTATGACTCCCCCCTGCTGAAGGTGCTGATCAAGTCGTACTACCAAGGGCTGACGCTGCACGGCGTGCTGAACGCGCTGGTGTTCACGCAGTTCTTCATCAGCGGCTGGATGCTGTACCTGCCGGTACGGGACCTGAACGTCCGCCCGAACATGCGCTTCGCCTGGTTCACGTACCTGATGATGACGGCGGGACTGCTGACGGCTGCCGTACCGCTGCTGACGAACGACGCCACCGTCCTGTACACCTTCTACCCGCCGCTGGAGGGCAGCCCGGTGTTCTACATCGGCGCGGCCGTCATGGTCGCCGCGAGCCTGCTGGTCGCCGGGCAGGTCGTGGGGCTGTGGCTGGCCTGGAAACGCGCCCACCCGGGCCGCGTGACACCCGTCGTGACGTACATGAGCGTCGCCACGTGGCTGATGTGGGTCGTGGCGGCGCTTGGACTGGTGGTCGAGGTCGTGGTCCTGCTGATTCCCTGGTCGCTGGGCCTGACGCGCGGCGTGGACCCGCTGCTGGCCCGCACGCTGTTCTGGTGGACGGGGCACCCCATCGTGTACTTCTGGCTGCTCCCGGCGTACATCTCGTGGTACGCGTTCCTGCCGCGTCAGGCGGGCGGCCGCATGGCCAGCGAGGGCCTGACCCGGCTGGCGTTCGCGATGTTCCTGGTGTTCAGCGTGCCCGTGGGCCTGCACCACCAGTACGCCGATCCGAACGTGCAGAACAGCTGGAAACTGATTCACATGTTCCTGACGTTCCTGGTCGCGGTGCCCAGCCTGCTGACCGCGTTCAGCGCCGCCGCGTCCCTGGAGGACGCCGCCCGCGCCCACGGGGGCCGGGGCCTGATCGGCTGGGTGCGCTGCCTGCCATGGGGGAACGCCAGCATGACCGCGCAGGTGCTGGCCATGGTGTCGTTCATCTTCGGCGGGGCGGGCGGCATCGTGAACGCCTCGATCGCGTTCTCGCCCGTGGTGCACAACACCGCGTGGATTCCCGGGCACTTCCACATCACGGTCGGCACCGCGACCACGCTGACGTTCATGGGCGTGATGTTCTGGTTGGTGCCGCACCTGACCGGCAAGCGGCTCGCGTCGCCCCGACTGGCGCTGGCGTCGGTGTGGTGGTGGTTCACGGGCATGATGCTCTTCGCGCTCGGCATGCACTGGCAGGGACTGGCGGGCGTGCCCCGGCGCGCCCTGGTGAGCGCCTCGGCACAGCAGGGCGTGTACGACGCCATGCACCTGGGCCTGCCGAAGGCGATCACGGCGGCCAGCGGCGGGGTGCTGTTCATCGCGGCGATCCTCTTCTACACGGTGCTGTGGCGCACGCTGCTCTCCCGGCGCATGGACGACCCGGAACGCACCCCGATCCCCACCAGTGACGCCATCAGCCCCGCCGGGGAGGTCCTGGCCGACGCGAGCCCGCTGGTGCGGCGCACCGAGCCGCTGCTGGCCCTGACCTTCGCCGCGCTGGTGCTGGTGATCCTCGTGTACGGTCCGGTCATCGCGCCGATGCTGGCGAACTACCAGTTCATTCCCGGCCAGAGGCTCTGGTGAGCGCCGTGCCCGACCCGCACGGAGGCTGGTTCACGCCGGGGCAGATCGCGGGCTTCGTGGGCCTGCTCGTGCTGGGCGCGGCGCTGGGCGTCGGCTCGTATCAGGCCGGGCAGCGGCTGGCGGGGACGGGAGGCGGCGCGGTCGTCACGGCGGCCAGCACCAGCGACACCCCGGACGGCCGCGTCCTGTACGCCGGAAACTGCGCCGGGTGCCACGGCGCGAACGCCGAGGGCGCCGTCGGCCCCGCCCTGAAGGGCACCCTGGGCTGGAGTGCCACCGACTTCAGACGTGCGGTGCTGGACGGCAGGACACCGGACGGCCGCACGCTAGGTGTCGTGATGCCCCGCTTCGCCGCCACCGGCCTGGACGGCGCGCCCCCCACCGACGCGCAACTGGAGGCCATCCGGGCGTACCTGAAGACCCTGCCCTGACCCGCACGGGCGACCGGGGCCGGCCGGATCCCGCGTGGGATTGACAGGTGGCCCCGCCGCCTTTAAGCTGTGTGGGCCTGACAGGACGTGGGCAGAGATACGGTGGGTTTAGCTCAGTTGGTTAGAGCGCCGCTCTGTGGAAGCGGAGGCCGGGGGTTCAAGTCCCCTAATCCACCCCACACCTTCCGGCCCACAGCAGCGATGCGGCGGGCCGGAACTCTTTGATTGACAACCGCGGCGTGCGGGGATGGCGGAATTGGTAGACGCACCAGACTTAGGATCTGGTTCCCGTAGGGAGTGAGGGTTCAAGTCCCTTTCCTCGCACCACAGCAGACAGCGGCTCCCTCGGGGGCCGCTGCTCTGTCGTCGCTGCATTCCTTCCACGGGTGCCCAGGCTCCCGCCACCCGGCGGAAATTGGCCGTCAGGTGCGGCGGGCAGGGGGCGCCAGGGGTCTCTCTGCCCACTGCGCGCAAATGCACTATCATGCTTGGCGGCATGTCGCGCCCAGGCCTCGCCCTGGTGGGGCCGGAGAGCGGCAGGGCAGATTCAACAGAGGAACGCGCCGCGACGCCCGCACGCACCCCCCTGGGGGCCCGGCGGCGGGCAGAAGCGGCGCAGACGGGAGACCCAATGGCAGAGCTGATCAGCAGAGAAGGCAACAAGGTGGAATTCAAGGTGTCGGTGCCCGCCGCCGAAGTGAACCGCGCCTACGACCAGGTGTGGGCCGGTCTGGCGCGCGACGTGCGCGTGCCCGGCTTCCGCCCCGGCAAGGCTCCCCGCAAGGTCATCGAGGGTCGCGTGGGCAAGGGCTACGTCGAGCAGGAAGTCCGTGACCGCCTGCTGGAAACCCACTACACCCAGGCCGCCCGCGAGCTGAAACTCAGTCTCGTGGACGCCAACATCGAACCCCAGACGCTGGCCAGCGGCCAGTCGTTCGAGTTCACCGTGAAGGGCGAGACGTACCCCGAAGTGAAGCTCGCGGACTGGAGCGGCCTGAGCCTCAGCGCCGCCGCGCCCGAGATCACCGACGAGGTGCTGGAGCGCACCATGAGCGACCTGCGCGAGCGCAACGCCACCTTCGAGAGCGTCGAGCGTCCCATCGAGGCCGGCGACCAGGTGACCATCGAGGAGGAAGGCGAGGACGGCGGCACGTACCCCGTGTACCTGGACGTCGCCGAGGCGCACGTCCGTGACGCGCTGGTCGGCAAGGCCAAGGGCGACACCGTGGAGATCACCGTGCCCGCGCACAGCCACGGCGACCACGAGCACCCCGAGCACACCGTGACCGTCAAGGTCGTGGACGTGAAGACCAAGCAGCTGCAGGACCTCGACGACGCGTTCGCGAGCAGCCTGAACTTCGAGTCCCTGGAGCGCCTCCGGGGCGATCTGAAGGGTGAACTGGAGCGCCGCGCGCAGCAGGAAGGCGAAGCCGCCCGCCGCGAGGAGTTCATCACTGCGCTGATCGACGGCATGGAAGCCGACATTCCCCAGGCGCTGCTGGACCGCCGCCGCGAGGGCATGCTCGAGGAAATCAAGGACGACCTGGGCCGCCAGGGCGTCAAGTGGGGCGAGTACGAGGCGTTCATGCAGGAGCAGGGCAAGCTGGACGACTTCATGGCCGATCTGGGCAAGAACGCCGAGAGCCGCGTGAAGCGTGACCTGGTGCTGGAGAAACTGGCCGAGGACCTGAAGGTTCAGGTCAGCGACGCCGAGTTCAACCAGACCATGAACGCCCTGGCGCAGGCCAACGGCCTGACCCCCGCCGAGCTGAGCAAGCAGCTCGGGCCGAACGGCATCAACTCGTACTACATCAGCCTCGTGCGCGAGAAGGGCCTGCAGCAGGCCATCGCCCAGCTGTCCGGCGCCAAGAGCGAAGGCAGCGAAGCCGCCACCGAGAGCACCGACGAGAGCACCGAGACCAGCGCGGAGTAATCCCGCATGAAGGGCCGGGGCGTTCCTGCGGGAGCGCCCCGGCTTTTTCGGTCCCCTGGGCCTGATGAGTCGCGTGAGGGAAGTGGCCCGGACGACCGGACGAACTCTAGACTCAATTCATTGAACGTCCGTTCAAAGAATGCTACGGTGCCCCCATGAGCGACCCCTCCCCCACCCGGCCCACGCTGGGCATCACGGCGCTGGGCATGTACGTCCCGGAACGCGTCGTGCCGAACAGCGACTTCGAGGCCCGCATGGACACCAACGCCGACTGGATTGAGTCCCGCACCGGCATCCGCGAACGCCGCTTCAGCGCGCCCGACGAGTACACCAGCGACGTGGGCGTCGGCGCCGTGCGCGACATGCTGCGCCGCGACCCACAGGCGCTGCGGGACGTGGACGCCGTCATCTGCGCCACCGTCAGCCCCGACGCGCTGATGCCGTCCACCGCCGCGCTGATCGGCATGCAGGTCGGCCTGACCGGCGCGGCCGCCTTCGACCTGAGCACCGCGTGCAGCGGCTTCGTGTACGCCCTGAGCGTCGCGCAGGGCCTGATCCTCGCGGGCAGCGCCCGGCGTGTCCTCGTGGTGGGCGCCGAGGCGCTGAGCAAGGTCGTGGACCAGAACGACCGCAACACCGCCATCCTCTTCGGGGACGGCGCGGGCGCCGCCGTGGTCGGCCCGGTCCCCGCCGGGTACGGCTTCCAGGACTTCATCATGGGCGCCGACGGGAACGGCGGGTCCAGCCTGTACCTGCGCTGCGCCGCCCCCCAGCTTCCCGGCGGGTTCCCCATGGGCGAATCGGTCGGCATGAACGGCCGCGAGGTCTTCAAGTTCGCGGTGCGCGTCCTGGGCGACAGCGGCACGCAGGTGCTCGCCAAGAGCGGCCTGAGCACCGCCGACGTGGACTGGGTCATCCCGCACCAGGCGAACGTGCGGATCATTGAGGCCGCCATGGAGCGCTTCGGGCTGCCCATGAACAAGACCATCGTGAACCTCGACCGTTACGGGAACACCAGTTCCGCGACCGTGCCGCTCGTGCTGCGCGAGGGCGTGGACGCCGGACAGATCACGGACGGGCAGCAGCTGCTGCTGATCGCGTTCGGCGGCGGCCTGAGCTGGGTGGCGGGCACCATGAAATGGTGGGGCGGCGCGCCCAGCCTGACCGCCGAGCAGCAGGCGGAGGTGAACGCATGAAGATCGCCGCACTCTTCCCCGGTCAGGGTTCGCACAGCGTCGGCATGGGCGCCGACCTGACCGCCGCGTTCCCCGAGGCCGCCGAGGTGTACACCCAGGTCGAGCACGTCCTGCCGGGCCTGCGCGCCGTGATCGAACAGGGCCCACTGGAGGACCTGACTCTGACCGCCAACCAGCAGCCCGCACTGGTCGCCGCGAGCGTCGCCGCGTACCGCGCGTGGCGCGCCCACACCGGCCTGACCCCCGCGTTCGCCGCCGGGCACTCGCTGGGCGAATACTCCGCGCTGGTCGCCGCCGACGCCCTGAGCCTCGGGGACGCGCTGCGCCTGACCCGCCAGCGCGGCGAACTCATGCAGGCCGCCGTCCCGGTCGGCGCGGGCGCCATGAGCGCCGTCATGGGCGACCCAGCCATCGTGGCGGAGGTCTGCGCCGGGACCGAGGGCGCGCAGCCCGCGAACTTCAACGCGCCCACCCAGACCGTCATCAGCGGCACGAAGGGCGGCGTGGACGCCGCGAACGCCGCTCTGAAAGCGCGCGGCCTGAAGGCCATCCCCCTGAAGGTCAGCGCGCCCTTCCACTGCCCCCTCATGGCGCCCGCCGCCGCCGGGCTCGCCCCGGACCTCCAGACGACCGCGTTCGCGCCCCCCGCCTTCCCGGTCTACGCGAATGTCACCGCGCAGCCCAACACCGACCCCACCGCCCTGCCGGGCCTGCTGACCGAGCAGATCACCGGGGCCGTCCGCTGGGTCGAGACCATCCAGGCCCTCGCCGCGGCGGGCGCGGACGTGTTCATCGAGTTCGGCCCCGGCACCGTCCTGACTGGCCTCGTGAAGCGCATCCTGCCCAACGCCCGCACCATCAACGTCGGCACCGCCGCGCAGGTGCAGGACTTCACCCTGTGAACCCCCACCGCCGCGACGAGATCCTCACCGGACTGGCAGATGCCCAGGCCGAGTGGGTCACGTTCGCGGCGACCCTTCCCGCCGAGGGGTTCTTTGCAACCCCGGCGGGAGGCTGGCCGCCGGTCACGCACCTGCGGCACCTGACTCTCACGCACCGGCGCGTCACGCAGGGCCTGCTCGTCCCCCGCTCCGCGCTGCGCGCCCTGTTCGGGCGGCCCAGCACCGCACGCCCCTACCCGGAACTGGTCACCGCGTACCGCGCGGCGCTGGCCGCCGGGGGCCGCGCACCGGCCCGGTACGTGCCCGCGCCGGACACCACGCCCAGCGAGGCCGTGCGCGCCGGGGTCATGGACGCCTACACGCGCGGGGCGGAGGCACTGCGGGCCGCCCTGGCCCGCTGGCCGGACGACCGGCTGGACCGCAGCGCCCTGCCGCACGACCTGCTGGGCCGCGTGAGTGCGCGCGAACTTGCCTTCTTCACCCTGTACCACGACCTGCATCACCTGCGGGGCGTGCAAAACGCCCTGAATCCTCAAACACTGGAGATCCCATGACCGAAACCCCCCGTAAAGTCGCCCTGGTGACCGGCAGCAGCCGGGGCCTGGGCCGCGCCATGGCCCTGAATCTCGCCGCCAGCGGCTTCGACGTCGCCATTCACTACGGTCGGAACGCCGACGAGGCCCGCAAGGTCGCCGACGAGGCCGCCACGCACGGCGTCCGCGCCGAGGTGTTCGGCGCCGACCTGACCGTCCCCGCGAACGCCGGAGCGCTCGTCGAGGACGTCATCAAGACCATGGGCCGACTGGACGTGCTCGTGAACAACGCGGGGATCACGCGGGACACCCTCGCGATCCGCATGAAGGACGAGGACTGGGACGCCGTCCTCCAGACGAACCTGTCCAGCGCGTTCATGGCGTGCCGCGCGGCGATCAAGCACATGATGCGCGCCCGCTCGGGCCGGATCATCAACATCGCCAGCGTGGTGGGCCTGATGGGCAACCCCGGACAGGCGAACTACGTGGCGAGCAAGGCGGGCCTGATCGGCCTGACCAAAGCTCTGGCCAAGGAGTACGGCGGGCGCGGCATCACCGTGAACGCCGTCGCGCCCGGCTTCATCGAGAGCGACATGACCGCGCAGCTGCCTGAGACCGTGCAGCAGGCATACCTGGGCGGCATTCCCCTGGCACGCTTCGGGCAGCCGCAGGAGGTCGCAGCGCTCGTGGCGTTCCTGGCCAGTGACGGCGCGGGGTACATCACCGGGCAGACCATCGGCGTGGACGGCGGGCTGAACCCTCACTGAACGGGGTTCAGGGCGTCTGAGGGCGCTGTTCCCGAAAACGCCCTGAACCGAGCGGAGCGAGCACCCGTCCTCGGCGGTGGGCGGAAGCGGAGTGGACGGGCGTGCCGTCCGCCCGGCTACGGAGCTGCAGCTCAGCGCCATGCTTGCGTGATACCCGCCTTTTTCCGGTCCTTTGGACCCTGTTCAAATCAGCCGACTCTCATGGGCGCCGCGTGTAGACTGGCGCAGACTTCAGTATCAGGAGGTACGAACTCATGGCAACTTTTGATGATGTGAAAGACGTGATCGTGGACAAGCTGGGTGTCGACGCCGACAAGGTGAGCCCTGAGGCCCGCTTCGTGGAGGACCTGGGCGCGGACAGCCTGGAGACCGTGGAACTGATCATGGGTCTGGAAGACAAGTTCGGCATCACCATCAGCGATGAGGACGCCGAGACGATCCGCACCGTGCAGGCCGCTGTCGACTACATCGAGAGCAAGCAGTAACTCCCCTGGTCGGGTCAGCCCGACCCAGGGGACAGTGACGTCCGCACAGGACGTCCGGCGGGCGGGGTGCGGGCACAGATCCGCCTCCCGCCTCTACTTTTTCCGGGTGGCCCCTGTGGGCGCGCCCAGTCAGGAGGGAAGCCAGTGGGTGTTTCAGGACTGAAAAGGGTGGTGATCACGGGCCTGGGGCCGGTCACGCCCATCGGGGTGGGCGCGCAGGCGTTCGCGCAGGCGCAGCGGGCCGGGAAGAGCGGCATCGCGACCATCACGCGCTTTGACCCGGCGGACACCGCCAGCAAGATCGCCGGTGAGGTGAACGAGGACCTGTCCTCGTTCGTGGACCCGCGCGAGGCGAAGAAACTCGACCGGTACGTGCAGCTGGCCCTGGCGGGCGCGGAGCTGGCCGTGCAGGACAGCGGCCTGAGCGAAGACGAGCTGCGCGGCGAGCGCACCGGCACCGTGATCGGCAGCGGCATCGGCGGCGTGAAGACCTTCGAGGATCAGGCCGGGGTGCTGCACTCGCGCGGCGCGGGGCGCATCAGCCCCATGTTCATCCCGATGATGATCGCGAACATGGCCACCGGGCACGTCGCCATGCGCTACGGCGCGACCGGCCCGAGCAGCACGGTCGTCACCGCCTGCGCCACGGGTACGGGCGCGATCGGGGACGCGGCGCGGTACATCCAGCTGGGTCTGGCGGACGTCATGATCGCCGGGGGCGCGGAGGCGGCCATCACGCCCATCGCGATCGGGGGCTTCTCAAACATGAAGGCCCTGTCCACCCGGAACGACGAGCCGAAACTCGCCAGCCGTCCCTTCAGCGCCACCCGTGACGGCTTCGTGCTGGGCGAGGGCGCGGGCGTCGTCGTGCTGGAGGAGTACGAGCATGCCGTGAAGCGCGGCGCGACCATCTACGCCGAGGTCGTCGGGTACGGCACCAGCGCCGACGCGCACCACATCACCATGCCCGCCCCCGAGGGCCGCGGCGCGCAGGTCGCCATGCGCATGGCGCTCGCCACGGCAGGCGTGAACCCCGATCAGGTCGGGTACATCAACGCGCACGGCACGAGCACGCACTTCAACGACCTGCACGAGACGCAGGGCATCAAGCACGTGTTCGGCGACCACGCGCACAAGCTGGCCGTCAGCTCCACGAAGAGCATGACCGGGCACCTGCTCGGCGCGGCCGGTGCCGTGGAAGCCATCGCGGTCGCGCAGGCGCTGAAGGGCGGGATCCTGCCGCCCACCATCAACCTCACCGACCCCGACCCGGACCTCGACCTCGACTACATTCCCCTGGAGGCCCGCGAGGCGCAGGTGGAGTACGCGCTGAGCAACTCCTTCGCATTCGGCGGCCAGAACGCCGCGCTGCTGTTCAAGAAGATTTGACTATCAACGGCAGAGGCCCCCTCCAGTGATCGGAGGGGGCCTCTGCTGTTCCTACTTTCGACTGACCACTTCCCTCAGATGGCCTGTACGTCGAATTTCAGGCCCAGTGCGGCGAGGTCGTCGCTATTGGGGTCGCGGCCGGTGACGACGCCGTACGTGGCGCGCCCTTCGGTGAGGTAGGTGTCCATGACGCGGCGCAGGTCGTCCAGCGTGACGGCCAGGAGGCGAGCCTTGTAGGTCTGTTCGAGATCCTGGGTGTACCCGGCGTGGTCGCCGTAGATGCGGCGGCGGCCGGCGGTGTCGGGGCTGGTGAGGGGGTCGAGGATCTTGCTGGCGGAGAGGATCGCTTCGGTCAGTTCGCGTTCGCCCAGGTCGCCGTTCAGGAAGGTGCGGGCGTCTTTGAATACCTGGTAGGTGCGGGTGACGTGCGGGTCGCGGTAGCTACTCATGGCGAACACGCCTTCGCGCGGGTCGAAGCTGGCGGCGCCGCCGTACGCGCCGCCCTTCTCGCGCAGTTCGGGCAGCAGGTACTCGCTGCGCAGCACGCGGGACAGGACGAGCAGGGCGGGGCTGTCGGGGTGGGTGTAGGGGACGGTGGGGAACGCGACGGCGTTGTACGAGACGGGCACGTCGGTCGTGCGGGCCTGCGGGGCGCGGGTGGGCAGGGTGGGGGTGGGGCGGCCGACGGGGGCGTCGCCGCTGAACAGGTCCGTGAGGGGGGTCAGGTCGAGGTTCAGGTCGTCGGGCGTGGCGGTCAGCGCGAGGAGGGGTTCTCCGGTGCGGATCAGGTCGCGCAGGCGCCCGAAGCGTTCCAGGAGGTCGTCCAGGCCGCCTTCGCCTTCGACGGTGGCTTTCAGGGTGGCGAGGGCGGTGAGGCCGCTGAAGCGTTCCTGCACGGCGCCCGTGGCGTTCAGTTGCGCGGCGGCGAGGCGTTCGGCGTAGGCGTTCCCGGCCTGCACGACGCTGGCTTTCAGGCCCGCGAGGCGCTGCTTGAGCAGCTGCTCCAGGCGGTCGCGGGTGAAGTCGGGCGCATTGATCAGGTCGCGCAGCACCTCCACCAGGGCGGGGGCGTTGCGGGCCAGGGCCTTGCCGCTGAAGGTCACCGCGAGGCGCACGGCGTTCAGGTCGTCCGGGGGGGTGCCCACGCCGACGGCGGCGCTGACGCCGCCCGTGACGGCCTCGATGCGGCGCGCGAGGCTCACGTAGTCCTGACCGGCGGCGCCGCTGCGGGTCACGGCGAAGGTGTACAGCGGCAGCGCGTCCAGCAGGTCGTCCGGCAGGGCCGGGAGGCGCAGTTGCACGTCCAGGTACGTGAGGCCGCCGGTGGGCTGCGCGGCGCGGGCCACGCGGGCGCGGCCGGGCTGCTCGGTCTGGTATGTGACGGCGGGCGCGGCGGTGGGAATGTCCTCCAGGCCCAGGGTGGGCAGGACGCTGCGGTCGGCCTCCTGACCCTGGAGTTCCTTCAGGCGCAGGCTGTCCGCGACGATCCGGGCGCGGTCCTCATCGGTGAAGCTGGCGCTGAGACGCTCGACCAGAGCGGCCTCGTCCGCCTCGGCGCGTTCGGCCAGGGCGGGGTCGGGCGTGACCTCCAGCGTGACGCGGTGCGGGTTGGCGAGCAGCCCCTCCAGCATCGGCTCGAACACCGCGCCCTGCGCGAGATCGGCCCGCAGGCGCCCCAGTTGCGCGTCGAGGCGCAGGCCGGTGACCGGGTCGCCGCCCTGCATCCAGGGGCCGAGCAGGCGGAACATCACGCCCAGCGCGTACGGGTAGCCGCTGTTGCTGACTTCCTTCTGCGCGATCTCGAACTGGTGGAGGCTGCTCTCGATCAGTTCCGGCTCGATGCCCTGCGCGGCGATCTCCTCCAGGGTGCGCAGCACGAGCGTCTCGACCTCGGCGGCCTTCCCGGCGGGGAGGCCCTTGAGTCCGGCGGCGAAGGCCCCCTCGCGGAAGTTGTCGCGGTAGCCGCTGCCGTCCGCCAGGGCGCTGCCCAGCCCGGACTCGATCAGCGGGCGGGTCAGGGGCGCGGCGGGGTTGCCGAGCAGCACGTCACTCAGGACGCTCCAGCGCAGGTTCAGGTCCGGGTCGCTGGAGTGCCCGAGCTTCCAGCCGACGAGCACCTGCGCGCCGCGTTCCACGTCGGTGCCGGGGTACACGGCGCTCTCGTGGCGGGGCGCGTCGAAGGCGGGCTGGTCGGGGATGCTGACGTCCAGCGTCTGCGGCGCGAAGTTCGCCATGACGTGGTTCTCGATGGCGTCCAGAATGCGCGCCAGTGGCAGCTGCCCGTACGTGTAGAAGAACGCGTTGCTGGGGTGATAGTGCGCCGCGTGGAAGGCCCGCAGGCCCTCGTAGGTCAGGTTCGGGATCTCCTCGGGCGCGCCGCCGCTGTTGTTCGCGTACGTCAGGTCCGGGTACAGCGCCTTGCCGAACGCGCGCCACATGACCGAACCGGGGCTGGCCATGGCGCCCTTCATCTCGTTGTACACGACGCCCTGCAACTTCAGCGGCGTGGTGGGATCGTCGGGCGTGGCGAATTCGAAGCGGTGGCCGTCCTGCCGGAAGCTCTCGTAGCGCATCAGCGGGAAGAACGTGGCGTCCAGGTACACGGCCAGCAGGTTGAAGAAGTCCTTCTCGTTGCGCGTGGAGAACGGGTAGGTCGTCCAGTCGCTGGCGGTCATGGCGTTCATGAACGTGTTCAGCGACCTGGGCAGCATCGAGAAGAACGGGTCGGGTACCGGGAAGCGCTGGCTGCCCATCAGGACCACGTGTTCGAGGATGTGCGCCACGCCGGTGCTGTCCTGCGGGACGGTGGGGAACGTCACGCCGAACGCGGCGTTGTCGTCCGCGCGGATGACGTGCGCGTGCCGGGCGCCCAGTTCGTGGCGCAGCAGCACCAGCGTGCCCTGCATCTCCGGCAGGGGTTCGACGCGTTCGACGGTGTAGCGGCCCAGGTGATCCCCCACGCGGGGCGCGGCGGGCAGTGAATCCATGATCGTCATATGCCCGGCAGTCTAAACCCGGTCCCGGCGCGACGTGAGGGAAGTCAGGCACGATTCAGGCGGCCGCAAGGGGTGGCGGGAAGGGGTGGCCGGAACGCCGGGGGGAGCAGCGGACATCCGCGCGGAGCATCCCCGTATCACGGTTCGTTCACCGCCGCGCGGTCCGTCGCGGCTACACTGCTCGGTATGGCACATTCGCGTTTCGCTGCCCGGCGGGGGCTGGGCGTCCTGCTGGCCTGCGCGCTGCCCGCCTTCGGCCTGGTCGCCTGCGGACAGGACCTGACCAGCACGTCCAGCACCAGTGCGCGCGACGCGCTGTACTTCAACGAGCGCGCCAGCGGTCTGCCCCCGGTGTACCTGCAGGAGCCGTACTCGACGACCATCGAGGTGGCGGGCGGCGCCGGGCCGTACACCGTGCGCAGGATCGAGGGGACCTTCCCGCCCGGCCTGAACCTGACCGGCACGACCCTGAGTGGCACGCCCACGAAGGCCGGGACGTACACGTTCACGCTGGAGGTCACGGATTCCACGCTGAGCAGCAAGCAGAAGTCGTACACCGTGACGGTGCAGGACCTGCCTCCCCTGAGCCTGGCGCTCACGCTGCCCGCTGGGCAGATCCGCGGGGAGACGCGCGTTCCCGTGACGATCAACGCGCCGCGCAGCGTGCGGGCCGCGCGATTCTCGTGGACGCTGCCGGCGAACGTGACGGTCACGCGCGTGCAGCCGGAGGGGGGCGCGCTGCTCTTCTGGCGTCAGGACGGCACGCGCCTGACGCTGGACCTGGGCTTCAAGGCCGTGCCGCGCAGCGGCGCTCGCGTGGCATTGATCAGTGTCAAACCTGGCGCGCCCATCACCCTGGGCAGCCCTGACCTGGGTTACGAGGCGCGCGGCGGGGACGGCAAACTGATCGTGCAGAAACTGTCTGCCGAGGATCAGAAGAAACTCGACGCGCAGAGAGCCGCCGAGCAGAAGAAG
Source organism: Deinococcus sedimenti (assembly GCF_014648135.1). Classification (NCBI taxonomy): domain Bacteria; kingdom Thermotogati; phylum Deinococcota; class Deinococci; order Deinococcales; family Deinococcaceae; genus Deinococcus; species Deinococcus sedimenti. The sequence continues at coordinate 68,515 of NZ_BMQN01000002.1, read as the reverse complement.
GCAGACGAACAGAAAGCAGCGGAGCAGAAGGCCGCTGAGCAGAAACCAGCGGAGTCGAAACCGGCCGACGCGCCGAAGACCGGGACGGACACCACTCCGCCCACCGAGGCCCCGAAGACGGATCCTCCGAAGACTGACCCGGCCCCCACGCCGCCCGCAGGTGGCGGCGCGGGAGGTGGCAAGTGAACGCGCGCACGCTGCTGGCCGCCGCCCTACTCGGCCTCTCCCCTGCCCTGGCGACCACGGCGCCCACGCTGACGCTGGCGCAGCAGGCACAGCGGGCCGAGGTGATCGTCCGCGCCACTCTGGGCACCCCTGCCGAGGTGAAGGACGGCGAGGTCACGTACCTCGCGTACCCGCTGACCGTCACGGAAACCATCGCGGGGGACGCCGCGCGCCTGCCTCAGCAGGACGGCAAACCCGCCCTGTTCGTCCTGAAGGGCGTGGACGGCCTGCCCGACCTGCGCGCCGGGCTGGAGGTCGTGGCGCTGCTATACGCGTCCAGGCTGGACAGCCCGGTCGTGGGCTTCAATCAGGGGCTGTACCCCGTGACGGCTGGAAAGGTCGCGGCGGGCGACATCACGGACCCCGCCAAACTGCGTGAGGCGCTGCTGGGCGCCCGGGGAGGTAAATGATGCGCGCCCGGACCCTCCTGCTGCCTACCCTGCTGACCCTGCTGGGGTCGGCTGGTGCCGTGACGGTCAAACTCCGCCCGCAGGGTGAGGAGCTGACGAAAGCCGTGCAGGCCGCGCTGGCCGCCCTGTCCACGCCGGACTTCCCGGTCACGCTGGACACCAGCAGCGGTCCCACGCTGACGCTGGGCGGCGCCGCGCCCTTCAGTCCGGACGTCGCGGCCCGCAGCTTCGGCAGCGGAACAGACCGCCGCATCGAGTTCAACCCGCGCGGCCCGCTGAACCTGCAGGACGCCATCCGCGCGGAACTGACCCGCGAGTGGAAACTGACCGACTGGACGACCGCCAGCGCCCGCGCCCGCCTCAGCGGCGCGGACCTGAACGGCGACGGCAAGATCGACCTGACCGACCTCGCCCTGCTGATGAACAGCTACGGCAGGTCGACCAGCATCGGCGACCTGGACGGCAACGGCAAGGTGGACGACGCCGACCTGAAACTGTTCAGCGCGCAGTACAAGCTGTAGAGGGGTGTGGGGAGTGGGCTGTAGGTTGTGGGAACAGATTGCTGTCCGCCCACTTCCCACACCCCACATCGCACAATCCCATCACAGACAGGTGGGGTGGGGCGCTGCTACGCTGCGCGGCATGACTGGTGAACGAGGGTACCCCGAGCAGGACACGATCGACCTTCAGGACTTCCTGAAGATGCGCGGCATGGTGGAGACGGGCGGCGAGGCGAAGTTCCGCGTGCAGGGCGGCGAGGTCCGCCTGAACGGCGAGATCGAGACTCGGCGCCGCAAGAAGCTGCGTCGGGGGGACATCGTGGAGTACGCCGGGGAGCGCGTGCGGGTGGATTTCTAACGTGACCGCCTCGGCGTACGAGGCGGCGGTGCTGGACTTCCGCCGCCGGAAGGACGAGCACTTCGCGGCGGGGCGCGGGCCGGTGGACCCGGCGGAGTTCGCGGGCCTGTCGTACTTCCCGCCGGACGAGGCGTGGGCGTTCACGGTGCTGCTGGAGCCGCTGCCGCAGGGTGACGGGGGCGCGGAGTGGACGCTGGAGACGAACACCGGCGAGACGCGCACCATGGCCCGCGTCGGGCAGGTGCAGCTGCCCCTGCCGGACGGCGAGCGGACGCTGCTGGTGTTCGCGCCGCTGGGCGAGGATCGCCCGGAGCGGGTGTTCATTCCGTTCCGCGACGCCACCAGCGGGGAGAGCACATACGGCGCGGGCCGTTACCTGGACGCTCCCCTGGACCGGCAACTGGGTGGGGACGGCGCGCTGGTGCGGGTCGATTTCAATCTGGCGTACCACCCGTACTGCGCGTACGGGGACGGCTGGACGTGCCCGCTGCCGCCCCGTGAGAACTGGCTGCCGGGCCCGGTGACGGCGGGCGAACGCCTGAGCTGAACTCCGATTGAATGGCTTGCAAAGCCGTTCAATCCGAGCGGACGCGAGTTGGAGAAAAACGGGTTCCGGACGTGGAGCTGATAACCCGGTGACGTTCCGGGTTGTCAGCGAAACAAACGGAATCCGTATGAGCTGATGCGGCCGAGGCGGGAGGGTGGACGGGGCACACCCGCCGCCCTCCCGCTTTCCGCTCAGCGGGCGACGACGGCGACGTACACCTGCGGCGCGCCCGCCTGCAGCAGCGCGTGCTGGCAGGCCTGCGCGGTGCGTCCGCTGGTCAGGACGTCGTCGATCAGCAGGACCGGCCCGGTGGGCAGGAAGCCCTCGTGGGCGCGGAAGGCGCCGTGCAGGTCCTCTCGCTGCGCGCCGTGCTGGCGGGCCTGCTGGGCCGTGACGCGGGTGCGGGTCAGGGCCGGGACGCAGGGGACGGCCAGCGCGCCGGCCAGGGCGCGGCCGATCAGTTCGGCCTGATTGAAGCCCCGCTGGCGCTGCCGGGTGGGGTGCAGCGGCACGGGAATGACGGCCTGCACGTCCCACGCGGCGGGCACGCCGGTGGCTAGTGTCTCGCCGAGGATGCGGGCGAGGTCGCGGGCCTGCGCGAACTTCAGTTCCCGCACGGCGCGGCGGCGTACGCCGCTGTACGGGCCGAGCGTCACGAGATGCGGTTCCGGCTGGGCGCGCAGCGGGCTGTGATCCTGCACGTAGGGGCGCAGGGCGGCGCGGCAGGCCGGGCACAGTCCGGCGTGCGGGCCGAGCTGCGCGCCGCAGCCGGGGCAGGCGCGGGGCAGCAGGGCGCGCAGCGCGCCGAGCAGGGCCGTTCCGAACGCAGCGGTCATGCGCCGAGTGAATCACGCCGCGCGGCGGGCCGCTGCCTCAGGTGAGCGGGTTTTCGGGGGTGGGGGGCTGCAGTTCGTCCAGGAAGAGGGGTGGGCGGGTCGACTCGATGCGTTGCCACGCGGTGTTCAGGCCGTCCGGGTCGAGCATCGGCGCGGCCAGCGCGAAGCAGGCGATGTGGTGCGCGCAGACCTGAGCGACGCCGTCTGCCCCGAGGCGGGCCTGCTCGGCGGGTGTCAGCAGGCGCGCGAACGCGGCCGGGTCGCCCAGCGCGGGGTGGCTGCCCTCGCGGATCGCGGCGCGCAGGAACGCGGCGACCTCGGAGGGGTTCAGCCAGAAGCCGAACATCAGCTGGTCGCTCAGGGCGTCGAGGCGGCGCAGGCTGGGGCCGTCCAGGCCGCGCCGGATCAGGGAGCGGGCGAGGTCCTGGCGGTCCAGGCGCAGCGCGGCGTACTCGGGCAGGCGCAGCTGCTCGCCGGGTGGCGTGACGCGGCCGCCCACGGCGCGGCGCAGGCGGTACGCGAGGACGTACTCCTGGTATTCGCGCAGCAGGTCGCTGACGGAGGGGGTCACGCCGCCCAGTGTAGGGGCCGCCCATACTGCACACGGTTCTTTCACACCCGTTTGACATGGGCGGGGCATGCTGCGCCCGTAGGACAGTCATGCTGGACGCTCTGGGTTCACCTGTGTAGGTGGGGACAAAGGGCTGCGTGTTCATCCGCTACGCTAGTGGCATCCAAGTCAGTTTCAAGGAGAACCCCATGCACCTGCTGAGGCGCAATCATCAATTCGAATTCCGTTCCCTGTCCGGCGAGGACCTGTTCGGCGCGGCGGACCTGTACAGCGACGCGGGGGCCAGCCGCGCGGTGCTGGTGCTGCGCGGCGTCCCGGCCAGTGAAGCCTCCCGCGCCCTGGCGACCCTGAATCACTCCTGGCTGCCGTACCTGCTGCGGGCCGACACGGCGCTGCTGGTCCTGACGTTGCGCCCCTGCACGGACGGCGAGAAGGCCCGCGCGGTGGTGCTGCCGCTCAGCGCGTAACCCCCCCAGGAAGGCGCGGCCCCACCAGACGGGGGCCGCGCCTTCCTTCATTCAGGCCGGGCGGGGCTGCGGGGCGGTCTGCACGGCCTTCAGCGCCAGCAGGGTGGCGGCCACGTCCAGCAGGGCGTGCAGGCCGTACACGCTCAGGCTGACCGCGTCGGGCGCGCCGCCCAGGCCCGCGACGGGCACGACGTTCACGACGCCCAGCGCGAGGCTCAGGGGCACGGCGACGTTCAGCCACGACAGCAGCCGCGCGCGGGCCAGCGGGTCCTCCGGGTGGGGCGCGGCGCGCACGAGGCTGCCGTACACGGCGTTCTTGGCCAGGATGAACCCCAGTTCGATGCTGGCGATGGCGGTCAGCGCGACCGGGTTCGCGTTCAGGCTGCCGCTCAGGTACACCAGGGCACTGAGCGCCCACAGCGCCAGCCGCAGGGACGTCAGCCACGGGAACAGGGCGCGCAGGGAGCGCAGCACGCCGTCCCCGTCCGGGGTGGGCTGCGCCAGCGTGTAGCGCGCCAGGAGTTGCGTCCACCACACGAGGATCACGGCGGCCAGCAGGGCGCGCAGGGTCGCCAGCCACGCGAACTGGTCGTCCAGGCCCGCGCGCCACAGGCTGTACGCGCCCAGCGCGAGGGTCGCGGCGACCAGCGTCCACAGGGCCCCCAGGGCAGCGGCGCGCCAGCGCCCCGGGGTGATGGACCCGGCGGTCACGACAGGCCCAGTTTCGCGGTCAGGCGCTCGCGCACCACCTCCGGCTTGGCCTGCCCGCCCATGGCCTTCATGACCGGCCCGAACAGCGCGTTCATGGCCTTCGCGTTCCCGCCGCGCACCTTCTCGACGGTGGCGGGGTCGGCGGCCATCGCGGCGTCGATGGCGGCGTCGATGGCGGCCGCATCGGTCACGACACTCAGGCCGCGCTCCTGCACCAGCGCAGCGGGGTCGTGTCCGGCGAGCACGTCGGGCAGCAGGTCCTTGGCGATCTTGCCGCTGATGGTGCCCGCGTCGATCAGGCCCACCAGCGCGGCGAGGTGCGCGGGCCGCAGGGCGCTGCCGTCCAGGGTCTCCTCACGCGCGGCGAGCAGGCCGGACACGTCACCCAGCAGCCAGTTGGCAAGTTTTTGGGCATCCGGGCTGGGTTGCGCCGTCAGCGCCTCGTCGAAGAACCGCGACAGGGGCACGCTGAGGCTCAGGGTCTGCGCGTCCGCCGCGCGCACGCCCGCCGCGAGGTACCGCTCCAGCTTCTGCGCGGGCAGTTCGGGCATCCGCGCGCGGACGCGGGCGATCCACTCGGGCGTGATGTCCAGCGGCGGCAGGTCCGGCTCGGGGAAGTAACGGTAGTCGGCCTCGCCCTCCTTGGTGCGCATCAGGAACGTCTTCTGCCCGCCCTCGTCCCAGCCGAGGGTGTCCTGCGTGATGCGCCCCCCGGCGTCCAGGATGCGCGCCTGCCGGGTCGTCTCGAACTCGATGGCGCGCGCCACGCTGCGGAACGAGTTGAGGTTCTTCACCTCGCACTTCGTGCCCCACGGCTCGCCGGGCTTGTGCAGGCTGAGGTTCACGTCGCAGCGCATCTTGCCCTCCTCGGGCGCCGCGTCGCTGACGCCCAGCGCCTGCGCGATGGCCTGCACGCTCTCGAGGAACGCGCGGGCCTGTTCGGCGCCCGTGATGTCGGCCTCGGTGACCATCTCCAGCAGGCTGGACCCGGCGCGGTTCAGGTCCAGCATCGAGTACGGCGCGTACGTGGGGTGCGTGAGTTTCCCCGCGTCGTCCTCCAGGTGCGCCCGCTTGATGCGAATCCGGTGCGTGGTCCCGTCCTCCAGCGTCACGTCCAGGAAGCCGTCGCGGGCGATAGGCCGGTCGTACTGGGACAGCTGGAAGTTCTTCGGGGCGTCCGGGTAGAAGTAGTTCTTCCGGTGGAACTGCGTGAAGCCCGACACGTCGCAGTTCAGGCCCAGCCCGAACATCATGGCGAGTTCCACCGCCTCGCGGTTCAGGGTCGGCAGGGTGCCGGGCAGGCCCAGCGTGAACGGATCCGTGAACGAATTCGGGTCCGCGCCGTGATACTCCTGCGGGCACGCGCTGAAGATCTTCGATTTCGTCTTCAGCTGCAGGTGAACTTCCAGACCAATGACCGCCTGATACGCCATGACGCGCAGGATACCGCCGGGAAGGGGAAGGCCGCGCCCCAGCGGGCTAGGGCGTGTCCACCCGGTCCGGCGGCAGGAAGTGCGCCCGCGCCGCCGGGTCACGCAGCGCCTCGGGCGGGTAGAAGGCGTGCAGGTATGCCGGGTCGAACAGGTCCGGCGTGCGGGCCTCGAACGCATCCCAGTCCTCGGCGCTGTGTCCGGTGCGGTCCAGGTGGTCGAGCACCGCGAAGAACCACGCGACGGTCTGCGTCTCGCTGTACTTGTCCTGCAGGCCCATGCTGGCGGCCAGGTCGCGCAGTCCGGCGCGGAATTCCGCCAGGGCGGCCAGCGCGGGCCGGTCCCGCAGGAGGTGCCACGCGACGAACAGGTGCGCGGCGTGGTTGAAGCGCCCATAGCGGGCGGTGGCCTGCGTGAAGGCGCGTTTGAAGGCGGTCATGGGGGCATTCTCTCAGTCGAGCACGCGGGTCATCTCGTGCGTGCTGGCCGTGAAGCCCAGCCCGGCGTACAGGGACCGGGCCATGTCGCTGCTGCCCAGGCCGACGCGCGTGACGCCCCGCGCGCGCAGCGCGTCCAGGCACGCGGTGACCAGGGTGCGGGCGTGCCCGGCGCGGCGGCAGTCGGGGTGAGTCCAGACGTTCACGATGCGCGCCCGCCACGGCTGCGGGTCGCCGCGCGTGGGGCCCCAGTGCAGCAGGGTCACGCCCGCCCCGGCGATCACCTCATCCCCCTCCTCCAGCAGGAAGCCCAGGTACCCCCCGTCCCGGATGGCCTCCGCGACCCACGCGGCGTACGCGGGCCGCTCGGGGAGGTCGCGGGCGTCCGGGTAGCGGTGCGCGGCGATGGTATGGCCGTCATCTGGCGTGACCCGGCGCGGGTGAGGGGGTGGGGTCATGGCTGGCGGGTCTCGGCGTGGGCGATGAGGCGGCGCAGCAGGTGTTCGAGTTGCTGGCGTTCGGCGGTATTCAGGGGGCTGAGCAGGTCCTCCTCGCGCCGCAGGTGGACGGGCAGGTGCGTGCGGACGAGGTCGCGGCCCGGGTCGGTGAGGTGGATGCGCTGGGCGCGGCGGTCCTGCGGGTCGGGGGCGCGGCGCAGCAGGCCGCGCGTCTCCAGGCGGTCGAGGCTGCCGGTGACGCTGGCGGGGGACACGGCCAGCAGCGCGGCGAGTTCGCCGGGGGTCAGGCCCTCGGGTGGGCCAGAGCGGTGGAGGGTGAACAGCAGGTCGCGGGTGGCGGGGGTCAGGTCGGCGTCTGGTGCGGTGGCGCGGACGTGCTCGTCGAGCAGGGCCTGGGCGCGGGTGAGGGTGATGAACGTGAGCATGGGGGCGGTGTCCAGGGTGGGTTCGCGGGTCTGCCAGTCGTGCCGGATGCGGTCCAGCAGGTCGAGGAGGGTCACGGGAGGAGTATAGGAAATGGCCTATCTGTTTTATAGGTAAAATATTTATGCATAAAATAAATCCATGAAGCCTTCACCGCTGCTCCTGGCCGCCCTCGCCCCGATCAGCTGGGGCACCAGCTACGTCGTGCTGGAGCACCTCCAGCCGGTCGGTCCCACCAGCGCCGCCGCCCTGCGGGCCCTCGGGGCGGGACTGCTGCTGCTGGCCCTCGTGCGGCAGTGGCCGCGCGGCGAGTGGTGGTGGAAGAGCGCGCTGCTGGGCACCCTGAACTTCGGGCTGTTCTTCAGCACCCTGTTCATCAGCGCCGCGCACCTGGGCGGCGGTCTGGCCGCCACCCTCGGCGCGCTGGGCCCGCTGCTGATCCTGGCCTTCAACCTCGCGGCGCGGCGGCAGCCCCCGGCACCGGCTGCACTGAACGCCGGACTGCTGGGCCTGCTGGGCGTGGCACTGCTGGTCCTGGGACCCGGCGCGCACGCCGACACCGTGGGGCTGATCACCGGCGTGTTCAGCGTCGTGGCGGCGTCCGGCGGGTACCTGCTGGCGGGCGCGTGGGGTACTCCACCCGGCGCGTCACTGCTGGCCCTGACCGCGTGGCAGCTGTGCTGGGGCGGCGCGCTGCTCGTGCCGGTCGCGTGGTGGCTCGACGGGCCCCTGCCTGCCCTGAGACCCGATCAGCTGCCGTGGCTGGCGTACCTGATCGTCATCGGCACGGCGCTCGCGTACGCGCTGTGGTTCCAGGGGATCCGCGACACGTCGCCCGTGCAGGTGTCCCTGCTGACCCGCCTGAGCCCCGCGACCGCCCTGGCGCTGGACCTGCTGAGCGGGCGGCCCCTGGGCGCAGCTCAGTGGGCCGGGCTGGGCCTGATCACCGTCAGCGTCGTCATCGGGGCCCGGCCCCCGCGAACGGCCCGCGCGGCCTACAGCTGACTGCCGCCGGGCAGGGTGCGGCCCAGCGCGTCGCCGGGGTTGTGCAGCGCGCAGCGGTCCAGGCTGAGGCACCCGCAGGCGACGCAACTGTCGAGGTCGTCGCGCAGGCGGGTCAGGGTGGCGATGCGGGCGTTCAGGGCCTCGCGCCACGCGCCGGACAGGGCCGCCCAGTCCTGCGCGCTGGGGGGTCGTGCGCCGGGCAGGGTGCTCAGCGCCTCGCGGATCTCGGCGAGGGGCACGCCGACGCGGGCGGCGGCGCGGATGAACGCGAGGCGGCGCAGCGTGTCGGGCGGGTAGCGGCGCTGGTTACCGCCGGTGCGCGCGGCGGTGATCAGGCCCTCGCGTTCGTAGTGGTGGAGGGTGGGGACGCTCAGGCCGCTGCGCGCGGCGAGCTGAGCGGGCGTGAGAGGCGTGGGCATGCGGGAACCTCCGGGACTTGACCTCAAGTCGACTTGAGGTTCTAGGCTTCCAGTATGCGACGCCCACCCTCCCCCTGCGTCCACAGCCGCCCGTGACCCCGACCCGCTCACCTCCGGAGACCCCATGCAGCTGACCCACCTGACCCTCAACGCGCCCGACCTGACCGCCCAGCGGGACTTCTACGCCCTGACCCTCGGCCTGCCCACCCGGCAGGAGCACCCGGACGAATTCACAGTAGAGGTGGGCCGCTCACGCCTGACCTTCCGCCAGGGCGACACGCCCGCCGCGCACTTCGCGCTGGACATTCCCCGCACGCAGGTCGACGGCGCGCAGGCGTGGCTGTCGGCCCGCCTGTCGCTGCTGCCCGACCCGTCGGGTCAGGTGCGCTTCGGGCCGGACGGGGCCTTTCACAGCTCGAACCTGTACTTCCGCGATCCGGCGGGCCACATCGTGGAATTCATCGCCCGGCACGACCTGCCCTTCGATCACGCCGGACCGTTCGGGCCCGCGCAGGTGCTGCACGTCAGCGAGTTCGGGCTGGTCGTCCCGGACGTCCGGAATGCCACGCAGTGGCTGACGGATCATCTGGACCTGCGCCCCTGGGGGGACGCCAGTCCCACCTTCACCCCGGTCGGCACCCCAGACGGCACCCTGATCGTCGTGCCGCGCGGACGCGGCTGGTTCCCGATCGGCCAGCCCGCCGAACCCGTGCCCTTCACGCTGACGATCCGGCAGGGCGGGGCGCGGCGCACCCTCACCCCGGCCACCCTGCCGTTCCTGCATGCGGCGGTCCCGGCATGACTCCCGGCCTCTCCCCCACCCACCAAGTGCGGTTGGCGCGGCCCAGCCTGGACCTGGACGCCGCGCAGCGCTTCTATGCGGATGGCCTGGGCCTGCGCGTGCTGCACCGCAGTTCGCACGACGAGTTCGCCCCGCTGCTCATGCTGGGCCTGCCCGGCGCGGCGTGGCACCTGGAACTCACCCACGCGCATCACGTGCACGTGCCGCCCACGCCGACCGGGGAGGACCTGCTCGTGATCTATCTGGACGACCCGGTCCCGCCGGAGCTGATCGCGCGGCTGGAGGCCCACGGAGGCACGCGCGTCCCAGCGCTGAACCTGTACTGGGACCGCTGGGGCGTGACCATCCGCGATCCGGACGGCTACCGGCTGGTGCTGTGTCAGCGAGGCTGGAGCAACGACCCGTGACAGACTCCGGCCCATGATCCCGGGAGTCGAATGATCTTCGTGGCGCTGCTGCACGCCGTGAACCTGGGCGCGACACGCAAGGTGCCCATGGCGGACCTGCGCGCCCTGCTGACCGGGCTGGGGCTGGAGGGGGTCCGGACGTACATCCAGAGCGGGAACGCCGTGTTCGAGGCGGAACCCGGCCCGGCGCTGCGAGGGCGGCTGGAGGACGCGCTGGAGGCCCGCTTCGGGTTTCCGGTGCCGGTGACGCTGCGCACGGCAACCGAGTGGCACGCGGCAGCCCAGGGCTGCCCGGCCCACCTGCGGGATGAACCGGTGGTCCTGGCGTTCCTGCGCGATCCGCCCGACCCGGCGCGGGTGGAGGCCCTGCGCGGGCGGGACGTGACCCCGGAACGCTGGGAGGTCGCGGGGGGAACGCTGTACCAGACGGTCCCGGACGGCGTGCGGAATCTGCGGCTGTCCGCCGCCGTGATCGAACGCCACCTGGGGGTGAAGGTCACGGTCCGGAACGCGCGGACCGTGCAGGCCATCGCGGCGATGCTGGACACCTGAACCGCGCCGGACGCGTGGGTGCTCTAGCCTGCCGCATGGCCCGCCTGCGATTCGCGCCCGCCGCCTTCCTGTCGGCGGCGCCGCTGCTGTTCGTGCTGCTCTGGAGCACCGGATTCCTGGGCACCAAGGGCGCGGCGCGCAACGCGGACCCCTTCGCGTACCTGACGGTGCGTTTCGTGCTGGCCGCCGTGCTGATGGCACTGCTGACAGCCGCGCTGCGCGCCCCGTGGCCCACGAGGGCGCAGGCGGGCCGCGCGGCTGTGACGGGCCTGCTGCTGCACGCTGGCTACCTGGGTGGCGTGACGACCGCCATCTGGCTGGGCCTCCCGGCGGGCGTGACGAGCGTGCTGGTGGGTGTGCAGCCCCTCCTGACGGGATTGCTGTCGTGGCCGGTCCTGGGCGAGCGGGTCACGGCGCGGCAGTGGGCGGGCCTCGCGCTGGGGTTCGCGGGCGTGCTGCTGGTCATGGAAGGCCGACTCGGCGGGAACCTGCACGGGTCGGCAGGCAGTCCCGCCGCGCTGGGCGCCGCCGCGTTCGCGCTGCTGTGCACCACGGCGGGCACCCTCTACCAGCGGCGCGCCGGGGCGGACATGCCGCTGCTGGGCGGCACGACCGCGCAGTACGTGGCGAGCGCCGCCGCGCTGGGCCTGATCACCCTGGCGCGTGGGGGCGGGGAGATCCACTGGAACGCGGAATTCATGCTGTCCCTGACGTGGCTGGTGCTGGTCCTGTCGGTCGGCGCGATCCTGCTGCTCATGCGGCTGCTGCGCGACCTCCCGGCGGCGCGCGTGAACAGCCTGTTCTACCTGGTGCCGCCCCTGACCGTGCTGGAAAGCTGGCTGCTGTACGGCGAACGCCTCAGCCCCGTGTCGCTGGTGGGGCTGGCGCTGTGCGTCTCGGGCGTCGCACTGGCCGCCGCGCCCCCCCGACGGGGCGCCACCTGACGGTCAGGCGTGAGAGCCGCGCAGCTGACCGGCGGGCGTCTGGTACGCGTCAGGTTTCTGTGGGGACCGTGCGCTAGCCTGCACCGAGATCCAACAGGAAGGTTGACGTGACGGAATGACGATCCAGGCCGTAACCGTGCGCATATTTGAACGCCGCGCCGAACCCGCGCTGCTGCTGGCCGTGGCGCTACACGCCCTGCTGGTCAGCGTGGCCCAGCCGCTGCCCGGGCACGCCTGGCTGACCGGCGGGGCGTACCTGACGGGGCAGCTGGTGTGCCTGATCGTCGCGGCCGCCGCGTGGCGCGGCGCGCACCCCGCTCAGCGCCGCCTGCTGAGCCGGTTCACACTGGCGCTGGGGGCGCTGTGGCTGGGCGACCTGATCACCCTGAGTTTCGAACTGCGCGGTCAGGCCATCCCGGCCCTCTCGGTCGCGGACGCCCTGTACGCCGGGTACTACCTCCTGCTGTTCGGCGCGCTGCTGCGCCTGACCCGCCTGCGCCTGCGGTCCCTGCGGACGCTGGCCATGACGCTCGACAGTCTGATCGTCATGACCATCCTGGGCACCGTCGCGTGGACGTTCCTGCTGTCACGGCCCGTGCCGCTGCACCCGGCCGGCGCGGCGTACGTGACCCTGGATCTCGCGCTGATCGCCGTGGGCCTGCTCGCCCTGCGCCAGCAGCGTCTGAGCGTGCCGGTCGCCCTGATCTGCGCGGGCCTGGCGCTGATCGTGGGCGGTGACCTGCACTACGCCCTGGTCGGCGGGTACGCGTCCGGGAACCGCGCGGACTTCCTGTACCTGTGGGGCACCGCCCTGCAGGCCCTGGGCCTGTGGCAGCGGCGCGAGCAGTCCGTGCGGGGCGTGCAGTGGCGCCCGCCGCGGCCCGTGCGGGTGTGGCTGGCGGCCTTCCCGTACTTGGCGGGCGCGCTGACGTGCGCGGCGCTGCTGGTGTCGAGCCCCACCCCGGTCACGCTGTGGGGCGCGGCCCTGACGTTCCTGCTGGTGCTGCTGCGTCAGGGCACGGTGCTGCAGGAAAATCACCTGCTGGCCCGTAAGTTGCGGCACTCGGCCGCCGAACTGGAGCGGCGCGGTTCGCAGTTGCGCTTCCAGACGCGGCATGACGCCCTGACCGGCCTGCCCAACCGCGCCGAGTTCGAGGAACAGCTGCGCCGCGCCCTGACCGGCCCGGTCGCGGTGATGTTCATTGACCTGGACGGCTTCAAGGACGTGAACGACACGTTCGGGCATCCGGTGGGTGACGAGCTGCTGCGGCTCGTGACGGCGCGCCTGCAGACGCACCTGCCGGCCCGCGCCACCCTGGCCCGCGTGGGCGGGGATGAGTTCACGCTGGTCCTGCCTGGCGCAGACGAGGCGCAGGCGGTACACGCCGCGCGGCGGCTGCTGGGTAGCCTGTCCGACCCGCTGGACGTGGCGGGCCTGACCCTGCCGGTGTCGGCGTCCATCGGCGTGAGTCTCGCGCCGCGGGACGGGGCGGACATCACGACCCTGCAGCGCCGCGCCGACACGGCCATGTACCACGCCAAACGCAGCGGGCGGCGTCAGGTGCAGGTGTTCACGCCGGCCCTGGACGACCAGCGGCGGGACCGCTTCGCAGTGGAGGCGGCGCTGCGCCGCGCCCTGACCGGACACGAGTTCACGCTGCACTACCAGCCGCAGCTGCGCGGCGCGCGCCTGGAAAGCGTGGAGGCCCTGCTGCGCTGGACTTCGCCGACGCTGGGACCGGTGACGCCCGGCCGGTTCATTCCGGTGGCGGAACAGTGCGGCCTGATCCTCCCGCTGGGCCGCTGGGTGCGCGAACGCGCCTGCGAGCAGGCCGCCGCGTGGCACCACCAGGGCCGACCCCTGCGCGTCGCGGTGAACGTCTCCCCGCTGGAATTCGCGCAGCCGGACTTCGTGCCGCACGTGCATCACCTGCTTGAGCGGCTGGACCTGCCCGCGCACCTTCTAGAACTGGAGGTCACCGAAGGCGTGCTGGTGCAGGACCTGACCGGAACCGCCACGAAACTCCGCGCGCTGCGGGCGCTGGGCGTGCGGATCAGCGTGGATGACTTCGGTGTGCAGCACGCGTCCCTGAGCGCCCTGATGGCCCTGCCGGCCGACGTGCTGAAACTGGACCGCAGTTTCCTCAGCGGGCACGACGGGCTGGGCGGGGTACATGCCGCCGGACCTCAGGTGCTGCGGGCCGTGCACACGCTGGGCCGCGAACTGAATCTGGACGTGCTGGCCGAAGGCGTCGAGACGCCCGAGCAGCACGCGCTGCTGCGTGACCTGGGCTTCGAGTACATGCAGGGGTTCCTGTTTGCGCCGGCCATGCCGGCCGACGAACTGGACGCCTGGCGGGCCGTGCGCGGCAGCGTCTCCGAGCCGGCGCAGCCCACCCTGCTTCTGGAGTGACGCCGGAGACCCGGGGGAGGTCGTGCACCGGACCGCTACCCGGGCCGCGGTCCGGCAACCCGGGCGACCCTGGCCCCGTACCGGGTGGGTATGGAACTGAATGGACGGATCGGCGGGATCTCGGTGGTCTACGACGTGAGGGCTGCGTGGAACGGCACGCACCTGGACGGCCGGATCGGTGGCCGCTTCGAGGGCAAGGACATCCGCCTGACCGTGCAGGAGGGACAGGTCGCCGGGCGGATCGGCGGGACGTTCGACGGATTCGACGCGGCCGGGCACCTCAGTGAGGATCACGTGGACGTGCGACTCGGGGGCCGGATCGAAGGGGACGACCTTCACCTGACGCGCAGTGGCCCGCGGATCGAGGGTCGCTTCTCGGGCCGCATCAACGGGAAGGACGTGAACCTGACCGCAGAGGACGGGCGCCTGCACGGCCGGATCGGCGGGGTCGTGGAGGGCAAGGACGTCACCCTCAGCCTGCATGGGGTGCCGCCCCTCGTGGCGGCGCTGGCAGCCACCTGCGCTTTCAAGGTGCTGGAGGACCAGCAGGACGCCGCGAGCGCCGGCAGCAGCGACTGACAGAGCGTGTCGTCGTGGGGTCACCAGCACGCTCCTCCCACCCACGTCCCTCACCTCCACGTTCAACCGCCGCCCTTCTCAGGTGCTCGCTCCGCTCGATTCAGAGGTATTGAAGAAGCCCTTCAATACCTCTGAATTCTGCTGTCAGAACGCCGGGGCCGAGAGGGCCCGTGGCCTCGTCCGGATCAGCGGCGCAGCAGGGCAAATCCGGCGGCGCAGGCCAGCGCCAGCAGCAGCGCGGGCGCGCCGAACAGCCAGTTCACGGTGCCCGCCAGCGCGGCGGTGACGGTCAGGACGCCACTGATCCACCCGCAGGACAGCAGCGCGAACGTCGTCCAGGGCAGGCGGTTGACCGTGATCAGCAACAGGGGCGTCAGGGCCACGTAACGGAGCGTGCGGCCCAGGGCGCTCGTGGTCCCCGCGTCGAAGGTGGCTCCGGCGATCCACAGGGTCAGGGCAGCGGCTGGGATCAGCAGCAGGATGGGCAGCAGGGCGGGGCGGGCGGCGGCCGTGGGTTGCATCTGACCCACAGTACGGTCGGGAGAGCCGCCGGGTTGCCTCATACGGGTTCCGTCTGTTTCGTTCACAACCCGGAAGGACACCGGGTTGCCAACTCCACTTCCGGAACCCGTTTCTCTCCTGCTCGCTCTGCTCGGGTTGAAAGGCGTTGCAAACCTTTCAACCGGAGTGCATATCAGGTGCCCAGCCCTTACCACAGCCCACTTCCCCCTTCATTCCCAGCAGGTCGCACATTCCCGCATCTGGGTGCGTGGTACGTTCCGCGCATCATGACCGTGACTGCGAAGGCGAGGACGTTGGGAGAACTGCTTCAGACCGAAGGGTACGCCGGGCGCGCGCCGTTCGACGGGAAGATCCGGCTGGTGCAGGACGAGGTGCGGGACAACCTGACCCGCAAGCTGCGCAGCGGCGAGGAGCTGTTCCCCGGTGTGGTGGGGTACGACGACACGGTGATTCCGCAGCTGGTGAACGCGCTGCTGGCGCGGCAGAACTTCATCCTGCTGGGCCTGCGCGGACAGGCGAAGAGCCGCATCCTGCGCGCCATCACGGAACTGCTGGACCCGGAGGTGCCGGTCATCGCGGGCGTGGACATGCCGGACGACGTGCTGAACCCGGTGGGTGCCGAGGGCCGCGCGCTGCTGGAGGCGCACGGGCTGGACCTGCCGGTCCGCTGGCTGCCGCGCGCGGAGCGGTACGTGGAGAAACTGGCGACGCCGGACGTGACGGTCGCGGACCTGATCGGGGACGTGGACCCGATCAAGGCGGCGCGCCTGGGTACCAGCCTGGGTGACGTGCGCAGCATGCACTTCGGGCTGCTGCCCCGTGCGAACCGTGGGATCTTCGCCGTGAACGAACTGGCGGACCTCGCGCCGAAGGTGCAGGTGGCGCTGTTCAACATCCTTCAGGAGGGGGACGTGCAGATCAAGGGCTACCCCATCCGCCTGGAACTGGACGTCATGCTGGTCTTCAGCGCGAACCCCGAGGATTACACGGCGCGCGGGAAGATCGTCACGCCGCTCAAGGACCGCATCGGCAGCGAGATCCGCACGCACTACCCGACCGACGTGCGCCTGGGCATGGACATCACCGCGCAGGAGGCCGTGCGCAGCGGCGACGTGACGGTGCCGGAGTTCATCGCGGAACTCGTCGAAGAAATTGCCTTCCAGGCGCGCGAGGACGGCCGGGTGGACAAGCTGAGCGGCGTGTCGCAGCGCCTGCCGATCTCGCTGATGGAGGTCGCCGCCGCGAACGCCGAACGCCGCAGCCTCGTGCAGGGCGACGACGCGGTCGTGCGGGTCAGTGACGTGTACGCGGGCCTCCCGGCGATCACCGGGAAGATGGAACTGGAGTACGAGGGTGAACTCAAGGGCGCGGACAACGTCGCCCGGGACGTGATCCGCAAGGCCGCCGGGGCCGTATACGCCCGCCGCTACGGCAGCGCGAACACCCGCGAACTGGAAAAATGGTTCGAGGCCGGGAACGTCTTCCGCTTCCCGCAGGGGGGGGACAGCGCCGCCTCCCTGAAAGCCGCGGCGGAGGTGCCGGGCCTGAGCGACCTGGCCGCCGAGGTCGCCGCGAGCAGCGTGGACGCCGTGCGCGTCTCCGCCGCCGAGTTCATCCTGGAGGGCCTGTACGGCCGCAAGAAGCTGTCCCGCGCGGAGGAACTGTACGCCGCGCCGGAACCCGAAACGCGCCAGCAGCGCGGCGGCCGCTGGAACTGAACAGGGCCGTGAGCTCTGAGCTCTGAGGGACCCCCTCCCCCACCCCGCGTGGGCCGGAGGGGGTTCGCTTTTCCCACAACCCACTTCCCACTCCCCCCTTTCGTATGCTGTGCGTTATGTCTGTTGTGACCCGTATTGCTCCGAGCCCGACCGGTGATCCTCATGTGGGGACCGCGTACATCGGGCTGTTCAATTTCACGCTGGCCCGTCAGGGTGGGGGGAAGTTCATCCTGCGCATCGAGGACACCGACCGGAACCGCTACGTGCCGGACAGTGAGAAGCGCATCTTCCAGATGATGCAGTGGCTGGGCCTGACGCCGGACGAGTCGCCGCTGCAGGGCGGTCCGAACGGTCCGTACCGTCAGTCCGAGAGGTTTGATCTGTACGGTGAGTACGCGCGGCAGCTGGTGGCGAGCGGGCACGCGTACTACGCGTTCGAGACGGCGGAGGAGCTGTCGGCGCTGCGGGAGGCGGCGCAGGCGGAGGGCCGCGTGATCGCGGTGCCCAGCCGTGAGCTGGACCCGGCGGCGGCGCAGGCGCGGGTGGAGGCGGGCGAGGCGGCCGTGATCCGCCTGAAGGTCCCGCGTGAGGGCGAGACGGTCGTGAATGACCGCCTGCGTGACCCGATTCACTTCCAGAACCGCGAGATCGACGACAAGGTGCTGCTGAAGGCGGACGGGTTCCCCACGTACCACCTGGCGAACGTGGTGGATGACCGCCTGATGGGCGTGACGCACGTGGTCCGCGCCGAGGAGTGGATCACGAGCACGCCGATTCACGTGCTGCTGTACCGCGCGTTCGGGTGGCCTGAGCCGGTGTTCGCGCACATGCCGCTGCTGCGCAACTCGGACAAATCCAAGATCAGCAAGCGCAAGAACCCCACGAGCGTCGAGTGGTACCAGCAGCAGGGGTTCCTGCCGGAGGCGATGCTGAACTTCCTGGCGACGATGGGCTGGACGCACCCGGACGGCCTGGAGGTGTTCGACCTGGAGGAATTCGCGCGGGTGTTCCGGCTGGAGGACGTGACGCTGGGCGGCCCGGTGTTCAGTCAGGAGAAGCTGCGCTGGTACAACGGCAAGTACCTGCGCGAGGTGCTGCCAGGGGACGAGGTCGCCCGGAGGCTGCACGCGTTCCTGGCTGGCCAGAAGGTGGACCTCCCCATGGACGACTACTTCCGGTCGGTGGTGCGCCTGATGACGCCCCGTATCGAGGTCTTCAGCGAGTTCATGGACAAGACCCCTTACTTCTGGTCGGAGGAGTACCCGGTGACCGAGAAGGCGCAGGCGGCGATCGACGGCGCGCGGGAGCTGCTGCCCGAGCTGGCCGCCACGCTGAAGAACCTGCCGACCTTCGACGCGGCGTCCATCAAGGCGGCCTTCGCGGCGTTCGCCGAGGAGCGGGGCCTGAAGCTCGGGAAGGTCATGCCCCCCGTGCGCGCGGCGGTCGCCGGGACGATGGAGAGCCCGGACCTGCCGGACCTGCTCGCCACGCTGGGCCGTGACCGGGTGGTCGCCCGGATCGGGAAGCTGGGCGCATGACCCTGATCGCCGCGGTCCTGGTGGGCCTGATCGCCCTGCTGCACGTGTACATCATGGTGCTGGAAATGTTCCTGTGGACCACCCCGCGCGCCATGAAGGCCTTCGGGACCACGCCGGAACTCGCGGCGCAGACCCGCGTCATGGCGGGCAACCAGGGCCTGTACAACGGTTTCCTGGCGGCGGGCCTGATCTGGGGCCTGATCACGGGCTCGGCGGCGATTCAGCTGTTCTTCCTGGCGTGCGTGGCGGTCGCGGGCCTGTACGGCGCGGCCACCGCGAACCGCCGCATCCTGTTCATCCAGACGGTACCCGCCACGCTGGCGATCCTGGCGGTGCTGCTGGCCCGCTGACAAACGAGCAGGGCGAGAAGTCGTCAACGAAGCGGTTGGAGGTGGAGTTGAAGGGCATGCCGTTCGCCCCAGGGCGGAACTGGAAACCGCTGTGAGCGCCCGTCCCCGCCTTCCAAACGCTCGTTTGGTTCCTGTGCCTCCCGGCTGCTACGCTGGGAGGCACTTCTCATCCCGACGGGGCCGCGCGGCCCCCACCTGCCCTGCCATGCCTGACGTTCTGCCCTGTCCCTCCTCCGGCCTGCCCCGTCGCAGTGACCGGCTGCTGAACCAGCGCCGCGCGCCCTGAAGCAAGCACTGACGCGCCCGCACCCGCCGCCTCAGATTCCGCGCACGCCCCCAGACAGGAGACTTCATGACCCCAGACGCCAACCTGGCTGCCCCGCAGCCCCACGCCCCAGCAGAGTCGCAGGACACCGCCCCCGGCTACGCGGCCGCGCAGGCCGCGTACGACGCCGCGCAGCAGGACACCAGCATGGTGCAGTGCCTCGCCCCGGACGGCTCGGTCGTCCGCGAGGACCTCCTGCCCGAACCCGAGATCCGCCTGGACCTGTACCGGCAGATGCGCCGCGCCCGGCACTTCGACGAGCGCGGCTGGGTGCTGTACCGCCAGGGCCGCCTGGGCGTCTTCCCGCCCTTCGGCGGCATGGAGGCCAGTCAGGTCGGCACGGCCGCCGCGCTGACCAAGGACGACTGGCTGTTCCCCACCTACCGCGACACCGGCGCCGCCCTGACCCTCGGCCTGCCCATCGCGCGGACGCTCGCCTACTGGCGCACGAGCCCGCACGGGTGGCACATGCCCGCCGACCTGAAGGTCCTGCCGTTCTACATCCCGATCGCCACGCAGTACCCGCAGGCGGTCGGCGCGGCCCTCGCCGAGCGGCGCCAGGGCACCCGCAACGTCGCCATGGCCTTCATCGGCGACGGCGGCAGCAGCGAAGGTGACTTCCACGAGGCGCTGAACTTCGCCGGGGCCCTGAACGCCCCGTGCGTGTTCATCCTCCAGAACAACGGCTGGGCGATCAGCGTTCCCACCCGCACCCAGACGCGCGCCACGGATCTCAGCCGCCGCGCCGACGGGTACGGCATCCCCGGCGTGCGCGTGGACGGCAACGACGCGCTCGCCACGTACCACGTCACCCGTGAAGCTGTTGACCGCGCCCGCAACGGCGGCGGCCCCACCCTGATCGAAACCGTCACGTACCGCGTCAAGCCGCACACCGTCGCCGACGACCCCAGCCGCTACCGCAGCGAGGCCGACACCGCCGGCTGGGACGCCAAGGACCCCGTCACGCGCCTGCGCACCCACCTCCTGAACGCGGGCCTCATGACCGAGGCCAGCGAGGCCGCACTGCTCGCCGAGATCGCCGCCGAGTTCGAAGCCGCCCTCGCCGAGGCCGACAGCTACCCCGAACCCACCCCCGCCGAGATCCTCGACCACGTCTTCGCGGAACCCACCCCCCAGCTGAAAAAACAGCGCGCGGAGATCCTCGCCGAGCACGCGCAGGACCAGAAGGAGCAGGCATGACCGCCACCGCCACCCCCCCCACCGGCACCAAGAACATGACCATGGTCGCCGCCATCAACGACGCCCTCGACATCGCCCTCGCCGCCGACGACACCGTCCACATCTTCGGCGAGGACGTCGGCGTCATGGGCGGCGTGTTCCGCGCCACCGACGGCCTCCAGGCCAAACACGGAGAAGGGCGCGTGTTCGACACGCCCCTCGCCGAAGCCGCCATCGTCGGCATGGGCATCGGCATGGGCCTCGCGGGCCTCAAACCCATCGCGGAAATCCAGTTCGCAGGCTTCCTCTACCCCGCCCTCGACCAGATCCTCTCCCACCTCGGCCGCTACCGCCACCGCACCCGCAGCCGCTACCACCTCCCCATGGTCATCCGCGCCCCCTACGGCGGCGGCGTCCACACCCCCGAACAACACGCCGACAGCCCCGAAGCGATCCTCGCCCACACCCCCGGCGTCAAAGTCGTCATCCCCAGCACCCCCGCCGACGCCAAAGGCCTCCTCCTCAGCGCCATCAACGACCCCGACCCCGTCTTCTTCTTCGAAGCCATCAAGCTCTACCGCAGCGTCAAAGAAGACGTCCCAGTCGGCGACTACCGCGTCCCCATCGGCAAAGCCCGCATTGTCACCCAAGGCGACGACGTCACCGTCATCTGCTACGGCGGCATGGTCGAAGTCGCCCAGAAAGCCGCCGCCGCCGCCCAGGCCGCCGGAATCGGCGTGGAAGTCATCGACCTGCGCACCCTCGTCCCCATGGACACCGACACCATCATCACCAGCGTCGCCAAGACCGGCCGCGCCATCATCGTCACCGAAGCACCCCGCACCGCCGGATTCCACAGCGAAATCGCCGCCGTCATCGCCGAGGAAGCCATCGAACACCTCCGCGCCCCTATCGTCCGCGTCACCGGCTACGACGCGCCCTACCCGCCCTTCACCGCCGTTGAGGACGTATACCGACCCAACCCGCTGCGCGTCGCGAAGGCGATCCGGCAGGTCATGGACTACTGACCCGACAAGTGCGCGCGTAAGGGGTGCGCCTGCGGCGGGCTGCCCCACCCCCCAGCCCCCTACCCCAGAGGGGCAGGGGGAGCTTACGTTGCACTGGGCAGGTATTTCTCTGGCTTGTCGGGTGGGTGACTGGCGGGGACGGCCACTGATGGGGCTGCATGCCTCCGGGTTCGCCGCTTGCGCCCCGCGCGCTGCGCGCCTATGAGCGAGTGCGCCTACGCCAACGAATCAAGATGAGCGAGGGGCCGCCCCCGAGCGGTCAGGGCCAATGGCGACGGGCTCGGTTGCCACGACGGTCACGTGGCTCTGTGTCTTGGTGCGTGTCGGAAGGTTCTACTTTTTGGGCTTCAGCTGTGGCGGGCTTCTCGCGGGTGTCGCGGCGCACTCGTGCCGACAGCGTGACCTGCGCGACCTTCTCGCCTCAGGGGTGGATCATGAAGGGCGGGGACGATGGATGGAATGCCTTCCCCTGCCCTGCTGCTGACTGCTGCCCTGCTCGTCGGGGCGGCTGCGTTCGGTGTCACGCGCTTCCAGTCGGGTGCGGAGGCACAGACCGCCGCCCCTGGGCAGGTCACGGTGCCTGCGCTGCCGCCCGCTGCGGAGCCCGCGCCCGTCACCCCCGCACCGGGCGAGCCGGAGCCCATCCCAGAACCCGCCCCTGAACCCGAACCCGTCACGCCCACTCCGCTCCAGGTGCCGCCGCCCACGCCGGAGGTCACGCCCGCGCCTCCTCCAGCCGCGCCTGCCCGGGTCCTGCCTGTGCGGGCTAGCGTCACGGGCATCCGGCACGAGTACCAGCGGCTGAACAACTGCGGGCCGGTCACGATCGGCATGGCCCTGAGCCGCTGGGGGGGCACGCTGAACCAGTACGACATCGCCCCGAAACTCAAGCCGTCGAAGGGGGACGTGAACGTCTCGCCGGAGGAGCTCGCGGCGTTCGCGCAGGCGCAGGGCATGGACGTGCACCTCGCACGCGGCGGGGACCGGACGCTGCTGCGCTCCCTGCTCGCGTCGGGCATCCCGGTGATCGTGGAAACGTGGTTCGTCACGCCGGACTCGGGCGGGATGGGGCACTACCGCCTGCTGACCGGCTACGACGACGCCAGCGGGCAGTTCAGCGCGCTGGACTCGTACCTGGGGCCACTGCGGATGGACTACGCGAAGTTCGACGAGCAGTGGCGGTCGTTCGGGCGCACGTACCTGATCGTCACGCCACCCTCGAAACGGGCGGTCCTGGCGGGCGTGCTCGGTTGGCGGGCCGACCGCGCGCAGGAGAAAGCCGAGACACTGCGAGTCGCCGGGCGCGAGGCGGAACGGCGCAACGACGCCGTGGGCTTCCTGACCCTGGGGCAGGCGCAACTGGACGCCGGGGACGCCCGCGCCGCCGCCCGCACCTTCGACCGGGCGTTCGCGGCCGCGCCCGACCGCACCCTGGACCCCACCCGGCCCGCATGGGTTCAGGGCGGCCTACCGTGGCGCGCCCTGTGGTACTCGTTCGGGCCGCTGGAGGCGTACACCCGCACCGGCCAGTACGCGCGGGTCCTGACCCTGACGGGCGCGGTATTGCGCTCGGTGCCCACGCACGAGGAAGCGCACTACTGGCGCGCCCGCGCCCTGACTGGCCTGGGCCGCACCGCCGAAGCGCAGGCCGCGTACCGCGAAGCACTCCGCCTGCGCCCCGGCTACGCGGAGGCGAGGCGGGAGTTGAACCGGCTGTAACAGTCAGCCGGGGAAGTTCAGGAGGACGTGTTCGGCGCTGAAGCCGGGTCCCATGGCACTCAGGAGGGCGCGGCCCTGGGGGTGGGCGCGCAGGGTTTCCTGCAGGACGAACAGGACGGTGACGCTGCTCATGTTGCCGTAGTGGCGCAGGACGTGGCGGCTGGCGTCGAGCGCTCCGGCGGGGATGTTCAGGGCCTCCTCGTAGGCGCTGAGGACTTTCACGCCGCCGGGGTGGACGACGTAGGTGTCCACGGTGTCCTGGCTCCAGCCGTGTGCGCTCAAGGCGGCCTGCACGTTCTCGTGCATCATGCCGCGCACCAGGGTGGGGATGTCGCGGCTGAAGCGGACCTTCAGGCCCTCGTCCACGACGTCCCAGCCCATGATGTCCTCGCTGTCCTCGATCAGGGTGGAGTACGCACCGCACAGTTCAGCCAGGGGGGCAGGGCCGGGTTCGTCGGGATGGGCGAGGACGGCGGCGGCGCCTCCGTCGGAGAAGAGGGCGGTGCCGACGAAGTTGCTCTTGGTCTCGTCACCGTGCACGAGGGTCAGGCTGCACAGTTCCACGGCGACGTACAGCACGCGGCGGTACCCGGCGCGGACGAGGTCGGCGGCGCGGGCCAGTCCGCTGGCACCCCCGGCGCAGCCGAGGCCCCACACGGGCAGTCGCGCGGCGTGCCGGTTGATCCCCAGGTGCTCGATCAGGTCGGCATCGAGGCTGGGGGCGCTGATGCCGCTGGTGTTCACGACGACGACGGCGTCCACGTCGGCGGGCGTGATGTGCGCGGCGTCCAGCGCCTCTTTCGCCAGTCGGCGGGTCAGGGCGCGGGCTTCCTGCACGAAGACGGCGTTCTTCTCGCCGAAACCGCGTGGGGTGAGGTACCAGTCGAGTGGGCGGGCCAGGGCGCGCGTGTCGATCATCGCGTTCGTGAAGACGTCCAGCAATTGCGGGCGGGCAGCCATGCGCGGGAAGAGGGTGCGGGCAGCCTCCTGCACCTGCGTCTGCGGCGTCAGGTGCGGGGGCGTGCCCGTCACGAGGGCGCGCAGGTGGGGGGTCAGGGGCATGCGCCGCATTCTGCGCGCCTTTGGCCGGGTGCAGGGGGAACACGCGCCACGGTTGGAGGTTCAGCAAACGTCCATGCACGACTCACCGCGCCTCACCGTCAGGGAACGGGGGCGCGGTGAGGCGGGGAGTCTATGCGGTCAGTTCTGCTGTTTCTCCCATTCCTGACGGCCGACCTCGTCCAGCGCGCGGAAGTCCTCGTCGGTCAGGGTGAGGCGGGCGGCGGCGACGTTCTCCTCGAGGTGTCTGACCTTGCCGGTGCCGGGGATGGGCAGCATGACGGGGCTGCGACGCAGTACCCAGGCCAGTGCCACCTGGGACGGCGTGGCACCTAGGCGCATGGCGATATCGGTCAGGACACTGCCTTCCCTGGCGAGGTTCCCGGCGGCGAGCGGGAACCAGGGGATGAAGCCGATGTGTTCGCGCTGGCAGTAGTCCAGCACGTCCTCGCTCTTGCGGTTGGCGAGGTTGTAGAGGTTCTGCACGGTCGCGACCGGGAAGACGGCGCGGGCGGCCTCGATCTCCTCGACGCTCACCTCGGAGAGGCCCGCGTGGCGGATGACGCCCTCGTCCATGAGTTCCCTGATCGCGCCGAACTGCTCGTCGCGCGGCACGTTCGGGTCGATGCGGTGCAGCTGCCACAGGTCGATGCGGTCCACGCCCAGGCGGCGGCGCGAGAGGTGCGCCTGCTGCTTGAGGTACTCGGGGCGGCCCACGGGAATCCACACGTTCGGGCCGGTGCGGGCCAGGCCGCCTTTCGTGGCGATCATGACGCGGTCGTAGGGGTGCAGCGCCTCGCGGATGAGTTCCTCGCTGACGGCCGGGCCGTAGCTGTCGGCGGTGTCGATGAGATTCACGCCGAGTTCCGGCAGGCGGCGCAGGGTGGTCAGGGCGCCCTCGCGGTCAGTGGGGTCGCCCCACACGCCGTCGCCGGTGATGCGCATCGCGCCGAAGCCCAGGCGGGTGACGGTCAGGTCCCCGCCGATGTCGAAGGTGCCGCTCGGGGCGGCACTGGGGGTGCTGGGGGTGGTGTCGGTCATGGTGGTGCCCTCCAGGGAGGCATTCTGCGCCGCCCACCTGCCTGGGCGCGTGGCAGTTTCCTCAAGGGAGGGTGAAGCCCGGCCGTGCGCGGTGCGGGACGTCAGGCAGGTGGGGGCGCGGCGCCGCGCAGGGCGGCCCAGTAGGTGTCCAACGTCTGCTGTCCCAGCGGCGTGATGCGGTAACTGGTGACGGGCAGCTTGCCCCGGAAGGCCTTGTGCACTTCCAGATACCCGGCGTCTTCCAGTTTGGCGGCGTGACTGCTGAGGTTGCCGCGGCTGAGGCCCAGCGCAGCTTCCAGGTACTTGAATTCCACGTCCTGCGCGCCCGCCAGGACGCTCATGATGGCCAGGCGAACGGGTTCGTGAATCACGCGGTTCAGGCCCAGCAGCGCGTTGAGAGTCTGGGATTCGGGCGGCGCGGTGCTCACTGGAGGGGACTCAGGTTCAGGCGGGCGCGCAGGTCACGCAGGTCGGTGGCCACTCGCCGGGCCTGCGTGTGCTGCGTCCACCCGAGCCGGATCAGACCCAGGGACAGCGCAGTGATAACAAACCACTGCGCGGTGACCCGCCAGCCCTCCGTGAAGTCGGTGTGTCCGGCAACGAGTGCCCCGCACAGCAGCAGCAGGCCAAGACCCACGGTGCGGGTGTCGG
Organism: Deinococcus sedimenti; assembly: GCF_014648135.1. NCBI lineage: Bacteria > Thermotogati > Deinococcota > Deinococci > Deinococcales > Deinococcaceae > Deinococcus > Deinococcus sedimenti. The sequence continues at coordinate 42,891 of NZ_BMQN01000002.1, read as the reverse complement.
ATCGGCCTGTCAGGCGGACGGTTCCGGTCAGGGCGAGCAGCAGCGCCAGTCCGGACGGAACGGTCAGGGGCGCCAGCGCCGGGAAGGCTGACCCGATCAGCCCGGTGCGTTCCGCCAGCAGCGCAAGCAGCGTGCCCGCTGCCGCGCCAGCCAGCAGGCCCCACGCGAAGCCGCGCTGTGAGCGGGTCTGTTCGGTCACGGCCCCGAGGGTCTGGTACTGCCGCCGCGTCAGGCGCACGAGGGTCACGAAGCCGGCGCTGACGGCGGCGGCCCACAGCATCAGTGCGGGGGCGTTCAGGTCGGCGCGGGCCAGCAGGTAGGTCAGGGGGATGGTCACCGCGCCGTACAGGTGCCCCAGCCCCAGCGCGCTGGCCGAGTAGCGGCTGTACCGGGCTGTCAGGTCCTGAAGGCGGGCGTAGTCGGCAGGGTCGGGGTGATGGGCGGTCACGCGTGCCCTCCCCCACGCCGGGTGCGCGCGGCACCCGGAGCGCAGAGGGCGACGAGCAGGCCGCTCAGGAGCAGCGGGGTCTGGGTGGTCAGCAGGCCCAGTGCGAAGAGCAGGGCGCCCAGGCCCAGCAGGACACCGGCGGGACGGGAGCGGCACGCCGCGGCGATCAGGACTCCGGCAACCGTGATCACCCACGCCCAGGTCGTGACCCCGAATCCGGTCTGGTGGACGGTGCCCAGGGTCGCCAGGGTCAGCAGCGGGATCAGGGCGCGGCGTCCCTCCGGCGCGGTGATCTGCCAGGAGGTGGGCATGCCAGACGGTGGGTGGGGATGGGACATGCATGAAGTTTGCGACACAAACCAGTTTGGCGCAAGCAGAAATGTGGGGCTTCCTCTTCGCTCCCAGCTCCCCCTATCGTCCCTGGGTTCCTTCAGAACCCCTCTGCCCCGGGATCGCGTTCCGGCTGGTCGCAGGTGTCGCGGCCGACGAACTGATCGAGGCGTTTGCGGTGGCGGCTGCTCCAGTCGATGCTGGGCCGCGCCTGCTCGTGCGGCAGGTACCCCAGGCGGTACACGGCCATGAGTTCCAGGTCGTCCGGGACGCGCAGCAGGTCCTGGATGGCCTGCCAGTGGCGGGGGATCTCCATGGGCGTGCTGACGAACTGGATGCCCATGCCGAGCGCGCCGACGGCGTTCCAGATGTTCTCCATGGCGGCGCCCAGGCCGAACACGGAGTAGAAGCCGGACAGTTCGCCGGGGCGGTACTCGCCCTTGTCGAGCAGGGCGGCGAGCAGCAGGGGGCTGCCCGCGACGAGTTTGCGGTTGTCCTCCCCGAGTTTTTTCGGGACACCGAGTTGCCGCATGAGTTTCAGTCCGGCGTCGCTGAACACCTGCCGCGTGAAGGGTTTCAGCGGGCCGGGCAGGTGGTCAATGTGGATGCCGTCGCGCCGGTCCTCCATTTCCTGCTGCGTGAAGCGGAAGTAGCGGCGGTAGCGTTCGAAGAACACGCCGCCCTCGATGAGTTCGGTCATGCTCTGCCCGGCGATGGCGGCGACCTGCGCAATGGTGCCCGGGTTCTCGATCAAGACGAAACGCCACGGCTGGCTGTTGAAGTGGCTGGGCGCGGCCTGCGCGACGCGCATCAGGAGGTGCTGGTGGTCGCGGCTGACCGGGTCCGGGCGGAAGGGGCCGTTGGTGGTGCGCCGCGCGAGCATGCCGTCGATCAGGTCCATGCGGGCAGGCTAGCAGTGTGGGCAGACTGGCCACGCGGGCCGCTCAGGTGCCCCAGGAGGTCAGGGCTCCGGCGGTAAACGCGGCGGCACCCAGCAGGGCGCGCTGCCAGTGGTCGGCGCGGCCCGGGCGGGTGCGGGGCATGCTCAGCAGCAGCGCCAGCGCGGGCAGCAGCGCCCACGCGGCGGCCCCGGCCCGCCACGCCAGTCCCACGCTGAGCAGCGTCCCGGCGCAGGTCAGGAAGAACAGCGCGTGGTGCGGCCAGCGGGCCGCGTCCCGCCGCCAGCCGAGTTGCAGGCTCAGGCCCAGCGCCAGCAGCGCGCTCAGCAGCGCGGCGGTGACCAGCAGGGCGAGGTGGTGGGGGCTCACGCCTCATGCTGGCACGGCCCGGATTGGCGCGTCGCATGACAGATGCCCTGCCGGGGTGGGTGTACGTTCGGGGGCATGCGCCCCGTTCACCTGCTGCTGCCCCTGCTGCTCCTGACTGCCTGCAAGCCCGGCGGTGCGGCCAGGGACGGGACGGAGGGTGAGGATCTGGTCGCCAGGACCCTGTTCACGGCGACCGGATCGTTCGACGCGCAGGCGGACTCCCGCGAGCGGATCGGGGGTGGGCTGCGCCGCGCCACGTGGACCACCCGCCCACCGCTGGACGCGCAGGGCGTGGTGGTGCAGTACGACAGTGATGCGCGCCCGCTGAGCTGGATGCTGGACATCCAGTCGCCCCGGTTTACCGCTCAGGAGCTGGCCGGTCCGGACGCGCAGGCGGTCACGACCCCGCAGGGCGAGGCGCTGCACCCGGCGACCGGCTCGCGGCTGGGCGACACGCTGATCCTGACGACCGCGCAGGGCCTGCGGGTGGTCACGCGCGGGTACGCCACGCAGGAGGACGCCGCGCTGCTGCCCGCCTTCCGCCGCTGAAGCCCCAGAGGCTCAGCGGACGGCGTTGCGGCCGGACCGTTTGGCGTTGTACATGGCGCTGTCCGCCCGGGCGAACAGGTCCTCGGCGTTGTCCTCGGCGCCGCGCAGGGAACTGACGCCGAAACTGGCGGTGATGTCCAGGCCCGCGATGGGTTCGTCGGCCACCTCGGCGCGCAGGCGTTCGGCGACCACCAGGGCGTCGGTGCGGGCCAGTCCCGGCAGGATCAGCAGGAATTCCTCGCCGCCCCAGCGGCCCACCTGCCCGCCCGAGCCGCCCACGCTGCGGCGCAGCCGCTTGCCGAACGACCGCAGCACGTCGTCGCCCGTGCCGTGCCCGTGCACGTCGTTCACGCGTTTGAAGTGGTCGATGTCGGTCACGATGATGCTCAGCGGCACGCGGTTGTTCAGCGCCTGCTGGATGCTGCGCTGCAGTTCCTCCTCGGTGGCGCTGCGGCCCAGCACCTCGGTCAGGCCGTCCTTGCGGGCCGCCTGCAGGCGCGCGTCGGTCTGCACGTGCGCGCTGAGGTTCTGCTCGATGAACGTCATGAACGAGAAGGCGATCAGTCCGGTGCCGCCCATCACGATCGCGGCAGTCAGCCAGTCCGCGAGGTTGCTGGGGTCCGGCGGGCGGTTCAGGGCCAGGCTGACGCCTATGCACAGCAGACTGACGACGTTCACGGCGGTGCCGAGGCGCCAGCCGAACACCAGGTACGACACCAGGACGTTCATCGTGAGCCACAGCGTCAGGTGGAAGGGCATGTCGCCCCAGGCGGCCGCGCGCGGAATTTCCAGGATGGCGACCAGCAGGTACCCGACGCTGGTGACGGCGTACACGCCCTGCACCGCCTGTGGGCGCAGCAGGGTGGTCACGGCGGTCAGCAGGGCCACGATGGCCGCGATGTTCTTCGGGTTGGTGAGGGCCATCAGCCCCTCGCGGGGCGGGTCGACCAGCGCGGTCAGTCCGGCGTACAGCAGGTAGGCGAGACTGGCGCTGCACACCACCATGACCCGGCTGCGCTGCAGCAGCTGAGGAAGTGGCAGCGCGTTCAAACGGGCTTCACTCCTGGGGTGGGGGGGCGCTTGGACATGAACTGCCCTGGATTCTGTCACGTCCCCCGGGAGGCGTCGACTCCACTTGCTGGGGGAACACCCGGACGAGGTGGGCCGCAGGCTCACAGAGAGACGTGCCCCGCAGCTGACGGGCAGGTGCGGGGCACGTCCGGGTTGAGCGGTCAGGCGAGCAGTTCGCCGTCCTTGAAGAACAGGGCCAGTTCACGCGCGGCGCTCTCGGTGCTGTCGCTGCCGTGCGTGACGTTCTCGCCGGTGGTGGTGGCGAAGTCGGCGCGGATGCTGCCGGGGGCGGCGTTGGCGGGGTTGGTGGCGCCCATCATGGCGCGCCAGCCGGCAATGGCGTTCTCGCCTTCCAGGGCGATGGCGACGACGGGTCCGCCGGTGATGAAGTCCACCAGTTCGCCGAAGAAGGGGCGCTCCTTGTGCTCACCGTAGTGCGCTTCGGCGGTCTCGCGGGCGATGACCATCTGCTTCAGGCCGACGACGCGGTAGCCCTTGCGCTGGATGCGGGCGAGAATTTCGGGGGTCAGGCCGCGGCGGACGCCGTCGGGTTTGATCATGGCAAAGGTGCGTTCCATAGCGTTCCCGAGGATAGCAGTCCGGCACGTGACGCGTGTCATCCCGCCCCGTGACGAGCCCGTCGGACGGGAGCGCCCGGCAGGTGCCGCCCCCCCCGGCGCGGAGGGCGCGCGCACCTGTCCAGACTTAGGTGAAACCCCGTACAATAGGAAAGTGACCCACGATTCTCCCCCTCGCCCATCTGGCGACGCGGCCCGGATTGCGCTGATCGCCTGCGCGGTTGCCGCCCTGGGCATGCTCCTTTTCCCCCTGGCCACCCTGGGCCGGGGCTTCAGTGCCGACGCCGTCCTGCTGCACGTCACGGGCAGCGTCATGAACCTCACCTCCAACCAGCAGGCGCCGCTGCCCCCCACCGGCACGGTCCTGGCCCTGGCCTGGGCCACGCTGGGCACGCTGATCGTGACCCTGCTGGGCGCCTGGCAGCGTCAGCGCTGGTACTGGATGACGGGCCTCCTCACCTTCGGGCTCGCCACGGCCGCCGTGGTCGTGCTGGGCGGCGCGCTGGATGACCAGAGCCAGCGTGTCCTGGCTGACACCACCCTGCGGCCCGGCGCCAAGCGGCAGCTGGGGAACTTCTACGCCAGCGGCGGGATGAACCTCGGCCTGTTCCTGCCGGCCCTGGCCGGTCTGATCGCCGCCGGGGCCGGACTCACCGCCCGGGACTGGTGGTGGCAGACCTTCAACCGCATGCGCAGCCTGCTGGTGCCGGTCGCCGCGATCGGCCTGGCCATCCTGGTCGGCGCGGTCGTCGTGCTGATCGTGCAGCCCAGCATCAACCAGAGCGCCACGCCGCTGGGATTGTGGGGCACCTGGCTGGCGAAATCGGACCTGGTGTACTTCGTGTACTCCACGCTGTTCGCGCCGGTCACGGCCCTGAACCCGCTGCTGGACAGCCTGAAGATCGCCACGCCGCTGATCTTCACCGGCCTGAGCGTCGCGTTCGCGTTCCGCACCGGCCTGTTCAACATCGGCGCGCCGGGCCAGCTGACCATGGGCGCCATCGCCGCGATGCTGGTCGGCGTGTACGGCCCACCCAGCCTGGGCTACGGCCTGCTGGCCCTGAGCGTCCTGGCGGCCGGCGCCGGCGGCGCCCTGTGGGGCGCCATTCCGGGCCTCCTGAAAGCCCGCTTCGGGTCCAGCGAGGTCATCAACACGATCATGCTGAACTACATCGCGTCGTCGGTGCTGGTGTTCCTGATCGGCAGTGATTCCTTCCCGTTCCTGGGCCGTGAGTACAACCAGCCGCTGAAGGCGGAGGGCTCGAACCCGCAGAGCGAACTGCTGCAGAACGAAGCGCAGCTGCGCCCCCTGCTGGAAGTCCTGAATGTCGGACAGAACGGCCAGGTGGCCCTGAGCGTCGGGCTGCTGGTCGCGCTGGCCGCGTTCGTGATCGTGCGCCTCCTCGTACGCAAGAACCGCACCCTGATCGCCCTGGTGGCCGCCGCCGTGCTGGGCGCCGCCACGTGGCGCATCGGGATTCCGGTCAGCGTCACCGGCAGTCAGCTGAACGGCGCGTTCCTGATCGCGCTGCTGTGCGCCGCGGGCTTCGGCATGCTGATGTGGCGCACCGCCGCCGGGTACGCCCTGCGCGCCGTGGGCCTGTCCCCCAAAGCCGCCGAGTACGGCGGGATCAGCGTCGCGAAGAACACCATCCTGGCCATGACCATCGCGGGCATGTTCGCGGGTCTGGCCGGCACGCACTACGTGAACGGCGGCGCGCTCGACGAGTACCGCCTGAAGCAGAACATGCCCGTGAACGTCGGCTTCGACGGGATCGCCGTGGCCCTGATGGGTCAGAGCACCCCGGCAGGCGTCGTGGCGTCCAGCGTACTGTTCGGCACCATCGACACCGGCGCGGTCAGCGTCACCACCAAGCTCGCCAAGGTGAACAGCGACATCGTGACGGTCCTCAAGGCGTTGATCGTGCTGTTCATCGCCGCCGGGGGCTTCCTGAGTCGCCGCGTCACCTCTCCCCCACCGCCGGCCCTGGCCGCCGCGGCGGACCGCCACGCCACGCCCGCCGCCGTTGAAGTCAACAGGCCCCTCACCCCGCAGCCGAACGTGGCCCAGGCCAGCGAGGACATCACCCGGGAAGGCAACAAATAATGGACGGCCTCATCGCACAGATCTTCACCACGGCGTTCCTCGCCACCTTCATCCGTAGCGTCGTGCCGCTGCTGCTGACTGCGCTGGGCGGCCTGTTCAGCGAGCGCAGCGGCGTCGTGAACATCGCCCTGGAAGGCCTGATCATCTTCGGCGCGCTGGCCGCAGCGGTCAGCACCCATCTGCTGACGCCCAGCCTGGGCACTGCGGCCCCCTGGGTGGGCTGGCTGGCCGGGATGCTGGTCGGCGGGCTGATCGCGTGGATACACGCGCTCCTGAGCATCAAGTACCGCGCCGATCAGGTCATCAGCGGCACGGCCATCAACCTGCTCGCCACCGGCGTGCCCGCCGTGGTGCTGACCGCGCTGTACGGCGTGTCGAACGAGAGCCCCAAGGTCGAGTACGCGCTGCCGCTGTGGGGCGCGGGCGAACTGCGTTTCTCGCCGCCCGTGTTCTTCGCGTTCCTGGCGGTGGCGGTCACGTGGTACGTCATGTACCGCACGCCGTACGGCCTGCGCCTGCGCGCCACCGGCGAGCAGCCCGGCGCGGCGGCCAGCATGGGCGTCAACGTGCGCCGCATGCGCTACAGCGCCGTGATCCTGTCCGGCGTGCTGGCCGGGACGGCCGGGGCGTTCCTGAGCATCGGGAACCTCGATTCGTACGTGCGGAACATCAGCGCCGGGGCGGGCTTCATCGCGCTGGCCGCGCTGATCTTCGGGCAGTGGAAACCGCTGGGCGTGCTGGGCGCCACGCTGCTGTTCGGGCTGCTGCAGGCCCTGAGTATCGCGCTGGGCGGGCAGAACCTGCTGCCCAGCACGCTGGTGCAGGCGCTGCCGTACCTGATCACGATCCTCGCGCTGATCTTCACGGGTCGCAGCCGTGCACCCAAGGCGCTGGGCCGCCCCTACGACGGCTGAGTCCTGCTTTCTCCCCGGACCGGGCGCCTCTGCTACCGCAGGGCGCCCGGTCTTTCGCGGCGGCGGTCATGCCCGGTCCCTCACAGCGCCCCGCCAGGGGAATGGGATACTCTGGACGGCACCGTGACGAGTTTCGGAGCAGCACTACGACAGGCCCGCGAGGGCATGGGGCTCAGCACGCAGGACGTCGCCCTGCGCACCAAGATCCGCGGCGATTACCTGCGGGCGCTGGAAGAAGGCAACCTCACGGCCCTGCCGGAACGCACGTTCGCCCGCTCATACCTGACCCGCTACGCCCGTGAACTGGGCCTGGATCCGCAGCCACTCCTGGCAGACTTCGATCGCGTGCTGCCCGCTCCGGCCGGATCGTCATACACGCCCCGCGTGACCCCCGCCCGGCGGTCGGCGCCTCCGCGTCGGCTGGCGCTGTGGGTGGGGGGGGCCGTGCTGCTCGGCGCGGCCGCCTTCCTGGTGCAGTCACGCCTGACTGCGCCGGCCATCCAGGCCGGCACCCCGCCGGGCACGACGGCGGTGGCACCGGAACCGGTCGTGAAGGCCTCGACCACGGTGCGCCTGACTGTGAAGGTCACGCCGCCGGGCGCGCGCGTGTTCCTGGATAACCGTGACCTGGGCCGCGCGCCGATCCTGGCGTTCCCGGTGGACGCCCGCACGCAGGCGGAACTGCGCGTGGAACTCGCGGGCCGCGCGCCGCTGCGGCAGGCGGTGGATGTCAGTCGCAGCCGGGACCTGCGCGTGACGCTGAACGCCCCCGGCAAGGTCAGTGTCCTGAGCGACGCGGCGCAGCCCACCCCGGTCCGCCAGGCCTCGAAGCCCGCACCCGGCGCCCCCACCACCCCGGCCAGCGGCGCGGCCCAGCCTGCGGCGAAGCCCAGCGTGAAGATCACGTACAGCGGCCCGTCGTGGACGCGAGTCACGGACACCGCCGGCCGGATTCTGTTCGAGGGGACCCCACCGGCGGGGACGGTGAAGTCGTTCGCGAAGGGCGTGACGATCCGCACCGGCAACGCGGCGGCCGTGCAGGTCAGCGTCAATGGCGGGCCGGAAAGTCCGCTGGGGCAGGCCGGTCAGGTCGTGACCCGCACGTTCTGACCGCGGCGTCCAGTGTCATGACGGGGGGATCGATTGGCCCCTCCATCGCACTGGACACCGCTGCGTTTTCACAGCAGAGTTCAGAGGTATTGAGGGTATCCCTCAATACCTCTGAGTCGAGCAGAGCGAGCACCTGAGAAGGACAGCGGTTGTAAGTGGAATTGAAGGGCGTGCTGTTGGCCCTTCAATGAAGCTGAAACCCGCTGTCAGAGATTCGCTCCGCTTGATCCAGACTCGCAGGTGTACGCGGTCGGGCGAGTGCGACCGAAACGAGTTCCGCGCCCGGAGTGGGCCGACCGGTGACGGGCCGACCTGGGGTCGCAACAGACGGAATCGGTTTGAACAGTCCGCGCGGCGGACTTCCGGCGGGGCAGGCGGGGTGCCGCCCGGTAGAGTGGGGGCGTGTCGCGTTCCTCCCGGTCCACTCCCCCTCCGTTCTCCGCGCCGCCACCGTCCATGAATGCGTTCCAGTACGTCTGGCGCAGTCCGTGGGTGCGGGCGCTGGTGTTTCTCGTGGCCTTCTACGTGCTGTGGCGGTTCATCGGTCAGATCCGCACGGTGCTGATCGATTTCGGCGTGGCGTTCCTGATCGCGTACCTGGCCAATCCGCTGCTGAACTGGCTGGAACGCGGCCGGGTCCGGCGCGGGCTGGGCGTGTTCTTCGTGGTGCTGATCTTCGCGGGTCTGCTGAGTCTGGCGGGCCTGCTGCTGGCGACCGTGTCCGGTCAGCTGGTCACGCTGATCCAGAAGCTGCCCGAGCAGATCGGTTCGCTGGGCGACGTGCTGGACCGCGTGACGTCGTGGCTGTCGGACCGGGGCGTGCCGGGCCTGACGAACTCCCGCGAGCAGCTGATCACGGCGGCGCAGGACTACGTGCAGAACTTCGGGAAGAACATCGTGCCGATCCTGCAGAACGCGCTGTCCTCCACCGGGACGCTGCTGAACAGTCTGGTGTCCATCGGCGGGGTGGTGGGGCAGGTGCTGCTGATCCTGCTGATGAGCATCTACCTGATGATCGATTACAGCCGCGTGAACGCCGCCATGCTGAGCGTCTTTCCGCGCCCCTGGCAGCCGCGAGTGCTGGAGTTCACTGATCTGGTGGGCACGGCGGTCGGCGGGTACGTGCGCGGGCAGCTGCTGATCGCGTCGTTCATCGGGGTGTTTGTGTGGCTGGGCCTGACCATCGTGGGGATTCCCAGTGCCGCCGCCATCGGCTTCCTGGCGGGCGCGTTCAACATTGTGCCGTACCTGGGGCCGATCATCGGCGCCACCCCGGCGATCCTGCTGGCCCTGACGCTGCCGGGCGCGTGGCTGAAGATCGTGGCGGTGATCGTGGTGTTCGTGGCCGCCAACCAGATCGAGGGGAACTTCCTCAGTCCGTACATCCTGAGCCGAACGACGGACCTGCACCCGATCACGGTGCTGGTCGCCATTCTGATCGGCGCGTCGCTGCTGGGCTTCGCCGGGGCGCTGCTGGCTGTGCCGCTGGTCGCGCTGGGCAAGCTGATGCTGCAGCGGTACTACTACCCCAGTCGCGTGTACACCGACGGGCCCTGACCGCAGCGGTCAGCGGCGTGGAAGGGATGCCGTCCACGCCGCTGATTCCGCAGTGAGGCCCGGTGCCTCCTCCCGTGTGGGGGAAGTGCCGGGCCTCTGCCGTGACCCCGACCCGGACCGGCGGCGTGGGATAGCAGGGGCCCGCCCTCACCGGTGGGTGGGGGCGGGCGCAGGGGGTCTGGGGTTCAGACCAGTTCGATGAGGGCCATGGTGACGCCGTCACCGCGGCGGGTGCCGACGCGCAGGATGCGGGTGTAGCCACCGGGACGCTCGGCGTACTTGGGGGCCACTTCGTCCATGACTTTGCGCAGCACGGCGTTGTCGTGGATGTCCTGGGCGACGAGGCGGCGGGCGTGCAGGTCGCCGCCCTTGGCGGTGGTGATCAGTTTCTCAACGAAGGGGCGAAGCTCTTTGGCCTTCGTGAGGGTCGTCTGGATGCGGCCCTCGCGCAGCAGGGCCGTCGCCTGGGCGCGGGCCAGGGCGGTGCGGGCGCTGCTGTTGCGGTTGAGCTTGCGACCGGCTTTACCGTGACGCATGGTGTATCTCCTTGGGGGTCAGTCGGCTCAGTCGCGCAGGGCGAGGCCGAACTGGGCGAGTTGCTGCTTGATCTCGTCGAGGCTGCGCTCGCCGATGCCGGGAACCTTTTTCAGGTCGCGGTCGGACAGGGCGCACAGGGCGTCCACGCTGTCGATGCCTTCTTCCTTGAGGGAGTGCAGCACGCGGGTGGTGAGGCCCAGACCTTCGAGGGTCACGCGGGGGGAGTCCATCTCGGCGGGGTAGTCGCCGGGGTTCAGGTTCAGGCTGGCGGTGCTGGGCGGCAGGTCGTACACGTTCGGCGCGGTGGGCGCGGGGGTGTAGACGGGCTGCTGGTACTCGGGCACGGCGGCGGGGAGGGTTTCCACGTTGCCGAACACCGTGAGTTCCTCACGCAGGATCTCAACGGCCTTGTCCAGGGCGTCCTGGGGGCCGGTGCTGCCGTCGGTCCAGACGCGCAGGATGAGTCGGTCCAGGTCGGTCTGCTGACCCACGCGGGTGTTCTCGACGTGGTACGCCACGCGGCGCACGGGGGAGAACACGGCGTCGACGGGGATCGAGTTGATGCGGTCTTTGGTGGCGTGCTTGTCCGCGGGGACGTAGCCTTCGCCTTCCTCGACGCGCACTTCCATGACCAGTTTGCCGTCCTCGGCGAGGTTGGCGATGACCAGGTCAGGGTTGACGATCTCGGCGTCGCTGGGGACCTCGAAGGCGCTGGCCTTGACGACGCCTTCGCCCTGCGCGCGCAGGGTGAGGGTCTTGGGACCGGTCGCGTGGAATTTCACCACGAGTTCCTTGAGGTTCAGGATGATCTGGATGACGTCTTCCTTGACGCCGGGGATGGTGGAGAACTCATGCAGGACGTCCTCGATGTACACGCTGGTGACCGCGGTACCGGGGATCGAGGACATCAGGATGCGCCGGATGGGGTTCCCGATGGTGACGCCGTAACCGCGCGTGAGCGGTTCCAGGACGAACTCGCCGTAATCGCCGTCCACGCGGGCCTTGAGTTGAGGGCGCTTTTGATCCACTGGGGCCTCCTGATTTAGCGCGAGTAGTACTCGATGATGAAGTTCTCGTTGATGGGCAGGGCGAGGTCTTCACGCGCGGGGAGGCGGGAGAAGGTGCCCTTGAAGTTCTCGGCGTCCAGTTCGACCCAGGGGCTCACGCGGCGGCGCTTCTGCGCTTCCATGTTCTCCTGGATGAAGCCGATCTTGCGGCCCAGGTCGGTGACGGTGATCTCGTCGCCGATCTTGACGCGGTAGCTGGCGATGTCGACCTTCTTGCCGTTGACCATGATGTGGCCGTGGCCGACGAACTGACGGGCCTGGCGGCGGGTGCTGGCGAAGCCCATGCGGAAGACGACGTTGTCCAGGCGGCGTTCGAGCAGCTGCAGGAACACGGTGCCGGTCACGCCGGGGACGTTGGCCGCTTCCTCGAAGAGGTTACGGAACTGCTTCTCGCCAATGCCGTACAGGCGGGCGAGTTTCTGCTTTTCACGCAGACGCACGCTGTAGTCGCTGGGGCGGCCGCGGCCACGGCGCTGGCCGTGCTGGCCGGGCGCGTAGGGGCGCTTGTCCAGGTACTTCTGGACTTTTTCGGTCTCCGCGAGGTTGATGCCTTCGCGGCGGCTGAGTTTGGTAATGGAACCACGGAAACGACCCATGTCTTACTCTCCTTGCGGCGCTTCCCCTTGGGGAAGGCCGGGTCTGCGGCCCTCTGTTGCCCGCCTCCGTTGCCTGTGGTGAGGCTTACGTCACCGTGTGGTGAGCGGTGGAGGCGGGGCAGGTGGGCGCGCGCGTGCGCGTTAGGCGCGGAACTTCTTCTTGGGGCGGCAGCCGTTGTGGGGCACGGGGGTGTCGTCCATGATGGACTTCACTTCGATGCCCGACGCCTGGATGGCGCGGATGGCCTGCTCGCGGCCGGAGCCCGACCCGCGCACGATCACGTCGACAATGTTCATGCCGAAGGTCTGCTGGGCCTTCTTGACGGCGTCAGCGGCGGCCAGCTGGGCGGCGTAGGGGGTGCCCTTCTTGCTGCCCTTGTAGCCGATCGTCCCGCCGCTGCTCCAGGCAACGCTGTTGCCGTCGAGGTCGGTGATGGTGACGATGGTGTTGTTGTAGCTGGCGTGCACGTATGCGCGGCCAGCGCTGATGTTGCGCCGGGCGCGGCGCGGGGTCTTGCCTTTGGTGCTCTTCGCCATGGCTTACTTCCTCGTGGCCTTTTTCTTGCCGGCGACGGTCTTGCGGGGGCCCTTGCGGGTGCGCGCGTTCGTCTTGGTGCGCTGGCCGCGCACGGGCAGACCGCGCCGGTGACGCAGGCCGCGGTAGGCGCCGATGTCCATCAGGCGCTTGATGTTCTGGCCGACTTCGCTGCGGAGGTCACCTTCGACCTTGTAGGTCTTCTCGATGGCTTCACGCAGGGTACTCTGCTCGCCTTCACTGAGGTTCTTGACGCGGGTGTCCGGGCTGATGCCGGTGCGCTCCAGAACTTCCTTGCTGCGGGTCAGGCCGATGCCGTAGATGTAGGTGAGCGCGATTTCGACGCGCTTTTCGCGGGGCAGGTCAACGCCAGCAATACGCGCCATGATTAACCCTGCCTCTGCTTGTGCTTGACGTTGGAGCAAATGACCAGCACGCGCCCGTGGCGGCGGATCACTTTGCAGTTGTCGCACATCTTTTTGACACTGCTACGAACTTTCATTGCTTCCTCCTCGCGCCGCCGCGCCGCGCGCCCCATCATGGGTGCGTGACTGGCAGCGCTCGACCCCCCGCCCACCTCTGCGGGTGGGGAATCTGTTGGGTACTTCGGCTGGGGTTATTTGCGGTAGACGATGCGTCCGCGCGTCGTGTCGTAGGGACTGATTTCCAGAACCACACGGTCCCCGGGCAGGATGCGGATGTAGTGAATACGCATCTTGCCGCTGATGTAAGCCAGGATGTCGTGCCCGGTATCGAGCTTCACGCGGAACGTGGTGTTCGGCAGCGCCTCTTCGACCACGCCCTCGGCCCGCACGGTATCGGACTCTTCCTTCTTACGCTTTTCCCGCTGTTCCGGCATCTTTCGTCTCGCCACGCAACCTCCAGGCCTGATACAAGCCAAACGTAAAGGTATCATGGCCCTTCACGGAACGGCAAGACCGGGGGGTGGATGGTCGGCGGGTGACCTCACCCGATCCACCGTGCGTTCGGTTATTCGGGACGCAGTCCGTCGAGGACTTCCTGCCAGAAGGTGAGGCAGGCCTGCTCGTACAGTTCACCCATCCGCAGCGTGCGGGTGAAGGGCGGCCGCTCCGGCCACGGGCAGGGCTCACCGCCGAGCATGTCGCGGTAGGTCGCGAGACGTTCCTGATGCTGCCGGAGCTGCCCGGCGGCCAGGGCGCGCAGGGCCGCGTGGTCCTCCTCGGGCGTGAAGAACATGCGCAGCAGGCCCGGGTCGCGCAGTTCGGGCATCCCGGCCGGGCTGCGGCGCCAGTCGGCCAGTGCGGCGCGGCCCGCATCGGTGACGGAGTACAGGCGGCGGCGGCGGCCCGATTCCTCCTGGGTCTCGGCCAGCAGGCCCAGCGTGACGAGGCGCTGCGGTTCGGCGTACAGCTGCGAGCGCGGGAAGGACCAGAAAAAACCGACCGAGTCGTCCACCCAGCGCTTGAGGTCGTAGGCGGTGGCGGGTCCCGCGTGGTTCAGGAAGCCCAACACGATGAAGGCGGAGGGGCCCAGGGTTGCGTCCGGCATGGTCGCAGCGTACCATCAGAGTAGACCGTCCAGATTAGACCATTCACCCTGGATGATGACGGTCGCACCGGAGGCTCCATGACCCGCACATCCACCCCCGACCACCGCCCCACCCGCCTGACCGCCGAACTGGACGGTCCCTTCGCCGTGTTCCTGATCGGCGCCCGCATCAACCAACCCTGGAACGTCCCCGCGTGGCTCCCGATCTTCCGCGCCATGCCCCGCATGCTGCGCGAACTCCAGACCCGTCCCGAACTGGGCCTGCTGGGCGGCCAGACCCACGGCGGCACCCTGATCCAGTACTGGCGCAGCGCCGAACACCTCCACGCCTACGCACACGCCCGCGACCACGCCCACCTTCCCGCGTGGCGGGCCTTCAACCAGACCGCCCGCCGCCACCCCGGCGCCGTCGGCATCTGGCACGAGACGTACCTGATCCAGCCCGGCGCCTACGAGACCGTGTACGTGGACATGCCCCCCTTCGGCCTGGGCCGCGCCGGAACCCTGACCCCCGCCACCGGCCGGCGCCAGAGCGCCCAGGGCCGACTGAACGCACAGGCCACCTGAGCGCCCCCAGGGTCCACACGCGTGTCAGGCTGCATCCATGCACCCCACCGCCATCCTGCGTGACGCCCTGCCCCTGATCGCACAGCGCCCCCACCTGTGGCCCGGCTTCACGCCAGAGCGGACGCCGCTGCTGACCTTCGACGGCACGCACACGTGGCTGCACCACGCCGATCCGGGCAGCGACGGCTGGACGCAGGTGGACGGCGCGTGGGTGTGGCCGGGCCGCCACCCGGCACTGAGCGCGCACACCGCCGTCACCCTGCCCGGCGGGCTGATTGCGGCGGGCGTGCTGCTGCCTGACCTGCCGCTGCCGACCGAACCCGCGCAGGCGGCGCGGACGCTGGCCGCCACACTGATTCACGAGGCCTTCCACGTGTACCAGGGCGCCACGCCGTCCCCCGCGTGGCCCGCCCTGGAACTCGCCGCACTCACCTACCCGGCCGACGCGGACATCCGCCACGCCCGCGCCGAGGAGACCCACTGGCTGCGACTGGCCCTGCACGCGGGGGACGGGGACTGGATCACCCCGGCGCGGCACGCCCTGCACTGGCGCACGCAGCGGCACGCGCGGCTGAACGCGGATCACCGCACGTTCGAGACCCGCATGGAGACCACCGAGGGCCTCGCCCAGTACGTCGAGACGCGCTTCCTGGGAGACCACCCCGACCTCGACCCGGACGCGGCGCCTCAGCAGACCCCGCGCTTCTGGAGTTACCGCAGCGGCGCGGCGCTGGCGCACCTGCTGGACCGCACCGGCACGCCCTGGCCTGCCGAGGTCCTCGCCGGGCGCCCGCTGGCCGACCTGCTGACCGGACAGGTCGGGTCTCCCCTGCCCGCCGCGCCCCACCCGCAGCGACAGCGGGCCGCGCAGGCCGCCGCCGACGCGCACCACGCGGACCAGCGCGCCCGGCTGGAGGCCTTTCACGCGCAGCCCGGCCCCACCCTGCACCTGAGCAGCGCGGGTGGCCTGCGGTTGGGTGGCTTCGACCCCATGAACCTGCACCCCGTAGAACCGGGCACCTTCCTGCACGCCCGGCACGTTCAGGTGCGCGGCCCCGGCGCCCAGGTGCTCACGGTGGGCCACCCCGCCCTGACACGCGGCCCGGACCTGTTCAGCGTGCAGGAGGTCACCCTGAGGGACCTCCCCACCCCGCACCGTGAGGACGGACGCTGGCTGGTCCACACACCCACCCTGACGATCGACCTGCCCGCGGACGCCGTGCAGGTCACGCCGGACGGGTGGTCAGTCCGCCTGCCCTGACGTTCCAGGCCCGAACGGTCCCCACACCAGATCATCCGGCGCCGCCGGACGAGAGACGTAGAACCCCTGGATCAGGTCGCAGCCCCACTCGCGCAGGTCCCGCCACTGCTCGGGCCGCTCGACGCCCTCGGCGACGACCTGCACGCCCGCCTCGTGCGCGAACGTGATCAGCGCCCGCACGATCGGCCGCGACGACCGCGCCGGCGGCGGCGCGTCCTGATCCTCGATGAGGGACCGGTCGATCTTCAACCACTGCGCCGGCAGGCGGTGCAGGCGGCTGATGCTGGAGTACCCGCTGCCGAAATCATCCAGCGCCAGCGGCAACCCCAGGCCCGCCACCCGCTCGGCGTTGTCGTCACCGCCGGTCCCGCCGAACACCGCTCCCTCCGTGACCTCCAGCATCAGCGCCTGCGGGTCCAAACCGAACTCCGCCAGCACCCCGCGCACCACCTCCGCGAATTCCGGCTGCGCCAGCTGACGCGGCGCGACGTTCACCGACACGCGCAGCTCGGGCCGGTTGCGGCGCCACACCTGCAATTGACGCGCCGCCTCGCGCAGCACCCACGCGCCCAGCGGCACGATCAGGTCCGTGCCCTCCATCAGCGGAATGAACCGGCCCGGCGGCACCAGCCCCAGCTGCGGGTGCTGCCAGCGCACCAGCGCCTCCAGCGCCCGCACCTCGCCCGTCGCGGCGTCCACGATCGGCTGGTAGTGCAGGCAGAACTCCTCGCGGTCCAGCGCGACCCGCAGCGCCTGTTCCAGCTCCATGCGTTCCAGCGCCGACGCACTGAGATCCGCGTGGAACCGCCGGACCGCGTGCCGGTCCTGCTTGGCGTGATACATCGCCAGGTCCGCGTTCTTCTGCAGCGTGCGGACGTCCTCGCCGTCATCGGGCGCCACGGCCACCCCGATGGACGCCGTGACCGCCCACTCGCGCCCACCCAGCCACACCGGCGCGCACAGCGCCCCCAGGAGACGCTGCGCGGCCAGTTCCGCCTCCTCGTGGGACCGCACGCCGCGCAGCAGGACCGTGAACTCGTCCCCACCCTGCCGCGCCACCAGATCCCCCTCGCGCACCGCGCGGCGCAGGCGCTCGGCCACCTCGATCAGCAGCAGGTCCCCCATGTCGTGCCCCATGGTGTCGTTCACCTGCTTGAAATGATCGAGGTCGATAAACAGCACGCCCAGCGTGCGGCTGGTCGTCACGGCGTGATGCAGTTCCGCCTCGAACCCCGCGCGGTTCACCAGCCCGGTCAGCGCGTCGTGCCGCGCCTGATGGGCCAGTTGCGCCTGCGCCTGCTGCAGGGCCGCGTTCGCGGTCGTGAGTTCCGCGCTGCGCAGCCGCTCCTGCTCGGCGCGGTGCGCCAGCTGCTCCAGCTTCATCTGCGTGGCCGCCACCTGCGTGCGCCGCTGCAGCACGTCCGTCAGCGCCTGCCGTTCCAGGTCCGCCGCGCGCCGCGAGTGGTGCAGCGCGCCCGGCGCGTCCCCCTGGGTCTCCAGCAGCAGCGAGAGTTCCTGATGCGCGTCGATCTGCCGGAACGTGACACCCAGTTCGTCCGCCAGCGCCGCCGCCCGCTCCAGGGTCGCGCGGGCCGACGGGGCGCCCAGCGCCAGCAGCGCCCGCCCCTGCAACACCAGCGCGTCGCACAGATTCTCACGGTCCCCCAGTTCCCCGCTGCCCTGCAGGGCGAGTTCCACGTCCCCGAGCGCCTCGCCCGGGCGGCGCAGGCCCAGCAGGTTCGCGGCGATGTTCGCGTGCAGCAGGAACTCGTGCTGCCGGTACCCACGTTCCTGCGCGCGGACCAGCGTCTCGCGGTTCAGGGCCAGCGCCTCCTCGAACCGGTCCAGGTAATGGAAGTCCAGCGCCGCGTTGATGGACGCACTCGACCGGATCAGATCGTGCCCGATCTCACGCGCCAGGTCCAGCGCCTCCTGGTGGTACGTGAGGGCCGTGTCGAACTCCCGCAGGTCCAGGTACAGGTTCCCGATGTTGTTCAGGGACCGCGCCTGCGCCAGCCGGTCCCCGGTCGCCTGCCCCAGCTGCAGGCAGCGCAGGTGCCGGTCCATGGCCGCGCCGTACTGCCCCTGCTTCACGAAGGTGATCGCCTGTCCGTTCACGGCGCGGGTCTGCGTGGCCGACGCGCCGATCCGCGCGGCCTGCGCCTCGCTGGCCCCGAACAGCCGCAGCGCCTCGGGGTACTCCGCCAGGAAGAAATGACCGTATCCGCACAGCATGCGCGCCCGCGCCTCGCCCGCCTCGTACCCGAGGTCGGTGGCCAGCGCCAGGGCCGACCACGCCAGTTCACGAGACTGCTGCATGGACGTCATGAGGACCGCGTCGGCCTCGTCGTTCAGGCGATCAACGTCCAGCCAGGACCTGACCGGCCGGGGGGATTGGGGCTGCTCCACTCGCGCATGGCCTCCTTTGTACCGTGCCCCACACGATACCGGCCTGCCGCTGACAGAGTTCTGAACGCCGCCCCGCCCACCCCGGACGTGAAGGTCCGCCGTCCGGTCAGTTCAGCGCGAGGCGTGCCCCGACCACCGGGCCTGCGCCACCAGATCCCGGATCGCGGCGGGCCACGCGGGGTGCTCGAACGTGAAGCCCGCGTCCAGCAGGCGCGTGGGCACCACCCAGCGGCTCTTGAGGAGCAGTTCCGCCTCGGAGTCCATCACGGCGGCGCCCAGGCCGATCAGCGCGGCGGTGGACGGCACGCCGAAGGGCACGCCCCACGCGTCGCGGTACGCGCGGAGGAATTCGGCGTTCGGGAGGGGCTGCGGCGCGGTGACGTTCACCGGACCGGAGAGAGAACCCTCGATCAGGAACTGCGCGGCGCGGCAGAAGTCCCGCTCGTGAATCCACGACACCATCTGCCCCCCACCGGCCATGGCGCCCGCCGCGCCCAAGCGCACCACGCGGTCGGTCGTCTCCATGACGCCCCCGGCGCCCACGCCGTACACCATCGCGGTGCGCAGCGCCACGCGCCGCGTGTGCGGCAGGGCTTCCTCCATCAGGGCGGCCTCCCAGCGGCGGGCGACGTCCACGCTGAAGCCCGCGCCCAGTTCCCCGCCCAGCTCGTCCTGCGGGCGGTCGCGGGCGTCCCGGTAGATGGTCGCGGTGGAACTGTTCAGCCAGACGCGCGGCGGGTGGTCCACGCTGCTCAGGGCGCGGCCCAGCGCGCGGGTGCTGTCCAGGCGGGACGTGTAGATCTCCAGCATGTTCGCCGCGCTGTACCGGCAGTTCACGGTGCGCCCCGCCAGGTTCAGCAGGGCTGCGGCGCCGTCCAGTTCCCGCACCCACTCGCCCGGCCGCAGCGCGTCCCACGCCACCCAGCGTCCCGGCGTGGGCACGGCCGGGCGGGACCGCGACAGGATCACGACCTCCCACCCGAGCGCCGTGAAGTGCCGCGCCACCGCCCGACCCAGGAACCCGCTGCCACCCGCGACCACCAGACGCTGCGTCATACGCTTACCCTACGCCGCTCCCCCGGACCACAAGTCCCTGATCGCCCGCCCACGCGCCCGGATCGTCCCCGCGCAGCGCGGCGGCCAGCAGCCCCGGGAAGTGATCGGGCGTGCACGCGAACGCCGGGATGTCCAGGCTCGCCAGGGCGCGCGCCACGCCATGATCGAAGCTGGGCGCGCCGTCGTCCGACAGGGCCAGCAGCGCCACGACCAGCACGCCACTCTCGCGCAGCGCGCGGGCACGGGCGAGCATCTCGCGTTCGTTGCCGCCCTCGAACAGGTCACTGAGCAGCACGAGGACCGTCTGCTCGGGCCGCTCGATCACACCCTGGCAGTACGCCAGCGCCCGGTTGATGTCCGTCCCGCCGCCCAGTTGCAGCCCGTACAGCAACTCCACCGGGTCGCTGAGGTGCTCGGTCAGGTCCGCGACCGCCGTGTCGAACGCCACGACGCGCGTGCTCAGCGCCGGGAGGCTCGCCAGGACCGTGCCGAACACCCCGGCGTACACGACGCTGCCCGCCATGCTGCCCGACTGGTCCACGCACAGCACCACGTCCCGCAGGCTCCGCCGCCGCCGCCCATGCCCGACCAGCCGCTCGGGGACGAGGGTGCCCAGTTCCGGGCGGTACGTGCGCAGGTTCGCGCGGATCGTGCCCGGCCAGTCGATCTCGGCGGCCTTCGGGCGGTGCGTGCGCTGCGCGCGGCTGAGGCTCCCGGTGACCGCCGCGCGGGTCGGTTCCTCCAGGCGGCGCGTCAGGTCGTCCACCACGCGCCGCACCACCGAACGGGCCGCGTCCCGCGCCGACGGCGGCATCACGCCCTTCAGGGACACCAGCGTCGCCACGAGATGCACGTCCGGCTCCACGCCATCCAGCATCTCCGGCTCGAACAGCAGCTGCTGCAGGTTCAGCCTCTCGATGGCATCCGCCTGCATCACGCGCACCACGTCCGACGGGAAGAACTCGCGCAGGTCCGCCAGCCAGCGCGCCACGCGCGGCGCACTCCCCCCCAGCCCACCCCGCCGCTCACCGTCGGGCGGGTCGTACAGTCCGGCCAGCGCGGCGTCCATGCGGCGGTCCTCCAGCGTGAGGGGCACCTCGGTCCCCTCCTGCGCGGCCAGCCCGTCGGCATCCCCGCCACCCAGCACCAGCCGCCAGCGGCGCGTGCGTTCCTCTGTGGTCATCATGGCCCTCCCTCTGCCCGCCTGCTTACCAGACGGACGTGAACTTCACGCCGAACCGGCCCGCGCCGCTCACCTCGGCGGTGAGGCTGTAACTGCCCACCCGGTACTCCAGTTCCGCGAACGGCCCGGCCCCCTCGCCCCAGCGGTACCCGCCCCCCACCCGCAGCGGGCGGCCCTCGCCGTCCTGCCAGGGCAGCGCCGCCCGCAGGCCCAGCTGCGTGCCGGTCACGTCCCGCGCGGCACTGACCTGCACGTAATCCACCGGAATGACGGTCAGACCCGCCGCCCAGGTCCACGCGCCGTTCAGGCGACTGGTCCGCGCCCAGACCTCCCCGTGCCCGCCCAACGCCAGCGCGCCGCCCAGCAGCGGCCCGCTGCCGTCCCACCCGGCCGCCAGCGTGACCGGCGCGACGTTGAACGCCACGCTGCCGCCCGTGTAGGCCCCCCCCACACCCACGCCACGGCGCGCGGCAGCATTCGCGCTCCAGCGGCCCTCGCGCCACGCCAGCCGAGTCTCACGCTCGCCGCGCCACGCGACGCTGATCAGACCGTTGCCCAGCAACTCGTAATGCGCCGGGTTCCAGCTGCGCGGCGGCGTGACCGCCACGCCTGCCGGATCCACCAGGGCGTCCAGCAGCGGTTCGCTCAGGCCTGCCATGAGCAGCGGCACGCGGGCGTCCAGACCCCAGCGGGCGCGCATGGGCAGCAACGTCCCGTCCCAGGGCGTGATCGCCGGGGCGGGCAGGGCCAGCGGATCCGGGCGGCCCAGCGCGGGCGGCCCCCCAGCCACCCCGCACGAGAGCCCCTGCTCGCTCGCGGCGCGGCGTACCCGCGCGTCGTGCCGGTTCAGCGGGTACGCGACGCAGCGGGCCGCCTCGCCGTCCGGAACGCTCAGCTCGCGGCGCAGGCCCGCCGGGGCGAGGTCAGCCAGCGCCGCGTGCCGGTGCGAGTGCGTGCCGATCTCCCACCCGGCGGCGCGCAGTTCACGCACCTGCGCGCGGCTCAGGCTGCCCGGCTGATCCAGCCGCGACCAGATCACGTACGCCGTGCCGGGCACCCCCAGGTCACGCAGCACCGGGAAGGCCAGCCGGTACACGCTCTCGAATCCGTCGTCGAACTGGATGACGGCCACCTTCTCCTGCGGGGCGGCGCGCGCGGCCTCGCTGGAGGTCACGAAGCGGTACCCGAGGCGGCGCAGGGTTTCGACCCGCTGCCGCAGGGCGTGCGGCGCGATGCCCAGCGACGCCCCGCTGCCCGCCCCGACCTGGTGGTACACGAGCACCAGGGGACGGGCCTGGGCGTGGGGGCACGCCGCGCCGGAGATCAGGGCCAGGGGAAGCAGCAGCGCGCGCAGGCGGGACGTCAGCATAAGACCCGATAAAGATAGCCGGCGCTGAATCTCATTTTCTTATCATTCGGGGGATACACCCAGCAGGCTCAGCACGACCGGAACGACCCGCGCCGCCCGCGCGTCATCCACCGCAACCGGCGCGAGACGCGACGCGGGCGTCCCCCCGCGCACCGCCTCGCCGATCGCGCGGCGTTCCGGGGCCTCGAAGCGCGCGAACACCCGGCGCAGCAGCGGCAGCACACTCTGGAACACCTCGGCGTCCAGGGCCGACAGCCAGCCGTCCACCAACGCCAGCAGGCCCGCGTCGTGCACCAGCAGCGCCCCGGTGTCCCCCAGGAACCCGTCCAGCCACGCCGTGACCGCCAGCGGCGACGGATCACTCAGGGCCAGTCCCAGCCGCGCCTCGACCTGAGCGGCGTCCAGCACGCCCGCGTCCCGCAGGCGGCGCAGCGCGTCCCCCAACAGCAGCGGATGCGCGTCCACCCGGTCCGCCGCCCGGCGCAGGGCCGCGCGCCAGTCCCCGGTCACGTCCGGGTCGTCCAGCAGGCGCACCGCCGCGTCCGCCCCCCGCACCGCGTCCCGCACCTCTGCCGCCGCGTCGTCCCCCAGGCCCACCCCGGCCAGCGGCAGCCCCACCGCCGCGCGGGTCAGCAGTGCCCGGAACGTCTCCAGCGGGGCCACCTCTCCCCCACCCGCGACCGCCGCGCCGCGCCCACGCACGTCCCCGTAGCGCGCCAGTCGCGCCAGAGGCGGCAGGGCCCGCAGCACGTCCGGCACGTCCGCACCCAGCGCCGACCGCTCATCCAGCGCCGCGAGCGTCACCGGCAGCGCCCCCGGCAGGTCCGCGAGGCGCAGCACCTCCAACAGACCCGTCAGTTCCGCCAGCGTCCCCGCACCCCGCGCGGACTCCAGCGCGGACGCCGTCGCCGCGTCCCGCACCGTCTGCCCCAGCCGACTCGCCTCGACCAGCCGCACGCTGAACTCCGGCCGCCACCGCAACTGCCACCCCTCCCGGAACGTGCCGAGGCCACCCGACCCACGCGGTTTCGCCCACGGCACGCCCAGCAGGTTCAGGCGGTGAAACAGCACGCTGCGCGCCAGGTCGTTGTCCGACCGCAGGTCCAGATCCAGGTCCAGCTTCTCCGGCAGCACCTTCAAGCGCAAACTCTTCTGCTGCCGCGCCACGTCCCGCGCCAACGGCACCGTCGGCACCCCGTCCGGCACCGCGCCCAGCGCCTCCCCCACCACCAGCCGCTCCTCGATCAGCCGCAGGGGCAGGTCCCCGTCCCAGCCGAACACGCTCAGCGCCGCCTCGTTCAACTCCTCCAGGCCCGGCAGCGCCCGGCCCCTCAACGCCGCCAGCGCGTTCGCCAGCCGCGTCGCCTCGATCACCGACGCGCTGCTCGCCTCCAGCCGCTCGGCGCGCAGCAGCCGCGCCACCCGCGCGAACCACCGCTCGGCCACCGCGCCGTGCGACGTGAACAGATGCTCGTAGTACCCGGGCGAGCGCACGCCCGCCCCGTACCCGCTCGCCACGCTCAGGCGACCATGCGTCCACGGCACCCACGTCAGCGTCACCTTCGCCTTCGGCAGGCCCCTGAGCAGCGCCGCGTCCGCCTTCACCGGGAACTGGGAGACGTCCAGCGCGGGCGCATGCCACGCCCCACACACCACCGCCACCCGCGCGAAGCCCTCCTTCAGCGCCGCGCGGATCCCCTGCCGCATGAACGCCTCCCGCTGCGCCTCCCGACCCACCGGCCCCAGCGCGTCCGCCCGCACCGCCCGCATCGCCTCATTCACCGCCGCGAACACATCGAACGCCGCCTCACCCGGCGGCCCCCCCACCCCACCCTCCCCCACCAGGGGGGAGGGAGAAAGACGAGCCTCCACCAGCGACTCCCACCACCGCTCGAAATCCGCGAAACCAGCCGCCTGCGCCAGCACCCCCAACGGATCATCCCGCAACTCATCCTCCGGCCCGTCCCGCTCCCCGGCCAGCACCACCCCCGCCGGAAGATCCACGAACCGCGCCGCCACCCCCGCCCGCGCCGCCCACCGCAACGCCACGAACTCCGGACTGAACACCGCGAACGGCCAGAACGCCGCACGAGACGGATCGTCGTTCACGTAGCCGAGGAGTGCCACGGGCGGCGTCATGTCCGCCTGCGCCAGGAACGGCAGCACGGAACCCGCATCGGACGGCCCCTCAACCAGCACCACATCCGGATTGAGCTGCGACAACGCGTGCTCAAGGCTACGCGCCGAGCCAGGGCCGTGATGACGGATAGGGAAAATGGAGACGTCAGGCACCGGTCATTTCCGGAGATCCTGTAGCACCCGGGCCGCACGAGGGTGTCCGCCCGCCAGAGCCTTCTCGAACCAACTGATGGCTCTGGTCCGGTCAGCAGTCACACCGATGCCATCCAGGTAAAGGATGCCCATGTTAAAAAACGCGTCCACGTCGCCATTCTGAGCGGCAAGGGTGATCCAGTAGACGCAACTGGCGATATCACGTGGAAGTCCTTCGCCGTGAAGGTAAGCCACCCCGAGATTGTTCTGAGAATTTGCATCTCCCTGAGACGCCGCCTTCCGGAACCAGAAAACGGCCTTTACCGGATCCCTGGTAACGAACCGACCCTCGGTATAGAGAGCACCCAGGGTGTGCTGCGCCTCGGGTAACCCCTGCTCGGCAGCCCGCGTGAACCACCGGACACTTTCTGCCAGGTTAACCGCCGTACCCAATCCCTCCATGTACGCGATTCCCAGATTGTTCTGCGATGCCGCATGCCCACCATCAGCAGCCAGCCTGTACCACCTGAACGCCTCCGCGAGATCCCGCTGCACACCCTGACCCAGCGAGAACATGCTCGCGTAGTTGTGCTGCGCCTCGTGATCCCCCTGCAACGCCGACTTGCGCAACCACACCGCCGCATCAGACATGCTGCTCGCCACACCGACGCCCTGCATGTAGAAGAACCCCAGGAACTTCTGCGCATTCGGATCGCCACTCAGCGCGGCCTTCATCATCCACTCGAAAGCCAAGCCGTTGTTCTGTTCGACCCCCATCCCGTCCTTGTATGCAAGCGCCAGTTCAATCTGCGTATTGACATCCCCTGCACGGGCCTTCTCGATCAGCTCAGCACTTCCCCGGTCCTGCGGCGCACTCACCACCGTCGCAGGACGCACCTCCTGCGCGTGCACACACGACCCAGCAATTCCCAAGATGACGCTCAGTAGCCACACGTTCCGTTTCATCTTCCACTTCTCCTTAGCAGCCTCACGGCGGATGTCACTATCTGAATTCCAAGCGTTCCCACTGGCCTCAGACTACGGATACCGTCACCACTTCACCCGCCGGAATGCCGCAACGGGCATTACCTGTGCCAGGACCGCACGCAACCCGGCCCGCACGGACTCGTCCGTCAAGCCCTTCAACGTCTCCACCCGGACCGGCAGAACGGGGATACGCGACACATCGGTCTGCACGCACTCCTGCACACCAAACGCCGCCGGGCTCGCCACGACCACCCGCCACCCCGGCCACTGCCCCCCCACCAGTTCCACGAACACGCGCCGCATCCGCCCCACCTCCAGCACCTCCCGCAACGCCGGGAACGCCTCGAACGGATCGGGGTCCAGATGCCACGCCTCCCAGCGCGTCATACCGACCACCAGCACGCGCGCCTCCGCCTGCACCAGCAGCGCCCCCGCCGCGTACCCCGCGTCATGCAGGAACCCACCCCGCTCCGCGCACGACCGCAACCACGGCAGCACCCCCGCCTCACCCTCAAGGATCAATTCTGGCAACGAACTCCCACCCTCCCGATCCGAATGGACGCGCAGTTCGCCGTCCTCGACCAGCAGGTAATTGGCACGCGGATCACCCACCCCTCAATTCACCCCACTGCAGAACAACAGATCGCGCGTCAGCACCAACAAGCAGGCCGAACTGGGAGCATGCTGTCCTGCCAGCCAATCTGGATCGTGATTCACCAGTCGCTTCACGTTGGCTCAGTGCGGCGTTGAAGTGTCGTGCGGATCGTCGTTTCGAAGGCCTGGAAGCCGGACGCTTCGAATTCCATCTGCCACGTTCCCTCGAAGGTCACCGGCAGGCCATGTTCGGTCAGCATCCCGAAGGTGATGCGGGTGATGTCCACTGGGTTGTGAGCCCCGACGAAATAGATCGAACCGTCGATGTAGCCGGGTTCCGGGTTGGCGGGGAAGGTGAAGGTCTGCCCCGCCAGTACATTCAGGTTCAGGCTGGGCAGGTCAATGAAGTCCAGTCGCAGGGGCGATTCGAAGGTCAGCGGTTCGTAGTCTTCTGAGGTCACGTCGTCGTTGGGGTTGGGCAGTTCGAACGGCGCGAAGTGCACCTCGCAGCTCGCGGTGTGGCGTCCTTCCACTTGTGGGCCGGGGAACAGCTCGGCGTGCAGGGGTCGTAACTGTTCAACGGGGAAAACAGCATCCATGTTCAGCTCACTGCCCGGCAGGCTTTGTAGAAGTCTTTCCAGTCGTCGCGTTTTTTGGTGACGGTTTCGAGGTATTCGCGCCAGATGAGGGCGTCCTGGGTGGGGTCTTTGATGATGGCGCCGATGAGGCTGGCGGCGATGTCGTGGGGGGTGAGGGTGCCGGTGCCGAAGTGCGCGGCGAGGCTGAGGCTCTGGCCTACGACGCTGATGGCTTCGGCGGTGCTGAGGCTGCCGCTGGGGGTTTTGAGGCGGGTTTTGCCGTCTTCGGTGGTGCCGGAGCGGAGTTCGCGGAAGACGGTGACGATTCGGCGGACTTCTTCGAGGGCGGGGGGCTGGGCGGGGATCTGGAGGGCGGCGCTGAGGGCCTGGGCTCGGGCGGTGACGATGCGGACTTCGTCGTCGAGGGTGTCGGGGACGGGGAGGATGACGGTGTTGAAGCGGCGTTTGAGGGCGCTGGAGAGGTCGTTGACGCCGCGGTCGCGGGTGTTAGCGGTGGCGATGAGGTTGAAGCCGTGGACGGCCTGGATTTCGGTGTTCAGTTCCGGGACGGGGAGGGTCTTTTCGGACAGGATGGTGATGAGGGTGTCCTGCACGTCGCTCTGCACGCGGGTGAGTTCTTCCAGGCGGGCGATCTTCCCGCTCTGCATGGCGCGGAGGATGGGGCTCTGGACGAGTGCGGCGGGGCTGGGGCCTTCGGCGAGGAGGCGGGCGTAGTTCCAGCCGTAGCGGAGGGTGTCCTCGGCGGTGCCCGCGGTGCCCTGGATGAGGAGGGTGCTGTCGCCGCTGATGGCGGCGGCGAGGTGTTCGCTGACCCAGCTTTTGGCAGTGCCGGGCACGCCCAGCAGGAGGAGGGCGCGGTCGGTGGCGAGCGTGGCGACAGCGATCTCCATGAGGCGGCGGTCCCCGACGTATTTGGCGGTGATCTCGGTCCCGTCGGGGAGGGTGCCGCCGAGCAGGTACGTGAGGACGGCGTGCGGGCTGAGGTTCCAGCGGGGCGGGCGGGGGCGGGTGTCGTGCGCGGCGAGGGCTTCGAGTTCGTGCGCGTACTGCTGCTCGGCGTGCTGGCGCAGGACGGTGGCGTCAGGAGTGGTCATGGGTGGGCTCCGGGGTGGGCGGTGTGCTGTGGGTTGCGTGCGGCGGCGCGGCGGACGTGTTGGTCGGGATCGTGCAGGAGGACGTGGTAGAGGTCTGGGTCGGTGGTGCGGGCCGCGATGACGCCGCGAACCCAGGGGGACGGATCACGCGCGTGCGGGTTCTGCTGGTCTTCTGAGGCGTACAGGATGACGTGCTCGCGGATGACCGGATCATTGTCGTCAAGGAGGGCGTCGGCGGCATCGGTCTGCTGGTCAGGGGGCAGGAGGTGCAGGGAGCGGGCGAGGACGCGTCGGAAGGTCAGGTGGGCGGAGTCGAGCCATTCCGACAGTTCGCCGGGCGTGGGGAGTGGCGTGACCTTGGCCCGAATCAGTTCGAGTTCGTGCGCCAGCCATGCGGTCTGAACGGCGGGGTGTGGATCGTGGGCCAGTTCGTAGTACCGGTTGAAGCTCAGCGTGCGGTTCTCCAGACAGGCGATCCGGACGGTGTGGTGGGGGTGCCGTGCGAGGTCGTCGATGACGTCGGCGGGTGTATTGGGATTGCCAGCAACAGCTTTTAGGATGTGGAACCGTCTCTGTGCGGCCAGTGTCCGGAGTGTGTCTGCGGGAGTCCGGACATTCCCGGCGACCTTCCGGCGGGTGAAGACGTCGGGGTGCCGGGCGAGATCCTCTAGCACGGGAATGGGCGTGCGGCTCTGCTGCGCGATGAGGCGGGCCAGGGTGACGTCCAGTTGCGCCAGGGTGAGCAGCCGTTCAGGACTTGCACGTTGCGCCCGGATCTCGCGTCGCTGTGCTCGCCAGTCGCGGGTCATGGGTGCTCCTTGAAGTCGTGCCGGATCTGCCTGCGGGTGTCGAGGGTGCCCATCAGGTCGTGCCAGACGCTCTGGGCGTGGTGGGGGGCGTCGGGTGGCAGGGGTGCGGGGGGCGTGGTGTCGGGGTGGAGGTGATGGGCGTGGTCGTGCAGGGTGCGCCAGCGTTGCGGCCACTGGTACGGGTGTTCGGTGTGCCGGAGGGTGTCCTGGAGGAGGCTGAGGATGGCGTGGCTGTCGTCGGGCGTCCAGGGGGTGGGGTGGTGCGCCAGGGCGGCGAGGATGAGGTCGGGGTCGCGGTCGTGCAGGCCGTCGCGGAGAGTACGGGCCGGGTCGCTGAGGGCGCGCAGGGCGGGGGTGGGCGCGTGCGGGAGAAGGGCCTGCGCGAGGGGCTGGTGCCGGTGCGTGAGGGTGCCTGCGATGAGGTCGTCGAGCAGGTGGTGATCGCGCGCCAGGGTGATCAGGCCGGGGAGGTCGCCGGGCGTGGCGCGCAGCAGCGCGTCGGGGTGGGCGTGCCGCAGGACGTGGCTGAGTCGGGCCTGGGGGCCGCCGCTCAGGCCGTCGCGGGGGCTGGGGGGCGTGCCGGGGTCGTGCAGCGCCTCGGCGATTCGGGCGTTCAGCGCGCTGCGCGGGAGCCGCTGGAGGATCTGCCGGGCGAGGGTCTGCACGTCGGGACTGCGGTCGTCCAGAGCACCCTCCAGCAGGGGTTCCAGGGTGTGGTCGTCGTCATTCAGGGTGTCCAGCACGGCGCTCAGGAGGCGTTTGCGGCTGGCGGCACGTTCGGTGTCGAACTGCGCGCTCAGCAGGGCTCGGGCGGTGTCGGGGTTGAGGGCTCGCAGGACGCGGTGCAGGGTGTCGCGGTCGGTGTCGCTCAGCGCGGCCCAGGTGGGCTCGTCGGGTGCTTCGGCGTGGGCCAGGGCGGGGCTGTTCGCGTGCTGTGCGAGCCAGCGCCCCCGCTCGTCCAGCACGCGGGCCAGGGGGACGCGCAGGCTGCGGTCCTGCGTGGCGAGGCTCAGCAGGCGCGGCAGATGCAGCGCCGGGACGCGGGAGCCGTGCGCGTGGCACAGGCTCAGCCACTCGTGCAGCAGGGGACCGCCCAGGTGCGGGAGATGCCGCGCGGCGCGGGCCGGGGCTTCCGGGCGCGGGTCGCTGGGGGCGGGCGTGGGGGCCGGGGCGGGTGGGTCGGGTTGCCGTCCGGCGGTCGCGGCGAGGGTCAGCAGCGCGGCGCGGGCGAGCAGGGTGCCTGCCGGGTCGCCCCGCGTGATGCGCGCGGCGGCCTGTCCGGCAGCGTCGGGGCCGGGGGTGGGCAGCGGGGCGCGTTCGGTGCCGATCAGCGCGGCGCTCAGCAGGGCCGGGAGGTCAGAACCCATCGTCGTTCTCCGGGGCGTCCAGGGGGTGCAGGGTGCCGTCCTGCCCGGCGCACAGGGGGGTGAGGCTCTGCCCGTCCCATTCGGCGGTGAACGTCTGCGGGTGCCCGCCGCCCAGGGCCAGCAGGGTGAGGCGGGCGGTGTCGCTGCCGCCGAGCGGGAGGCTGCCGCGTGCGTCCCCGGCCCGCCAGGGGTCGCCGTCGCGCGTGGGCGGGTGGACGGTGACGGGACCGAGGTGGTGCGCGGTGCGCTCCAGCCAGGGATTCAGGGCCAGGGCAGCCCCATGCGCGTCGAGCAGGCTGTCCAGGGTGACGGGTGCGGGCAGGGGGGCGGGAGCGGTTCGGGTGGCCTCGCCGTCCAGGACGTGCCGCTGGGGGACCGTGCCGGGGGCAGGGCTCAGGCGGGCGCGGACGCTGCCCCCGGCGGGCAGGGTGGGCGGCAGGGGCCAGCCGGGCGCGGCGAAGTCCAACAGCAGCGCGGTGGTGCCGCCTTCGTGCAGCCAGGTGCGGCGGGTGCGGACCTGCTCCTCGTCGCTGACGGTGTGGCCCAGGATCAGCCAGCGGGTGTCGGTGCCCCCGGCGGCGACGGTGGCGGCCTTGTCGAGCGGGAAGCCCAGCGCGGCGCGCAGGTCGGCCTGCTGCGGGGCGGTCAGGGTGTCGCGGCGCGGCCACGCCTCGGTCAGCAGGTACAGGCGGGCCAGGTGCGCCAGCAGCCGGTCCGGGTGCGGCAGCAATTCGGGAATCATGCGGACCAGTCGCGCGGCGCCGGGCGCCTGGGCGTCCACGAGGCGGGCGGCCTGGGTGTCCCAGTCGCTGTAGGGTCGCGCGGCAGCCTGCGCCAGTCCGTCGCGGACGAGGTCTTTCAGGAAGGTCTGCAGGGCGTCCAGGCCCAGGCTGACCTTCTTCTCGCGCGCGGCGCGGCGTTTGGCCTGCGCGGCGGGGTCGGGCCCGCTGCGGGTCTCCCCTGCCGGGTCGGCGTCGGATTCGGGTGGAGCGTGTTTCTCAGCGCGGCCGTCCAGCCACTTCCGGATGGGGTCCGGGGCGGGATCCGTGCCGAAGTGCTGCGGATGCGATTCGTGCAGCAGGAGCAGCGCCAGGGCGTGCTTGCAGGGAAACTTGCGGCTGGGGCAGGAGCACTTGAAGGCAGGTGCGCCCGGGCCGCTGCGGTCCACCCCGGTCAGGTACGGCTGGGTGCCGCTGCCCTGGCAGTGGCCCCACAGGTGGGTGGGTCCGGCGTGCAGGTCGGGCCAGCGGGTGGGCGTGGCGAGCTTGAGGGCGCTGGCGGCGCTGCCCGTGTCGGGGGCCAGGGTCAGGATGGGGTCGGTGGGTGGGGTCATCGGGCATCCTTCCAGCCGTTACGCTGCCAGCGTAATGTAGTGCATTCCCCCATCCGACTCAAGCGGGCTGACTCAAGCGCGCCGATCAAAGAGCATTGCCGGGCATACGAAGGGGCGGGTGATTCCAGCCTCAGCCAGAACCACCCGCCCCCCTCGAACCCGCGTTTACTTCATGCTGCCCAAGATGCGGCCGTACACGTCATCCATGCTGCCCACGCCGTCCACGCGGGTCAGCTGACCGCGCGCGCTGTAGTAGTCGATCAACGGCTGAGTCTGCTCGCGGTAGATCTCCTGACGCTTGCGGGCGACCTCCTCGGTGTCGTCGCTGCGCACCGCCTCGCCGCGCGCGGCGGCCTGACGGCCCCGGTCCACGATCCGGTCGATCAGCACCTGATCCGGCACCTCCAGCAGAGGCACGGCACTGACGGGCGCGCCGAGTTCCTCCAGCAGCACGTCCAGTTCCTTCGCCTGCGCGGTGGTGCGGGGGAAGCCGTCGAAGATGACGCGCACGGCGTCCATGCTGGCCAGCTTGTCGCGGATCAGCGCGATCAGGATGTCGTCCGGCACGAGCTGCCCGGCGTCCAGGATGGGCTTGACCTGCTGGCCCAGTTCGGTGCCGCGCGCCACGTGGTCGCGCAGGATATCGCCGGTGCTGATCTTGACGAGGTCCTTGTCCTGCGCCAGTCGTTCCGCCTGGGTGCCTTTGCCCGCGCCGGGAGGCCCGAGGAAGATGACGACGTTGTGTTTGGGTTGAGTCACTGTTGTCCTCCGTTCACCCCTCAGCATAGTGGCTGAAGGTCAGATTCGCGCGGTCCTGATCAGAACACGGCTGTCCCCACCCTGGGAACAGGAAACGCGCCGCCCCCGGCTGGGAGGGCGGCGCGCGTCAAGGCTGGGTTCAGCTGTCGCGGTTCATGCGGCCGCGGATGCGGCCCTTGCTGATGAATCCGTCGTAGCGGCGGACCGTCAGCTGCGCTTCAAGCTGCTTGAGGGTTTCGAGCGCCACGCCCACGATGATCAGCAGGCCGGTGCCACTGAACTGGAAGGTCGTGATGCCGGTCCAGCGCTGCACCAGCTGCGGCATGACGGTCAGGATCACCAGGAAGATCGCGCCCCACAGGCTCAGGCGGCTGCTAATGGTGCCCAGGAACTCCGCGGTGGGCGTGCCGGGGCGAACGCCGGGAATGAAGCCCCCGGCCTCGCGCAGCTGCTCCGCGATGCGCTTCGGATCGAACTGCACGCTGTTGTACAGGTACGTGAAGCCGAAGATCAGCAGGGCTTCCAGCGCGATGTACAGCGGCTGCCCGAACGTCAGGTACGTGGCGATCCAGCTGCTCACGCCCGGCGCGCGGGTCGCGGTACCCTGCTGGATCAGGTTGGGAATGATCAGCATGGCCGACGCGAAGATCACGGGGATCACGCCCGCCTGGTTCACCTTGATGGGCAGCCAGGTGGCCTGACCGGCGCTGCGGGCCTGACCGGCCGCGCCGCCACGCGCGCGGGCGTACGTGACGGGGACGCGGCGCTCGGCCTGGTACACGTACACGATCCCGGCGATGGTCACGAGAATCACGGCCACGAACGCCACGAGACGCAGCAGCCAGGGCGCGTCGGGATCACTTCTGATCAGCTGCGCCGTGAGACCGATCTCGCGGGGGTACATGGCGATGATGCCACTGGTGATGATCAGGCTGATGCCGTTGCCGACGCCTACTTCCGTGATGCGCTCGCCGATCCACATGGTGAAGGCGATGCCCGCCACCTGGGTCAGGACCATCACCAGAATGGTGAACAGGCCCGGCTCCCAGCCGACCGCCAGGTAACTGGGGTTGCTGTTGATGAACGCCGCGAAGAACCCGGCCTGGAAGGTGCCCAGCGCCACGGCGGCGTAACGGGTGTACTGGTTGATCTTCTTGCGACCTTCCTCGCCTTCCTTGGAAAGTTTCTCCAAAGGCGGCAGGGTGGTGGTCAGCAGCTGGATGACGATACTGGCCGTGATGTACGGCAGCACGCCGAGCGCGAAGATCGAGAACTGCGAAAGATTGCCTCCCGAGATCATGCTGATCAGGCCGAACAGACCGCCGCTGGTCGCGTTGCTCAGCGCGGCGCTGTTGACCCCTGGTGTGGGAATGCTGCTCCCCAGCCGGTACACGGCGAGGAGCAGCAGGGTGAAGACAATCTTCCGCTGAAGATCCGGAATCCGGAATGCGTCGCGGAAGGCGCGAAGCATTTACTCCGCCTTCTCGGCTTCGTTCGCTTCGGGCAGGATGACTTTGCCGCCGGCCGCTTCCACGGCCTTCACGGCGCCTTCGCTGGCGGCGTCCACGTGAATGGTCACGGCGCGGGCGATCTCGCCGCTGCCGAGCAGTTTCACGGGGCGGTTCTTGCGGCGCACGAGGCCCGCGAGTTCCAGCACGTTGCGGTCGATGGTGGCGTCCTCGATGTTCGCCAGCTGCGCCAGGTTCACGACTTCGAACGTCACGCCGACGTTGTTGAAGCCGCGCTTGGGCAGGCGGGCGATCAGGCGGCTGCGGCCACCTTCGAAGAAGCTACCCTTGCCAGCGCCGCTGCGGCTCTTCTGGCCCTTGTGACCGCGACCGGCGGTCTTGTCGGTGCCACCGGGGCCGCGACCGACGCGCTTGCGGTTCTTGCGGCTGCCGGCGTTGGGCTTGAGTTCGTGGAGTTTCATTCTTGCACCTCCAGCAGGTGCTTGACGGTGTTCACCATACCGCGGACGGCGGGGGTGTCACTGACCTCGCGGGTCTGGCCGATCTTCTTCAGGCCGAGCGCGTGAACGGTCTTCACCTGGTAGCCAGGGCGACCGATGACGCTGCGCTTCAGGGTGATTTTCACTGGGCGCCTCCGGTGGGCTGCACCTCGCCGCGCAGGGCACGGACCTGCTTGGCGGTGCGGAGGTTCTTCAGGCCGTCGAACACGGCGTACGCCACGTTGACCTTGTTGCGGCTGCCGAGTTCCTTGGACAGCAGGTTGGTGATGCCGGCCAGTTCGGCGATGCTGCGGGGCACGGTGCCCGCGATCACGCCGGTACCGGGGCCTGCGGGCTTGAGCAGCACGCGGCTGGTGCTGTTCACACCCACGATGTCGTGGGGGATGGTGCCGTTCTCGACGGGCACCATGATCATGTTCTTGCGGGCGATGCTCTTGGCCTTCTCGATGGCCACGGGCACTTCTTTCGCCTTGCCGATGCCCATGCCCACGCGGCCGTTACGGTCGCCGAGGATCACGAGTGCAGCGAAGCGGAAGCGGCGGCCGCCCTGGTAGGTCTTGCTCGTACGGTTGACGAACAGCATCTTCTCTTCGAATTCGCTGCTTTCGCGGTCCATACGGTCGTTACGTCGGTTAGAAGTCAAGGCCACCCTCCCGCGCCGCGTCGGCGAGCGCTTTCACGCGTCCGTGGTAGCGGTACTGACCACGGTCAAAGACAACCTTCTTGACGCCCTTGGCCAGAGCGGCTTCCGCGAGGGCCTTGCCCACAGCGGTGGCGGTGTCGGTCTTGGTGCCCGTCTTGACAGCGGCGCTGCTGGCGGCAGCCACGGTGACGCCTTTGCTGTCGTCGATGATCTGGGCGTAGATGTGCTTGCTGGAGCGGTACACGCTGAGGCGCAGGCGATCTCCGGCGGCCTGCCGCACTTTGCGGCGGGCGCGGAGCTTGCGGCGCACGGTCGTCTGGGCAGCCATTATTTCTTCCCTTTCCCGCCGGTGGCGCCAGCCTTACCGGCCTTGAGGCTGATCTTCTCACCAGCGAAGCGAACACCCTTGCCGTGGTAGGCGTCGGGTTTGCGGACTTTACGGACGTTCGCGGCCACCTGACCGACGAGCTGCTTGTCGATGCCGCTCACGTCGATCTTGGTGGGTTCGGGCACGGCGAAGCTGACACCGGCCGGGGGCTCGATCACGACGGGGTGGCTGTAACCGATGGTCAGTTCCAGGGCCTTCCCGGCGAGCTTGGCGCGGAAACCGACGCCCTTGAGCTCCAGGTTGATGGTGTAGCCGTCGCTGACGCCCTTGACGGCGTTCGCCACGAGGGTGCGGGTCAGGCCGTGCAGGGCGCGGTGGCGCTGCGCGTCGCTGGGACGCTCGACGAGCAGCTGGTCGCCGTCCTGCTTGATGGTCAGTTCGGTGTTGTAGGGAACGGTCAGTTCGCCTTTGGGGCCCTTGACCTTGAACACGCCGTCCTGGGTGCTGGTGGTCACGCCGTTCGGGACGGCGATGGGCTGTTTGCCAATTCGGGACATGGTCTGTCCTCCTTCTTCCTTAAATTCGGCCTGCCCGCTGTGGGGGCCGAGGGGTCAGGTGAGATGCTCGCGCGCCGGGAATCCCTGTGGGGATTACCAGAGGACGCAGATGACTTCGCCGCCGACGCCCTGCTTGCGCGCGTCGCGGTCGGCCAGCAGGCCCTTGCTCGTGGACACCACGGCGAGGCCCAGGCCGCGCTGGACGCGGGGCAGGTTCTCGGCGCTCACGTACGCGCGGCGGCCGGGGCGGCTGATGCGCTCGATGTGCTTGATGACCTGCTCGCGCTTGGCGCCGTACTTCAGGGTCAGGCGCAGCACGTCGAACTTCTGGCCTTCGGGCAGCAGGCGCTCGTAGCTGGCAACGTAGCCTTCGGCCACGAGCAGCTTGGCGAGTTGCTCCTTGAACTTGGAGGCCGGGACGTCCACGGTCTCCTTGTGGGTGCGCGTCGCGTTGCGGATGCGCGTGAGCATATCGGCGATGGGATCACTCAACATGTAGCCTCCATGGGCTGGTGTTGATCCGGGCTGGTTCCCCGCGTGGGGGCCTGCTCCCGGCAGGTGGCCCGGCCCCAGGCAAGCTGGCGGTCGGGCGCGATTCTCCCCAAGTGGAAGCGGGGGCCACAAGGTGGCGCGTCTCTTCTGTTGGGTCTTCACCACCACCGGACGATGACCTCTCAAGGCGACAGGTTCGTATCCGGGGGGCACTGCGTCCGTTCCTCTTTCAAGGCACGGCAACTTGGGAGTGTATCAGTTCTGCGCGGCCTCCACAAGTCGAGGTTCACACGTCGGGGCGTACACTTCTGGGCAGTCATGCGGACCAAGGCAAAAGACCTCCCGGGTGGGGAGGCCTTGAGGGGTGTCAGCTGATTACCAGCTGGCTTTCTTCACGCCGGGCAGTTCGCCCTTGTGCGCCATCTCGCGGATGCAGATGCGGCACAGGCCGAAGAAGCGGTAGTACCCGCGGGCGCGACCGCAGCGGCTGCAGCGGTTGTAGTTCTGCACGGCGAACTTGTGGCCGCGCGCAGCTTTGACGACTTTGGAAGTGTTAGCCATTGTTCATCCGTCCTTATTTGCGGAAGGGCAGGCCCATGGCTTGCAGGAGCGCGCGGGCTTCTTCGTCCGTCTTCGCGGTGGTCACGATGGTGATGTCCATGCCGCGCACCTTGTCGACCATGTCGTAGGTGATTTCGGGGAAGATCAGCTGTTCTTTGATGCCCAGGTTGTAGTTGCCGCGGCCGTCGAAGGCGTTAGGGTTCACGCCCTTGAAGTCACGGATGCGGGGCAGGCCGATGTTGATCAGCTTTTCGAGGAACACGAACATGCGCTCGCCGCGCAGCGTGACCTTGATGCCCACGGGCATGCCCTGGCGCAGCTTGAAGTTGCTGATGCTCTTTTTCGCCTTGGTGACGATGGGCTTCTGCAGGGTGATCAGCGCCAGTTCCTTGGCGGCCTTGTCGATCGCCTTGCTGTCTTCCTTGGCGCTGCCGAGGCCTTCGTTGACGACGATCTTCTCGATGCGGGGCACGGCCATCACGCTGGAGTAGCCGAACTGCTGCATCATGGCAGGGCGGACCTGCTCGTTGTACTTGGTTTTCAGTTGCTGCATGGTGGGTTCCTTCGAGCGGTCTCCCAGTTTTTCAGAGAGCGCCGCTCAGGCCGCCGCAATGTCACGTGTGTGGGCGGCGGCCCGGAGTGGTCAGTCGATGTTCTTGCCGCTCGCGACGGCCACGCGAACTTTCTTGCCGTCCACGATGGTCTTGCGGATGCGGGTCGCCTTGCCGGTTTCGGGGTCCACGATGGACACCTTGCTGGCGTGCAGGGCCAGCTCGCGCTGTTCCTGGCCGCCCTGGGGGTTGGCGGGGCTGGGCTTGACGTTCTTGGTGACGAGGTTCACGCCTTCCACGACGACCTTCTGGTCGCGGGGCAGGGCGAGGAGGACCTTGCCGGTCTTGCCCTTGTGCTTGCCGCTCAGGACGATGACGGTGTCACCCTTCTTGATGTGCAGCTTGTCGTTGTGGTGGCTACCAGCGCTGGGACGGGGCATTACAGCACCTCCGGGGCCAGGGACACGATCTTCATGAAGCGGCGGTCGCGGAGTTCACGGGCGACCGGCCCGAAGACGCGGGTGCCGCGAGGCTCGCCCTGGTTGTTGATGATGACGGCGGCGTTCTTGTCGAAGCGGATGGTGCTGCCGTCGGCACGCTTGATGGCGTGTGACGTACGCACGACCACGGCCTTGACGACGTCGCCGGCTTTGACGGTGCCGCGGGGGGCGGCGTCCTTGACGGAGGCGACGATGATGTCACCCACGTGGGCGTAGCGCTTGTTGCCGCCGCCGCCGGTGGTGAGGCCCTTGCCGCCGATGCCGCTGTTGAGCACGCGGATGCACATGATCTCGCGGGCGCCGCTGTTGTCCGCCACGTCGAGGCGGGACTGGGGCATGATCATGCTTTACCCCCCTCGGTTTCCACGGCGGTGGTCTCGATGCCGCGGGGGCGCTCGATCAGCTTGGTGACCTTCCAGGTCTTGGTCTTGCTGATGGGACGCACGGCGATGATCTCGACGCGGTCACCGATCTTGTACTCGTTGTTCTCGTCGTGCGCAGCGTACTTGTGGCTGCGGGTGACGACCTTGCCGTACAGGGGGTGGGCGAACTTGCGTTCGACCTTCACGCTGACGGTCTTGTCGGCCTTGTCGCTGACGACGACGCCGGTAAAGGTCTTCTTCATGCCTGCTCCCCTTTGCTGCGCTCGCTCAGGATGGTGTTGAGCTGAGCCACTTCACGGCGGAGCTGCTTGACGCGGTGGGGCTGGGCGAGGTTGCCCACGGCCGCCTGGAAGCGCAGCTCCATCAGTTCCTTCTTGCGGCTGTCGATTTCCTTGGCGAAATCGGCGGCCTGCAGGTTACGCATATCACTGAGCTTCATCGTAGACCTCGCGCTTCACCATCTTGGTCTGGATGGGCA
Organism: Deinococcus sedimenti; assembly: GCF_014648135.1. Lineage (NCBI taxonomy): Bacteria > Thermotogati > Deinococcota > Deinococci > Deinococcales > Deinococcaceae > Deinococcus > Deinococcus sedimenti. The sequence continues at coordinate 4,574 of NZ_BMQN01000002.1, read as the reverse complement.
GCTTGTGACCGGCCAGGCGGAAGGCTTCCTTGGCCTGCTCTTCGGTCACGCCGGACACTTCGAACATCACGCGGCCGGGCTTGACGACACTGACCCAGTACTCCACGGCGCCTTTACCTTTACCCATTCGGGTTTCGGCAGGCTTCTTGGTCACGGGCTTGTCGGGGAAGATGCGGATGTAGATCTTACCGCCGCGGCGGAAGTGGCGGCTCATCACGATGCGGCACGCCTCGATCTGGTTGCTCTTGATCCACGCGGGTTCCAGGGCGATCAGGCCGAAGTCGCCGAACGCGACGTAGTCGCCGCCCTTGGCGTCACCGGTCATCCGGCCGCGGTGCTGTTTACGGAACTTGGTGCGCTTGGGAAGAAGCATCACTCACCTCCGGGGCGGCGCCGCGCAGCGGGGCGGCGGCGGTTGGGGCGGTCACCGTCTTCACGGCGGCGCTCGTCGTTGCGGCGCTGGGGGCGGGCGTAGCTTTCGGTCTTGCCGCCGATGACTTCACCGGTGAAGACCATGACCTTGATGCCCAGCGAGCCGTAGGTGGTCTCGGCGCGGGCGGTGCCGTAGTCGATGTCGGCGCGCAGGGTGTGCAGGGGCACGCGGCCTTCGCGGACCATCTCGGTGCGGGCCTGCTCGGCGCCACCGAGGCGGCCGGACAGGATGATCTTGACGCCGCGGGCGCCGCTCTCCATCACGCGCTGGGCGGCCTGCTTCATGGCGCGGCGGAACGCGAAGCGGCGTTCGATCTGCTCGGCGATGCGCAGGGCGACCAGGGGCGCGCTGATGTTGGGGTTGGGGATCTCGGCGACGTTCACGGCCACGGTCCCGGCGGACACGAGGCGCTCGATGTCCTGGCGGAGTTCCTTGATGGACTCCCCACCCTTGCCGATCACGATGCCGGGTTTCGCGGCGCTGATAATCACGTTGACCTGCTGGCCGGCGCGCTCGATCTCGATGCGCGCGATGCCGGCGGCGTTCAGCTTCTTGCCGACGAGCTTGCGGATCTTCTCGTCTTCTTTCAGCAGACCGGCGTACTGCTTCTTACCGGCGTACCAGCGGCTGTTCCACGTGCGGGTGATGCCCAGGCGGAAGCCGTTCGGGTTGATCTTGTTACCCATTACTTGTTCCCCTTCTCGCCCACGACGATGGTGATGTGGCTGGTGCGCTTCTTGATGATGTTCGCGCTGCCACGGGCGCGGGGGATCAGGCGCTTGAGGGTCGGGCCGGCGTCCACGTACGCGGCGGTGATGACCAGACGGTCCTCGAGCATGTTGTCGTTGTGCAGCGCGTTGTGCTTGGCGCTGTTCAGGACTTTCGCGACGGGTTCGCTGGCGGCGCGGGGGATGAAGCGCAGCAGGTCTTCGGCGTCACGGACGCTCTTGCCACGGATCACGTCGACGACCAGGCGCACCTTGCGGGGGCTGATGCGGACGTACTTGGCGATGGCCTTACCGGGCGTGCGCAGCTTCTGCTGCTGCTTGCGCTGCTTCTTGTTGCGGAATTCAGGAGCGGTCATTTCTTCTTGCTCCCCTTGGCGTTCTTGTCAGCGCCGTGGCCGCGGTAGCTGCGGGTGGGGCTGAACTCGCCGAGCTTGTGGCCGATCATCTGCTCGTTCACGAAGACGGGCACGTGCTGCTTGCCGTTGTGCACGGCAATGGTGTGACCGATCATTTCGGGAACGATGGTGGAGCGGCGGCTCCAGGTCTTGATGACGCGCTTGTCCTTCTTTTCGTTCTGGACGTCGACCTTCTTCAGGAGGTGGTCATCCACGAACGGGCCTTTCTTGAGGCTACGGGGCATGTCCTACCCTCCCTTACTTCCCGCCGCGGCGGGTGATGATGAAGCGGTCGCTGTTCTTGCGCTTCTTGCGGGTCTTGAGGCCCTTGGCGGGCTGGCCCCAGGGGCTGACGGGCACGCGGCCCGCGCCGGTACGGCCTTCACCACCGCCGTGGGGGTGATCCACGGGGTTCATGGCGCTACCACGCTGGTGGGGCTTGCGCCCGAGCCAGCGGCTGCGACCGGCCTTACCGATGTTGATGTTCTTGTGCTCGGCGTTGCCGACGGCACCGATGGTGGCGTAGCACTCGCTGTGCACGCGGCGGAGTTCGCCGCTGGGCAGCCGCAGGATGACGTAGTCGCCTTCCTTGCCCTGCACCTGGATGCTGGTCCCGGCGCTGCGGGCGAGCTGGGCGCCCTTGCCGGGGATCAGTTCCACGCTGTGCACGACGGCACCGACGGGCACGAAACGCAGGGGCAGCGCGTTGCCGAGCTTGGGTTCGGCTTCGGGGCCGGAGTTCACCATGGCGCCGACCTGCAGTCCTTCGGGTGCGAGCACGTAGCGCTTCTCGCCGTCGACGTAGTTCAGCAGGGCGATGCGGGCGCTGCGGTTGGGATCGTACTCGATCGCGGCGACCTTGGCGGGCACGCCGGCCTTGTCGCGGCGCTTGAAGTCGATGATGCGGTACAGGCGCTTGTGACCGCCGCCGATGAAGCGGCTGGTGATGCGGCCGCGGTTGTTACGGCCACCGGTCTTGGGGAGCGCCTCGGTGAGCGCCTTTTCGGGGCGCTTTTTGGTCAGTCCGCTGAAGTCCGCAGTCGTCATGTGGCGACGGCTGGGGGTGTAGGGACGGTATTTCTTGACGGCCATGTTCAATCTCTCCTTAGGCCTGGCCTTCAAGGGCGGCGATGGTCTGACCGTCGGCGAGGCGCACGATGGCCTTCTTGCGGTCGGCGCGGTGGCCCATGAAGCGGCCGACGCGCTTGCGCTTGCCGGGGACGTTCATGGTGCTGATGCCGATCACGGTCACGCCGAAGGCTTTCTGGATGGCGCCCTTGATCTCGGTCTTGGTGGCCTTGGGGCTGACCCAGAAGGAGTACACGCCGCGTTCCATACCAGCGTAGGCTTTCTCGCTGATCACGGGGGCCTGGATGATGTCGTAGTGGCTCATGCCTCTTCCCCTTCCTGCGCGGGCTCGAGCACGACCGCGTCGATCACCAGGCGCTCGTGGCGCAGGATGTCGTAGGCGTTCAGGCCGGCGACGGGCAGCACGGTGGCCCAGGCGACGTTGCGGGCGGCCTGGCGGGTCGCGGCGTCATCGGTGACGATGAGCACGCGCTCGCTGCCGTCCATGCCGTTCTCTTTGGCCCAGGCGACGAAGTTCTTGGTTTTGCCGTCCTGGTCGTAACCGTCGACGGCGATCAGCTTGCCGGTCTCCTGGCGGGCGGCCAGGGCCATGGCGAGGCCCAGCTGGCGGACCTTGCGGGGCAGGGTGTACCCGTAGTTGCGGGGTTTGGGACCGAAGGCCACGCCGCCGCCCACGAAGTTGGGGACGCTGCGGTCGCCGTGACGGGCGTTACCGGTGCCTTTCTGGCCGTACATCTTCTTGCCGGTCTTGCTGACTTCGGCACGGGTCTTGGTGCTGGCCGTGCCGCGGCGGCGGCTGGCGAGCTGCCAGGTGACGACGTCGTGCAGGACGCCGCTGTTCACTTCCGGCAGGTCGAGGTCGATGGTGCGGCCCCCGTTCTTGCCGATGACGTTGATCTGCGCCATGTCTTACTTGCCTCCCTTGGCGGCCTGACGCAGGACGACGAGGCCACCGTTGGCGCCGGGGATTGCACCCTTGACCAGGATGATGTTCTCGTCAGCGCGGATTTCGACCACTTCCAGGTTCTGGACGGTGATGCGGTCCATGCCCATGTGGCCGGCCATGCGCTTGCCTTTGTACACGCGGCCGGGCGTCTTGCGCTGGCCGATCGAGCCGGGGCGGCGGTGCCACTTCTTGGAACCGTGGCTGGCGGGGCCGCCCTTGAAGTTCCAGCGCTTCATGACGCCCTGGAAGCCTTTACCCTTGCTGGTGCCGGTCGCGTCGATCTTCTCGCCTTCGGCGAAGATGTCGATGCTGACGGTGTCGCCTTCGGGGTTGAAGTCGCGGAATTCACGCAGGAAGCGCACGGGGCTGACCCCGGCCTTCTTGAAGTGACCGGCTTCGGGCTTGTTGACGCTCTTCTCGCGCTTGGGCGCGTAGCCGATCTGCACGGCCTCGTAGCCGTCGGTCTGCGCGGTCTTGCGCTGCACGACGGGGCAGGGGCCGGCCAGCACGACGGTCACGGGAATGGCGCGGTCGCCCTTCCAGATCTGGGTCATGCCGATCTTGGTGCCGAGGATGCCCTTCATGCGCGGCCTCCCACCGTCTTGATCTCGATGTCCACACCGGTGGGCAGGTCGAGGGTCATGAGGCTGTCAATCGTCTTCTTGGTGGGGTTCATGATGTCCACCAGACGGTTGTGGGTGCGGATCTCGAAGTGCTCGCGGCTGTCCTTGTTCACGAAGGGGGAACGCAGGACGCAGAAGCGGCGGATGCGGGTGGGGAGGGGCACGGGGCCGCTCACGTCGGCGCCGGTGCGGCGCACGGTGTCCACGATCTTGCTGGCGGACTGGTCCAGCGCCTTGTGGTCGAAGCCACGCAGTTTGATACGGATCTTGGGGGCAACCATGTCGATTACTCCAGGACCTTGGCGACGACGCCGGCGCCGACGGTACGGCCACCTTCGCGGATCGCGAAGCGCAGACCTT